>JAIRJX010000307.1 GCA_031260425.1 Gemmobacter sp.
GGCAGGGTTCGGGGTCTTCGTTCGGGTGGATTTCGCCATGCAGCCCAGAAACCATGAAGCCGCGCCGGCGGTCAAGCCGATGCGCTGTCGGATTGCGGCATGGCTTGCGCGCACCCGGCACGAAACAGCCCCGCCGCCGAGGCAGGGGGCCGCCCCAGCGATAGAGGCCCAATCACTCCGCCAGCATCTTCGCCGCCTCGTCCGATAGCGGATAGGGCAGATGCGTCAGCATTTCCTTCGGACAGACCTGAAGGAAGTTCGCCCGCTCGCCCAACCAGTTCGAAAGGATACGCTGCGCTTTCTGGCTTCCGGTCTCGGCCGTGTGGCGTTCGATCAGTGTCTTCAGTTGCGCCTCCCAATGCGGATGGTTGACGGCGCAGGTGACGAGGCTTTCCAGGGTCATGAAATCCTCGGCCATGCCGTCGGGATCGTAGAGATAGGCCATCCCTCCGGTCATCCCGGCACCGAAATTCGCGCCGATCCGGCCAAGGATCACCGCAACACCGCCGGTCATATATTCGCAGCCGTTGGAGCCGCAGCCCTCCACCACCACCACTGCCCCCGAATTGCGCACCGCGAAGCGTTCGCCGGCGCGTCCGGCGGCGAACAGGAAGCCATCGGTTGCGCCATAAAGCACGGTATTGCCGATGATGGTGTTCTGGTCGGCGATCAGCGGCGAGGACATCTGCGGCCGCACCACGATCGTGCCGCCCGAAAGCCCCTTGCCGACATAGTCGTTGGCATCGCCCTGCAGCTCGATCTTCAGTCCGTTCACCGCGAAGGCACCAAGCGATTGTCCGGCATTACCTGCAAGCTTCACTGTCAGATGATCGGGTTGCAGGTTGTTGCGCATCCCGAACCTGCGCAGGATATGGCTCGACGAGCGGGTGCCGATGGTGCGCTGCGTGTTCCTGACGGCGTAGGAAAGCTGCATCTTCTCGCCCTCTTCGAAGAAACGCGCGCCGTCCCTGACGATTTCCGCGTCCAGCGTGTCCGGCACTGCGTTACGCGGCTTCGAGCGGTCGTAGGTGATACGGCTCGCCCCGTCGACCGTGATGAGCAGCGGATTGAGGTCGAGATCGTCGAGATCGGCATGGCCGCGGCTGACCTGGGTCAGCAGATCGGGCCGGCCGATGATCTCGTCCATCGTCCGTGCTCCGATGGAGGCGAGGATCCCGCGCACTTCCTGGGCGTAGAAGGTGATGAGGTTCACCACCTTGTCGGCAGAGCCGGTGAACCTTTGGCGCAGGTCGGGGTTCTGGGTGCAGACCCCCACCGGGCAGGTGTTCGACTGGCATTGCCGCACCATGATGCAACCCATGGCGATCAGTGCTGCGGTGCCGATCCCGTATTCCTCGGCCCCGAGCATGGCGGCGATCACCACGTCTCGCCCGGTGCGCAGGCCGCCATCGGTGCGCAGCGTCACCCGCTCGCGCAGGTTGTTCATGGTCAGCACCTGATGCGCCTCGGTCAGGCCCATCTCCCATGGCAGGCCGGCATGTTTGATCGAGGTGCCGGGCGAGGCGCCGGTGCCGCCATTATGCCCGGAGACAAGGATGATATCGGCCTTCGCCTTGGCCACCCCCGCGGCGATGGTGCCAACACCGGAGGCAGAGACCAGCTTCACCGTCACCTTGCAGCGCGGGTTGATCTGTTTCAGGTCATAGATGAGCTGTGCCAGATCCTCGATGGAGTAGATGTCGTGATGCGGCGGTGGTGAAATCAGCGTCACACCCTTCGTGGCGTGCCGCAGCCGGGCGATGAGTTCCGTCACCTTCACACCGGGAAGCTGGCCGCCCTCGCCGGGCTTGGCGCCCTGCGCCACCTTGATTTCAAGTTCTTCGCAGGCATTGAGGTATTCCGCCGTCACCCCGAACCTCCCCGACGCCACCTGCTTGATCTTGGCGCAGGGATTGTCGCCGTTGGGGAAGGGGTGCCGGTGCGCCGGATCCTCGCCGCCCTCGCCGGAATCGGACTTGGCGCCGATCCGGTTCATCGCGATGTTCAGCGTCATATGTGCTTCGGGCGACAGCGCGCCAAGGCTCATCCCCGGGGTGACGAAACGCTTGCGGATCGAGGTGATGCTCTCCACCTCCTCGATCGGCACCGGCCTGCCGAGCGGCTTGATGTCGAGCAGATCGCGGATATGGATCGGCGGATTGGCCCGCATCGCCGCGCTGTACTGCTTCCAGATGTCATGGCTCGCCCGGTCGCAGGCCGTTTGCAACAGGTGCATGGTCTGCGCTTCCCAAGCGTGTTTCTCGCCACTGCGCCGCGCCTTGTAAAAGCCGCCTATAGGCAACACGTCGCTACCGCTTCGCCAGCCTTTTGCGTGGATTTCCTCCAGCTTGTGCTGGATGCCGTGCAGACCGATCCCCGAGATGCGGCTTTGCATCCCCGGGAAATACTCGGCCACCATGGCGCGCGAAAGCCCTACTGCCTCGAAGTTCAGCCCGCCGCGATAGGACGAGACGACCGAGATCCCCATCTTGGCCATGATCTTCAAGAGCCCCGCGTCGATGGCCTCGCGATAGCGGCGCATCGCGTCGGTCAGGCTGCCTTCCAGCAACCCGCGCCCGATACGGTCGGCGACACTGTCCTGCGCGAGATAGGGGTTTACCGTGGTCGCGCCGGAACCTATCAGCACCGCCACATAATGCGGGTCGATACATTCCGCCGCCCGCACGTTGAGCGAAGTGAAGGTGCGCAACCCTTTCCTAGTCAGCCAGCCATGCACGGCAGAGGTTGCAAGGATCATCGGCATGGCGATGCGCTCCGGCCCCTGCCGCTCGTCGGTCAGCACCAGATGCGCGGCACCTGAGCGTACGGCGTCCTCGGCCTCCGAACGGATGCGCTCGATGCCCAGCCGCAGCGCTTCCTGGCCCGCATCTGCCGGGAAGGTGCAGTCGATCACCGCCACCTGATCGCCGAAATGCCCTAGCATGGCACTATATTCGGCATTGGCGATGAACGGGCTTTCCAGCACGAGGATCTCGGTCTGGCCGCTGTTCTCGTCCAGCACGTTCTTGAGGTTGCCGAAGCGGGTCTTGAGGCTCATCACCCGTGTCTCGCGCAGCGAGTCGATGGGCGGGTTGGTGACCTGGCTGAAGTTCTGCCGGAAGAAATGACTCAGCGGGCGGTATTGCTTCGACAGCACCGCAACCGGTGTGTCGTCGCCCATGGAGGCGATCATCTCCTTGCCGTCCTCGGCCATCGGCGCCAGCACCTGCTCCAGTTCCTCTACCGAATAGCCGGCGGCGATCTGGCGGCGGCGCAGTTCCGCGCCCGTGAAGGTCTGAATCTCGGGGATGTCGCGCAGCATGGAGTCCAGATCGACGACCTTTTCGATCCATTCGCCATAGGGCTGTGCGGCGGCGAGCCTGTCCTTGATCGCCGCGTCGTGGTAGAGCTTGCCCTCCCTCGTGTCGACTGCGATCATCTGGCCGGGGCCAAGCGCGCCCTTCTCGCGGATGGTGGCCTCGTCCACCGGCACCATGCCGGCCTCCGATCCCGCGATCAGCAATCCGTCGCCGGTCACCACATAGCGCATGGGGCGCAGGCCGTTGCGGTCGAGCCCGCCGCAGACCCAGCGGCCGTCGGTCATGGCGAGGGCGGCGGGGCCGTCCCACGGCTCCATCACCGCATTGCAATAGGCATACATGTCCGCCCAGGCCTGCGGCATGTCGGTGGTGGATTTGCTCCAGGCTTCGGGCACCAGCATGGTCTTTGCCATAGGGGCCGGGCGGCCCGATCGCACCAGAACCTCGAACACCGCATCCAGCGCGCCGGAATCGGAGGTGCCGCCAGGGATGATCGGCTTGATGTCTCCGGCCATTTCGCCGAAGGCATCGGACGACATGCGGATCTCATGGCTGCGCATCCAGTTCATGTTGCCCTTCAGTGTGTTGATCTCGCCATTATGGGCCAACATGCGGAAGGGCTGCGCCAGCCACCATTGCGGGAAGGTATTGGTGCTGTAGCGCTGGTGATAGATGGCGAAAGCCGACTCAAAGCGTTCGTCCTGAAGGTCGGGGTAGAAGACGCTTACCTGCTCGGCCAGCATCATCCCCTTGTAGATGATCGAGCGGCAGGACAGGCTGCACAGGTAGCAGCCAGCGATACCGGCAGCGGTCGCCGCCTTCTCGATCCGGCGGCGGATGATGTAAAGCTCGCGCTCGAACTGTTCGTGGCCGATATCCTTTTCGCAGCGGATCAGGATCTGCTCGATCTCGGGCCGTGTCGCATTGGCCTTGTCGCCCAGCACCGAAGTATCCACCGGTACATGCCGCCACCCGTAGATGTAGTGGCCCATGCGCAGCACCTCGGTCTCCACGATGGTGCGGCAGCTCTCCTGCGCGGCAAAATCGGTGCGTGGCAGGAAGACCTGACCCACCGCGATCAGCTTCTTCGGATCCGGCTCGTGCCCGGTGCGGCGGACCTGATCGTAGAAGAACTTCACCGGGATCTGCACATGAATGCCGGCACCGTCGCCGGTCTTGCCATCGGCATCCACCGCGCCGCGGTGCCAGATCGCGCGCAAGGCGTCGAGCCCGGCCTCCACCACCCTGCGGCCGGGTTTGCCCGAGATCGAGACGACAAGCCCCACCCCGCAGGAGGAATGCTCGTCCTCCTCTCGCCAGAGGCCGTTCTCGCTCATAAAGCGGCGCTTGGTCTCCTCGGCTCTCACCCAGGCGTCATCATCATAGGCCGTCATGGCTCACTCCTGCGGGCTGGCAAGGCTCGCCAGAACCTCGGCTTCCGTCATCTGGTGGAGCGGGCCGACATAGGCGAAGGCATCGGTCCTTGTGTCGACATAGATTTCTCCGGTCAGCCGGATACCGGACAGATCATCAAGCAGCCCGGCGGTGATGTAATAGTCGCGCGGCGCAGCCGGCGCCGTCAGCCGATACCAAAGCGGCGTGCCGCAGGTGCCGCAGAAGCAGCGCTCTGCAAATTCCGACGAGGCGTAGCTGCGCACGTTCCCGCCGCCCTCGATGGCCATTGCCTCCTCCGGCACGGGAAGCGAAACCAGCGCCGAGCCGGTCCAGCGCCGGCACATCGTGCAATGGCATGCGACAAGCTCATGGCCGGGGTCGCGCACCACGATCCGCACCGCGCCGCACAGGCAGTGGCCCCTCCGTTCACTGCTCATGGCGCACCTGTTGCATCAGGCGGTCGAGCGGGCCCTGCGACATCAGCGCACCACATTCGAAGATCGGCTGGGTTGCGGCAAAGCCCGGCTCGCCGGGTTGGCTGAACCGCATAGGGCTGCCATCGACCGGCAGCCAGTCGGCGCCGTCGAACCATTCCGACGGGCCGGAGAAGAACATCCGCCATTCGGGATGGACATATTCGTGTCCGCGGGCCTGACGCAGGAGGTTGCCTTCCTCATCCAGCTCGGTGAACTCGAACTCGGTCTGGCCCAGCGTCACCCCGCCGATGGTGACGCTCTTGCCGGTCAGCGCGTCATGGCCGGTAACATGGCTACGCTGGCCATCATCCTTGCTCAGGCGGAAGTCGAAATCGTCGCGACCGCTGCCGATCAACGCGCTGAAACTCGCCGGATCGGTGGCACCGGGGTCGAGCGTCTGGCGCACGGTCGGATTGAACTCGAAGCTCTCCACCCACTGCGTCTCGCGGTCGACGCGGCTGAGGAAGAACATTCCCTCCTGATCGAAATCGGCACGCCACTGGTCGCCCGGCTGGTCTGTGCTGCAGCGGTAGTGGTTCGACACCCTGCAGCCGCGCGACTGCACGGTCAGGAAAGTCTCACAGCCCTCTGGCGGGGTGAAGCTGCCAGCGGCGGCGGGTGCCCCGGTCAGCATCAGGATTGTGATCAAAGCGGGTTTCATGCATCCTCCTCCGTTGTTCTGGCGGGTGATGGCAGTTGCACCGCGCCCAGCCCGTCCGCCAATATCCGCCGCAGCCGACGGTGCCGACCGTCAAAGGCGAGCTGCACCGTTTCGTCCAGAAGCCCGGCCTTGTAGAGCCGCTGCACCGTGTCGTGCCGCACCCCCGGCAGCAGGAAGCTATGCACATTCGGCCCTAGCCGTATCAGCCGCCGTTGCGCTGCCTCGCGCCCATAGTTGCCGAAGATGATGCAGTGCTCGGTCTCGGGCCGCATCAGCGCCGAGACATCGCCGATGCGAAAGGTGCCGATCCGGCCGCGCAGTTCCTTCCAGCGCAGTTCCTCCGGCACTACGTCCGGATCGACCGCCAGTTGAGGCGAGAGGGCCAGTGCGACGTCGACCCGGGTGAACCCCCCCAGTGCCAGCGCCGAATAGCCGCCCATCGAATGCCCCATCGCCACGACATGTTCCGGCGTCACCCGTGCCACCTCGGCTTCGACCAGCGCCGAGATCTCCTCGATCAGGCCGGGGGCATTCAGCCAGCTCCGGTTCGGATCGGCGATATAGAGCACATGGTCACGGCCCGAGGCGCTGGCGGTCTTGGCGAATTCCAGCCGGGGCGGTCGGCGATGGTCGCGACCCAGGCCGGAAAAGCAGACCACCAGCCGGCGGCTGCGGCCGCGATGGCGCCAGACCCGCAGCCGCGCATCGTCGCGGACCCGCTCGATCTCGACATCCGGCCTGGCGGGGCGGGGATGCGGGGCGGCGGGCGCTGCTGCGCTCTTCTTCGCGTCGATGTCCTGCCTCTCGCTCATTGTCTCGTCCTTTTCAGGTCAACAATACTGCCGTTTTTGCGGATTTTGCGGATGACATGTGATCCGGCACCGTCACTCCGCCGCGACACGGGCGGGCTGTGTCAGGTCGTCGGCTATCCTGTCCGCCGCCTCGCGTCCGTCGCGGATTGCCCAGACCACCAGTGAGGCCCCGCGCACGATGTCACCCGCCGCGAAGACCCCTGGAAGTGAGGTCTGATGCGTGCGGAAATCGGCCTTAATGGTGCCCCAACGGGTCACTGCCAGTTCCGGCACACCCCAGAGCGACGGTAGATCCTCCGGCTCGAAACCGAGTGCGGTGATCACCAGATCGGCGGGTTCGGTGTAATCGGCGCCCTCGATCGCCTCGGGGCCTTGACGGCCGGTGGCGTCGGGCGCGCCGAGGCGCATGCGCTGCACGATCACGCCGGTCACCTGTCCGTCGCCGGTGAAGGCCATCGGCGCGCTGAGCCAGACGAATTCGACCCCCTCTTCCTCGGCATTGCGGGTCTCGCGCCGCGAGCCGGGCATGTTGGCCCTGTCGCGCCGGTAGAGACATTTTACCGAAACCGCGCCCTGCCGGATTGCTGTGCGCAGGCAATCCATCGCCGTATCGCCGCCGCCGATCACCACCACCCGCCTGCCCGCCGCGTTGAGTGCGCCGCTGTCGAACGTCTCCACCTCGTCACCGAAGCTCGCGCGGTTGGAGGTGGCGAGATAGTCGAGTGCTTGTACAATGCCGTTCTGCCCGGCGCCTGGTCCGTCCATATCGCGCATCTTGTAGACGCCGGTAGCGATCAATACCGCATCATGTTGGCCGCGGATTGCATCGAAGCTCAGATCATCGCCCACCCGGCAGTTCATCACGAAACGCACACCGGATTGCCGCAACTGGTCCACCCTCTGCATCACCACCGCCTTTTCCAGCTTGAAGCTTGGGATTCCATAGGTCAGCAAGCCACCGGCGCGGTCGTATCGGTCATAGATTATGACCTGAAACCCCTTGCGACGCAACGCTTCGGCCGCTGCCAGTCCGGCGGGGCCGGCGCCGATGATGCCGACGCTTTCGGTCCGTTCGACGGTGGGTCGCACCGGCTTCACCCAGCCATTTTCCCAGGCGGTATCGGTAATGTATTTCTCGATCGCGCCGATGGTGACAGTGCCGTGGCCCGACTGCTCGATGACGCAATTCCCCTCGCACAGCCGGTCCTGCGGGCAGATGCGGCCGCAGATCTCGGGGAAGGTGTTGGTGGCCTGGCTCAGCGCGTAGGCTTCCTCCAGGCGGCCCTCGGCAGTCATGCGCAGCCAGTCGGGGATATCGTTCGACAGCGGACAATGCGCCTGGCAATAGGGCACCCCGCATTGCGAGCATCGGCTGGCTTGCTCCGTTGCCTTGGCCGCCGCGAATGCGCGGTAGATCTCGTGGAAGTCCTGGGCGCGCAGGTCGGCGGGCCGCTTTTCGGGCATCTCACGCTTCACGGTGACGAATTGAAGCATTCGGTCCCTGGCCATCGCGGCGCCCCCTTGCGGTCACTCGGTAGATGCGCCTTGATACTCTGCGTTCCGGCAAATAAAAAGTCAGTATCAGTTACCTTGTTTGCAAAATATTTGAAAACCACCCACAAGTGGCGGCATCTCTCGCATGTTTTTGGTCAGCATAGCTGCCATATATGCCTAAAGGCCCAGCAAAAGCGCGATCAGCGCGACCCCACCCACGATGATCCGCCACCAGCCGAACAGACCATAGCCATGGCGCGAGACATATTCGAGCAGCCCCTTCACCACGATGATTGCAGCGATCAGCGCCATGACGAAGCCCACCGCGATCTGATTCACGGCCGCTGCATCCAGCAGGTCGCGGTTTTTCCACAGGTCATAGGCGAAGGCGCCGGCCATGGTCGGCATCGACAGAAAGAAAGAGAACTCTGCCGCACCGCGCTTGCTCACCCCAAGAAGCATTGCGCCAACGATGGTGGCGCCGGATCGGCTGACACCGGGGATCATCGCAAGGCACTGGATGAAACCGATCTTCAGCGCGGTCCCCAGCGGCACCTCCATTGCCGTATCATGGCGCGGTCGCAGGGCCATACGGTCGACCCAGAGCAGCACGATGCCGCCGAGGATCAGGTTCACCGCGATCAGCATCGGCGTCTCGAACAGCACCTTCTTGATGAAATCATGCGCCAGCACACCGATTACCGCAGCCGGCAGGAAGGCCAGCGCGATCGCCACGATGAAGCGACGCGAGTTCGGATCGCTGTGGGCGGTGGAGAACACCTGCCACAGCTTCGCGGCATAGACCGACAGCACCGCCAGCACTGCGCCGAACTGGATGACCACCTCGAAGGTCTTGCCCGCACTTTCGAAGCCGAGGAAATGGCCGGCAAGCAGGATATGGCCGGTGGAGGAAACCGGGATGAATTCCGTGAGCCCCTCCAGCAGACCCAGAACTGCGGCACTTACCAGAGATTGATCGGCCATGATCAGGCCTTGCGCAGGTTCTTGGCCGAAGTCGTGATCGCGTCATACTGCCCGGAGGGGCGATAGGGCCAGAGATAGTCGGGCAGCACCGCACCCATGGCCGACGGGGTGATGCCAAGATCCGCAAAGCCCCTGGCGCTCGGCGAAACCACATTGTTCACATAGAGGTTGCGCAACTGGTCGCCGGTCAGCAGCTTGTTCTCGATCAGTCCCAGCGTCAGCGACTGCACGGCGTCGCCACCGAAGGCGATCAGCCGACCCAAGATACGCGGCAGCGGCAGCACCAGACGCTGACGATGGATGACCTTCAGCATCTCGTGCATCAGTTCGGCAAAGCTCGCCACCTCCGGGCCGCCAAGCTCATAGAGTTCCGGTGCGGCCTGACCGAGCACCCCCAGAACGGCAGCAGCTGCCACATCCTCGACATGCACCGGCTGGAATTTCGTGCCCGCGCCGAAAGCTGGCAGGACCGGGCTGATGCGGGTCATGGCGGCGAAGCGGTTGAAGAAGCGGTCCTCATGGCCGAAGATGACCGAGGGGCGCAGGATCACCGCGCCGGGGAAGGCAGTGCGCACCGCCTCTTCGCCCTTCGCCTTGCTGGCGGCATAGGCGCTGGGGCTGTCCTTGCTGGCGCCGATGGCAGAGAGGTGGACGAGCCGCGCCACACCCTCGGTAGCCGCCATTCGGGCGACGCGGCCCGCGCCCTCGGCCTGCACGGCGTCGAAGCTGTTCCGGCCTACGGCGTTCATGATGCCCACGCAGTTGACTGCCGCATCGGCCCCCCGCAGGGCGGCGCGCACGCTCGCATCGTCGCGGATGTTGCAAAGCACCGGCTCCACCTGGCCCACCACCCCGTAGGGGCGCACGAAAAGCGCCTCATTCGGGCGGCGGACGGCGACGCGCACGCGCCAGCCCTCTTTCGCCATGCGCTGGGCGACATAGCGCCCCACGAAACCGGAACCGCCGTAGATCGTGACCAGCTTGCTCATCTGCGAGCCCTTCCCGTCAGGTAGTGGTGCAAAATACCCTGTCTGAATAGCTTCAAGGCCGGAACCGAACAAGGTGCAAATACCGCTCAGATTTTTGGCTGGGGCCTGTTGACACCCCCGATGCACCGCCGTAGATACCGCCCACGACATCGCCCAGATGGCGGAATTGGTAGACGCGCTGGTTTCAGGTACCAGTGCCGCAAGGCGTGGAGGTTCGAGTCCTCTTCTGGGCACCAATATTTCGCGGAAAGCCGTGCATTCCCAATGGGCTGTGCGGCTTTCGTCTTTCTTGGCCCCCCCCCGTCAGTCCACCTTTCGGCGCGC
This sequence comes from Gemmobacter sp., assembly GCA_031260425.1. Taxonomy (GTDB): domain Bacteria; phylum Pseudomonadota; class Alphaproteobacteria; order Rhodobacterales; family Rhodobacteraceae; genus Gemmobacter. The sequence continues at coordinate 10,456 of JAIRJX010000307.1, forward strand.
GCTTGGTTGATATGGGGTGAGAACAGAACAGGCTTGGTTCCAGCGCATGAGGGGGCAAGCATCGGTGTAGGTGTAAGCAAATTTGCTCACATCCCCTGTCGTCCTCCCTGTAATCCTCGTCACCGGTGATCGCCTTCGTCGTCGCTGCATCCGCGCACGATAGCGGCATCTCCACCCCGGCCCGCAGCGCATCATCCGACATCGCTGTATCCGCGCGCGATAGCGGCGTCCCACTGCGCTTTCAGGTCGCGCCAATGACAGAAGGCGCGATAGACCGGCGTTTCGGCCATCGCCTCGACCGGCGCTGTGCAGCCGACGAGCGCCGCAAAGCCTGCCGCAGGCGCGGCGGTGAGCAAGTCCCTCCGGTTCATGCCGCATCCCCCTTGGGCAGGTTCACGTCCTGCAACTTGTCTTCCAGATCGGAGGCGATTTTCTGCCCGGCATCGACAAGCTGCATGCAGAGGTCGCGCAGCTCGGGATGGGTTATTGCCGTGTTGAGCAAGGCTATGATGCGGGCCAGCAGGGCGGCCCGCCCGGCCTGCGTCTGGATATGGTCCAGCAGCGCGCTCATGCCGCACCGCCGATCAGGCG
>JAIRJX010000311.1 GCA_031260425.1 Gemmobacter sp.
CTTGTTTTTCTATTTATCTATTTTTTATTTTATTCGAGGGGGGTGTGGCTGCACCTCCCCCGGCTTGCGCGGGCCCCCCCCCCCCCCCCCCCCCCTTCGCCCGCCCCTGCTTTCACATACCCTCGCCTCAGCGTCCCTTCCAGATAGGATCGCGCTTCTCGGCGAAGGCGCGAGCGCCTTCCAGTTGGTCCTCGCTGCCATAAAGCCTGTCGACGGTGGCAAGTTGCCGCTTCGTGACCCGGTTCAGCGCATCCTGAAAGCGCATGTCCTCGGCCTCGCGCACCACTTCCTTGATGGCGGCGAACACGAGCGGCGGACCGGATTCCAGCATCCGCGCCAGGTCCCACGCCTTGGGCAGCAACTCCTCAGGCGTGGTGATCTCGCGCAGCAGGCCCCAGCGCAGCGCCTCATCGGCACCGAACCACCGGCCGGTGAGCAGAAGATCCATCGCCACGTGATAGGGGATGCGCTTGGGCAGCTTGATCGAGGCGGCATCCGCCACCGTGCCCGAACGGATCTCGGGCAGCGCGAAGGTGGCGCGGCTCGAGGCGAGGATCAGGTCGCAGGAAAGCGCCAGTTCCAGCCCACCGCCACAGCAGATGCCCTGCACGGCGCAGATCACCGGCTTGTTCAGGTTCGGCAATTCCTGCAGACCGCCGAAGCCGCCCACGCCGTAGTCGCCATCCACCGCGTCACCGCCGGCGGCAGCCTTCAGATCCCAGCCGGGGCAGAAGAACTTCTCACCCTCGCTGCGCAGGATCGCCACCCGCAGGCTGTCATCATCACGGAAGGCGCGGAAGGCGAGGCCCATGATCCGGCTCGTCGCAAGGTCGATGGAATTAGCCTTCGGCCGGTCCAGCGTCACCTCGAGGATCCCCCCTTCGCGCCGGGTACGCAGCGGGCCTTCGGTCAGCATCTTCATCTCGGTCATTCCGTCCTCCTCACCAGGGCATCCACCGCCACCGCTCCGCTTTCGCGCAGCAGCACCGGGTTGATCTCGATCTCTTCCAACGCCGGGTCGGCAGCCATGACCGCCCCCAACCGCACCGCAACGGCGGCAAGCGCCGCCACATCCGCCCTGGTCCGCCCGCGATAGCCGTCGAGCAGCGGCCAGAGCCGCAGGCGCCGCAGCGCCGACAGAACCTCGTCTTCCGTCACCGGCCAGACGAGTGTAACGGTATCGGCCAGCACCTCCGCCGTGATGCCCCCCATGCCCAGTGTCAACGTCACACCATAGACCGGATCGCGCCGGAGGCCGAGGAGCATCTCCGCCACCACGCCTGTCACCATCTCTTCCAGCAGATAGCCGGTGGCACCGGCCATCGCTGCCTGCCCCGCAAGCGAGGTCAGACCCAATCGCACCGCTCCAGCTTCGGTCTTGTGCGCAAACCCCAGCCCCTTCAGCGCGAAGGGCGGCGTGAGGCCCGCGATGTCCAGGTCCTCCAGCACCGGCGCCGAAATCGCCCGTGGCACGGCGACCCCGGCCCCGGCGAGCAACGCCTTGCCCTCAGCCTCGTCCAGGAGTCGCGTTTCGCGCGCGGTCAGCGCTGCCAGCGGACGCCAGCCCGCCCGACCCGGCGCAACTTGCGCCGCCTTCAGCGCATCCAGCGCCGTCTCCATCCCCATCAGCGGCACTACGCCACGCGCCATCAGCGCCTCGGCCCGGGGCTCGTCGAAATTCTCGGGCAGGGACGAGACCGGAAAAGCCGGCTTGCCCGTCGCCTCCTGCGCCGCGACAATGGCATCCACCGCCGGCTCGAAGCTTGCCGGATCGCAACGGTCCGGGCGCGGCGGGTCGATGAGGAAGATTCCCGCATCATAGGCGCTGAGCATGGTGGTGAAGACATCGGTGGTGCGCGGCCCGTCACCCCAGATGAAGGTGTGGTAATCCAGTGGATTGGAGATATGCACGATCGGCCCGAGGATCTCTCCCAGCCGTGCCGCCTGCGCATCGGGCACCGGCGGAAACGCGATCCCGGCAGGTGCCGCGAGATCGGCCACCAGCCCTGCCTCGCCTCCCGAACAGGAAAGCGAACAAAGCCGCGCCCCGATCCCTGGCCCATGAATGTGGAAGATCTTCAGCACCTCGACCAGCGCCGAGAGACCATCGACCTCCGCCACCCCCACCTGCCGCAGGAAGGCGCTCGACGCCGCCCCCCCTCCGGCCAGCGAGGCGGTATGCGACGCCGCCGCCGCTTGGCTCGCCTCGGTCTTGCCGGATTTCACGCAGACAATTCCCTTGCCGGCAGCCCGCGCCGCCTCAGCCAGCGCGGCGAACCCCACCGAATCATCGATCCCCTCTACATACATGCCAAGCGCGGTCACCCGCTCATCGGCCAGGAGCGCCCCCGCCAACTCCGCCAGCCCCACCTGCGCCGCATTGCCGAGACAAGCGACATAGGCCACCGGCAGCCCGCGCGCCTGCATGGTCAGGTTGAGAATGATGTTGGAACTTTGCGATAGAAGCGCCACGCCACGCTCTACCCGCTTACCGCCGTGCTGATCGGGCCAGAGGAGCGCCCCGTCGAGATAGTTGATGACACCATAGCAGTTCGGCCCGAGGATCGGCATATTCCCCGCCGCCGCGACCAGTTCAGCCTGCAGCCCCGCCTCGCCCGCCTCGGTCCAGCCGGCGGCAAAACAGATCGCGCCGCCCGCCCCCATCGCGGCCAGTTCGCGGATCACCTCCACCGTGGCATGGCGGTTGACGCCGACAAAACTCGCATCCGGTGCTCCCGGCAGATCGGCAAGCGAGGCATAGGCCCTCAGCCCCCCCACGCTGTCGCGCTTCGGATGCACCGGCCAAATCGGCCCATCAAAGCCCATCCGGCGACATTGCGCAATGACGTTCTCCGCCCAGCCCGACCCCAACACCGCCAGGGATCGCGGCCGCAACAAACGCCCCAGATCTTTCATGCCCGGTCCTCCTTCAAAGTCCAGCGGCCGGAGAAGCCCAGCCCGGGATCCAACAATGCCGCGCCCTCACCCCAGCGGTCCCCAGGCAGGAACAGCAAGTCCCCGACCCGGTCCGGCCGGTCGCCCAAAGCACAGCATCCGCTTTGTATTCTGCAATAGCGGATCGCCACTGCTCTGCTCGCCGGCGCCTGTAAACCGGCTGCTACGCCCGGCCCGGACAGTTCCCGCACCCCTCGAGCGAGGCGCAACCTCCGGCCGCGCCGGACGCAAGGGCCAAACGCGCGAATGCAACGGTGAAGACTGATTAACAGGGAGCCGTTCCCCCGGCCCGACCACGACACCGGATGCCGTGAGCGGCAATGAGGACTCGACAGGGGGCTTTCCGCCCCCCACGGCCCCTGCGGGGCCTCCCCCCGAGGATATTTTTGAACAGATGAATGAGAAAGAAAGACGCCCTGCCTCCAGCCAAGGAGGCAGGGAATCTTCACCTGTTACGGCCATCGGCGTCCCCGCCTGTTCCGCCAGATCAGGATGATGCGATTCGGTTAACATCGCGTTATTCATCTGTTCAAAAATATCCTCGGGGGGTGAGGCGCGGGACGCGCCGAGGGGGGCAGACAGCCCCCCTGCCCGGCTTCATCCCCCAACCGCGCGCAGCAATTCGCGGCTGATGATGTGGCGCTGGATCTCTGAGGTGCCCTCCCAGATCCGCTCCACACGGGCATCGCGCCAGATGCGCTCCAGCGGCAATTCGTCCATCAGCCCCATGCCGCCATGGATCTGGATCGCCTCGTCGGCGACCATGGCGAGCACTTCGGTTGCCTTCAGCTTGGCCATCGACATGTCCGCCTCGCTCACCGTGCCCTGATCGAATTTCCAGGCGGCTTCCCAGGTCAGCAGTTCCGCCGCCTTCAGCTCCATCGCCATATCGGCGAGCTTGAAGCTGACGCCCTGGAACTTGCCGATCTGCTGGCCGAACTGCCTGCGCTCCGCCGCGTAGGAGATTGCGTGGCCAAGCGCGCGCTCGGCACGGCCAAGGCAGGTGGAGGCGACCTGCAACCGGGTGGCGCCGAGCCAGGTATTCGCCACTTCGAAGCCCTTGTGGACCTCGCCCAGCACCTGTGCGTCGGACAGGCGGCAATCGTCGAATTCGAGCACCGCGTTGGTATAGCCGCGATGGCTCACATTGCGGTAGCCGTCACGCACGCTGAATCCCGGAGTGCCCTTGTCTACGAAGAAGGCGGTGATCAGCTTCTTGCGGCCGCGCGGCGTCTCCTCCTCCCCCGTCGCCATGAAGACGATGGAGAAATCGGCGATGTCGGCATGGCTGATGAAATGCTTGGTGCCGTTCAGCACCCAGTCGCCGCGCTCTCGTTTCGCACTTGCCGTCATGCCGCGCAGATCCGACCCCGCGCCGGGTTCGGTCATGGCGAGGCAATCCCACTTCTCGCCGCGGATGCAGGGAAAGAGGTATTTCTCGCGCTGCTCCGCCGTGCCGGCCAACAGGATGTTCGAAGGCCGCGCCACGCAGGTCCAGTGCAGCGCGTAATTCGCCCGGCCAAGCTCGCGTTCGTAAAGCAGCCAGGACAGGGTATCGAGGCCGGCACCGCCGACCTCTTCGGGCATGTTGGCGGCGTAAAGCCCGGCCTCGATGGCCTTGGCCTGAATCTCTCGGATCAGCTCCATGCGCAGATGGCCTGTCCGCTCCACCTCGGCCTCATGCGGGTAGAGTTCGTTTTCTACGAAGGCGCGTGTGGTCTCGACGATCATCCGCTGTTCGTCGGTCAATCCGAAATGCATGGCTTAGCCCTTCCTCTGGCCGACGAAGCGGCCCGCCGCTTCGGGATGCGGCAGGGACTTGTGCGCATCCGCAATCGGCATCAGGCGGGCGAGCACCTCGGGCGCCGCCTTGCAGGTCTTGCCTGCCTTCATGTCGACATGAAGCAGCATCTGCTCGATGCTCGCCACCACCTCTTCACCGCGCAGGATGCGGGTGAAGACGTGCAGCCGTTTCTCGTCGGCGCCGAGTACCTGCACCGAGCCGCTCAGCCGGTCGCCCAGCTTGCATTCACCCAGATGCATGATGTGGCTTTCGGCGGTATAGTAGCTGTGGCCCGCCGCCACATAGTCCATGCCTGCTCCGATCAGCCGCAGGAAAGCATCCGAGCTTTCGGAGGCCGCGAAGAGATAACGGCTTTCGGTCATATGGCCGTTATAGTCGATCCAGCCGGGCAGCACCTGCATCTGCGCGGTGACCAGCGGCGCGCCTGCGGCCCCGCCCTCGTGGAAAGCGGTGCGGCGGCGTTCGTCATGTTCGCACAGCACGCGGCCGGCGCCCCAGTTGCGCTCCTTCAGCGCGCGCAGGAAGCCGATGAGATTGCTGTCGCGGATACGCTCCAGCTCGCGGATGGTATGGTGGCCGGATTGCGCATCGGACTGGCCGGCGATCAGGTCCACCAACTCATCGTTGAACTCCGGCACGTCGGTGAGCCTGGTCCAGGGCCATTGCAGGCAGGGGCCGAACTGCGCCATGAAATGCTTCATGCCGGCCTCGCCACCGGCGACGCGATAGGTCTCGAACAGGCCCATCTGCCCCCAGCGCAGGCCGAAGCCCATGCGGATCGCCTCGTCGATCTCCTCGGTGGTGGCGACGCCGTCCTTCACCAGCCAGAGCGCCTCGCGCCACACCGCCTCAAGGAAGCGGTCAGCGATATGGGCGTCGATCTCCTTGCGCACATGCAGCGGGAACATGCCGATCTCGCGCAGGATTTCCTTGGCACGTTCAATAGCTTCGGGCTGGTTCCTCTCGCTCGGCACCACTTCGGCGAGGGGCAGAAGGTAGACCGGATTGAAGGGGTGGGCGACGAAGATCATCTCCGGCGCGGTCGCGTTCTGCTGCAACTCACTCGGCTTGAAACCCGAGGTGGAGGAGCCGATCAGCACCCCCGGCACCGCCTGCTGAATCTGGGCGAAGACGCGGTGCTTGAGGTCGAGCCGCTCGCTCACGCTTTCCTGAACGTAGTCCGCGCCCTCGACCGCCTCGGACATGGTGCCGGCGAAGCTGAGCCTGCCTTCCGCCGGCATCGGCACATCCGACAGAGCCGGAAGTGCTGCGCGGGCATTGGCCAACACCTCGCCGATCTTGCGTTCGGCCTCGGGGTCAGGGTCGAACACCGCCACATCCCAGCCATTGAGCAGGAAGCGCGCGGCCCAGCCGCCGCCAATGACCCCACCGCCGATGATTGCTGCTTTCCGTGCCATCATGCCCTCACTTCACTTCGCCAGCGGTGCGCGTTTTTCGAGCTTCAGCTTGGCCCGCACCTCGGCCGGGGTCAGAAGCCGCGCGCCCATATTGATGATGATCGAGGCCGCGCGCTCCACCAGTTGCGCATTGGTGGCGAGCACGCCCTTGTCGAGCCAGAGATTGTCTTCAAGCCCCACCCGCACATTGCCGCCCGCCAGCACCGCGGCGGCGGCATAGGCCATCTGATTGCGACCGATGCTGAACGCGCTCCAGTGCCAGTCGGCGGGGACGTTGTTCACCATCGCAAGGAAAGTGTTGAGGTCGTCCGGCGCGCCCCATGGCACGCCCATGCAAAGCTGCACCAGCACGGGATCCGGAATGGTACCCTCGGACGCCAGTTGCTTTGCGAACCACAGATGGCCGGTATCGAAAGCCTCGATCTCGATCCGCACCCCAGCGGCGATCATGCGGCTCGCCATGTCGCGCAGCATGCCGGGGGTGTTGACCATGACGTAATCGGCCTCGGCAAAGTTCATCGTGCCGCAATCGAGGGTGCAGATCTCGGGCCGGCATTCGACGACATGCGCCACCCGGGCCGCAGCACCCGCCATGTCGGAGCGCGGCGACATGCGGTTCATGTTTTCGGTGCCGTCGAACAGCAGATCGCCGCCCATCCCGGCAGTCAGGTTCAGCACCACATCGGTTGCCGAATCGCGGATGCGCTCAGTCAGTTCGCGGTAAAGCGCCGGATCGCGCGAGGGCTTGCCGCTTTCCGGGTCGCGCACGTGGCAATGCACCACTGCCGCACCGGCTTTGGCCGCCGCGATGGCGCTTTCGGCGATCTGCGCCGGGCTGCGCGGCACATGGGGGGATTTGTCCTGCGTGCCGCCCGATCCGGTCACAGCGCAGGTGATGAAGACTTCGCGGTTCATGGCCAAGGGCATTCGGCGGACCTCCTTCTGTTGCGATGCAATCTATCCGGCTTGCAGCGGATTGCTTTGCGTTTTACGAAATCAATATGGCAAAATCCGCAACAATCTTCGCCCAGTCGCAGCAGCCGCTCACCATGGCGCTGCTGGTATTGCCCCATGCCTCGATCCTGGAGGTTGCCTCGACGCTCGACCCGCTGCGCGCGGCCAACCGGCACCTGGGGCACGAGGCCTATCGCTGGCGTGTGGTCTCTCCCGGCGGCGCCCCGGTGCCGCTGACCTGCGGGATCGAACTGCCCTCCTCCGGGCCGCTGGCCGGGGCCGAGGGGGCGGACGCGCTGGTGGTGATCGCTGGCTATCGCCAGTCGGAAGTGGCGACCAAGCCGCTTCTGCGCGACCTGCGCCGGCTCGCGCCGCGCTTTCACGCCATCGGCGGCATCGATGCGGGAAGCTGGGTGTTGGCGCGGGCGGGGCTGCTCGATGGCCAGCGCGCCACCGTGCATTGGGAGGATCTGGAGGATTTCGCGGCGTCTTTCCCCGATATCGAGGTGCTGCCCGACCGTTTCGTGCTGTCGGGGCGCTATTTCACCGCCGGCGGCGCGGCACCGGCAAGCGACCTGATGCTGCACCTGATCCGCAGCCGCCACGGCGTGGCGACGGCGCTTCAGGTCGCGGCAAGTTTCGTCACCACACCGCGGCCCGGGCAGGAGCCGCAGGTGACCACAACCCGCCCCGATCCGAGGCTGGACCCGCGCGTCGCCGCCGCCATCGCCCGGATGGAAGCACGGCTGGAGACACCGGAGCCTGTGGCGGAGACCGCCGCTGTGCTGCATCTTTCGCCGCGCCGGCTGGAACAACTCTTTCGCGCCAATCTCGGCCTTACCCCTGCCGCCTATGCGCTCAGCCTGCGGCTTCAGGCGGCGCGGCGGCTGCTGAGCGACACCCGCCATCCGCTGGCCGAGATCGCGCTGCGCACCGGCTTCTCGGGCGCCGCCACCCTGAGCCGCGCCTTCGCCCGAGCCTTCGGGGTGCCCCCCAGCGCGCTGCGCCGGCGGTTCTGATGGGCCGGGCGGAACAGCAATCAGGGCCCCGGGGCAGCGATAAGTGCTTCGCGGAAAGCCGTCATCATTTCCCCCTGCCCCGCATATAATCTCATCCCGACCCGGAACAGGCGTGGCACGCGCCACCACGCTCCCCCAGGTGCAGCCTTGCCGCTGTATCAGGTATCAAAGACCGGGCGACCGACCACCTCGGCCCTCATCCCGACATGACAGAGGGCAGCACCCGACCGCGGGTGGGTGCTGTGACGGTCGAGGTCTGCACATTATGGCGCAATCACACCTAGGATTGATCCCCGCGCCGGTGGTGACAAAGCGCCTGCCCGTGTGGGCGGTCGGACGCGGCCCGGCGGCGCTTACGCGCCTTGTTCCGGGCGGGAGAAGGGCTCACACGAGTCGCTTGGGCCGAGCCGATGCACGATGCGACATCTTCACGCCCTCCTGCCGGAACTCCCGAGCGCCGATCCACCCCGGCAAGCGGACCATCTCGCCCGCACATTGACACGCGCCGGACCACGCGCGATAGCCGGGGCATCCCCAAGCGGAGAAGCCGATGCGCGTCCTGACCGAAGCCCATATCGCGGAACTGCCCGATCCCTATTACGGCAAGGTGCGCGACTGCTATGACCTGCCGCCCTCGCCCGAGGCACCGGAGGGACGGCGCATCCTGATCTCCTCCGACCGGATCTCGGCGTTCGACCGCATCCTTGCCGCCATCCCGTTCAAGGGGCAGGTGCTGACCCAGGTGGCGCGCTGGTGGTTCGACCGGACGGGCGATATCTGCGGCAACCATGTGCTGGCCTATCCCGACCCGAATGTGGTGATTGGCCGGCGGCTCCGGATCCTCCCGGTCGAGGTGGTGGTGCGCGGCTATCTGGCGGGCACCACCGGCACGTCGATCCTGACGCTTTACAAGCAGGGCCAGCGCGAGATGTATGGCCATCGCCTGCCCGAGGGGTTGCGCGACAACGAAGTCCTGCCCGCCCCGATCATCACGCCGACCTCCAAGGCCTTCGACGGCGGCCATGATGAGCCACTGACCGCAACCGGGATCGTCGGACAGCACCTGCTGACGGCGGCACAATGGGAGGAGGTCTCGGCCAAGGCTCTGGCGCTTTTCACGCGGGGGCAGCGACTGGCGGCGGAGCGCGGGCTGATCCTCGTCGACACGAAATACGAATTCGGGCTGGATCTGGCCGGCAATATCCTGATCGCCGATGAGATCCACACTCCGGATTCCAGCCGCTACTGGCTCGCCGATGGCTATGAGGCGGCGCTTGCCGCAGGCAGTCGGCCGCCAAGCTTCGACAAGGACGTGATCCGCGCCTGGGTGGCGGCGCGATGCGATCCCTACCGCGATCCGATCCCGGAGATCCCGGCGGAGATGATCGCGCAGACATCGCAGGTCTATGTCCGGGCCTATGAGGCGATTACCGGCACCAGCTTCGTGCCCGATACCTCCGGCGCCACGGTGCTGGAACGGGTGCGCGCCAATCTCGCGCCCTGGTTCGGGTGACGGGCGGCGCAGGCTGCCTGCCTCCCCCGCCCTGCGGGAGTATTTTCCGAATAAAGCGCAACCAGCGACCCGAGTCGGGCGCGTTTACTTGTGACAGACAAAAGAGCTGTAAACACAGCTCCCTGTCAGCACGTGGGGCCGGACTCAAAGCAAATCTTCGGCGCTGTGCAATAGTCCGGCGAGCGCTTTCAGATCGGTCCAATTATTGATCTGGATCGAGTCCTCGCCGAACTCGATATAGGTAATGCGGCCCGCCACGCGGGCATAGGCATCCAGAACCTCGGCACCATTCTTCATGCCGTCGAAATAGCTGGCATCGAGATAGATACTGTCTTCCCTGGTCATGTCGGTGATCACGTCCTTGCCGTGATTGCCGGTAAAGACGAACTGGATTGCCGGTAAAGACGAACTGGTCCGCTCCGGCTCCGCCGCTGAGACGGTCGTTGCCCCCGTCCCCATTCAGTTGGTCATTCCCGCCCTCCCCGGAGAGCGAGTCATTCCCTGCGCCGCCCAAGAGCGTATCCTCACCATGCGCGCCCGAGAGTGTGTCGTTACCACCCTCCCCCTGAAGCAGGTCATGACCACCCTCGCCGTAGAGTTTATCCTTCCCAACGCCGCCCAGCAGATTGTCGTTACCGGCACCGCCATAGAGTTTGTCATTGCCATCCTGGCCCAGAAGCCGGTCATAGCCTCTGTCGCCGTAGAGCACATCCGCCCCGGCGCCGCCTTCAGCGGTATCATTGCCATCGCCGCCACGGATCGTGTCATTGCCTCCCAGACCGAGCAAGGAATCCTTCCATTTCGAGCCGGTAAGGTCATCATTGCCCGAAAAGAGCCAGTTTACCAAACTCTTGCCGGTGCCACCCTTGACCTTGCCCATCAGAACCGAAGCGTCAAGCCCGAGTTCCGTCATCATCACGATCGGCTTGCCGAGGACGATCACGTCGGCCCGGCTTACCGTGCCTGTGAGCGAGGTGCCGCCCGACGTCACGGTGTAATCTCCGATCAGGCCGATACGGTTGCCACCAAAACTCATGGTCACATATTGGGGATCGCTGCTGTTGAGCGCCCCGATGTTCGAGACATAATAGCGCGAAAAATCAAGACCCCGCGCGATAGTGGATGTTGTGACAAGCTTGACCACAGTGTGCTCCCGACCGAGATGTGCTCCCGACCGAGATGTGTGTCTACCGCACGCCTCAACACCCAATAAGAGGGGACGTGAGTCGTGAATATATTAACAATATGTTAACGAGTTATGAGTATATTAACAATGTGTTAACATTGTGGCAAGCAGTGGCCCTCGGTCGATTTCAGCCGGAATTGCGCCGGCTGGTTGTCGATAATCCGACCCCCGGTGGTGATGCTGGTAAAGTTGCACAGGACCGACGTGTTGCTGGCGATGTGGGTGCCGGATACGGTGCATGAGGCGATGCGTGATCTGGTCCGGGCGTCGGCGATGCGGGTAGCGGGCAAGGCGCGCCAGACGCCTTGACGGCCCCCCGGGAGAGGCCGCCGGCCTATGGCGCCGATCCCGCCGGTGCTCAGTCCTGCCAGTCCCAGGGCGTCGCGAACTTGCCAAGCAGCGCCTGCACTGCCGCCTCGTCCCGCCGGGGGGCGATCCGGGCGACAAGACCGCGCTTCTTGTCCTCGACCACCTCGGCCACGCGGGGGGCGAGGCCCGCCTCGGCCAGCGCGGCATCAAAGACCCGGGCGATGGCCCGGCGGCGCAGATCGGGCTTGAACACCTTGCCGACGGCGGTTTTCGGCAGTTCGGCAAGGATCTCCACATGTTTGGGCACGGCGGCGCGTTCGCTGATGCTCGCCCGCGCATGCGCCATCAGTTCGGCCTCGGTGGTGGTGGCGCCCCGCACCAGTTCGATATAGGCGCAAGGCAGCTCTCCCGCATGGGCATCGGGCTGGCCGATGGCGCCGACGAAGGCCACCGCCTCATGGCCCATCAGCGCCTCCTCGATCACTGCCGGGTCGATATTGTGGCCGCCGCGGATGATGAGGTCCTTGGCACGGCCGGTGATGAACAGATAGCCCTCGGCATCGATACGGCCCAGATCACCGGTGCGCAGATAGCGCCCCTCAGCGAAGAGGCTGCGGTTCTTGTCGACCTCGGTATAGGTCGACCCCTCGAAGACACCGGGATTGGCGACGCAGATTTCGCCCACCTCATCCACCCCGCATTCACGGAAGCCCTCGCCATCGGTGGCGAGAATCCGGACATGGGTATAGGGGAAGGGAATGCCGACCGAGCCGATCTTCTTGCGCCCTGCCGGCGGATTGCACGAGACGAGACAGGTGCATTCGGTCAGCCCATACCCTTCGGTGATCTGCACCCCCGTCGTCTTCTCGAAGCGGTTGTAAAGCTCGACCGGCAGCGGCGCGGAGCCTGAGAAGGCACCGCGCAAGGTGGAGACATCGGCATTGACCTGGCGCTGCATCAGCGCGGCAAGCGCGGTCGGCACAGTGATCAGGTAGCTCACCTTCCAGCGCTCGATCAGCTTCCACAGGTTGTCGAACACCCCCTCGCCGCGATAGCCGGCCGGGGTCGGGAACACCACATGCGCGCCCGAGGCGATCATCGACATCACGATCGGATAGACCGCGAAGACATGGAAGAGCGGTAGCGGGCACATCACGATGTCGGTTTCGCGGAACAGGAGTTGATGGCCGAGCCAGCCGTTATAGACCATGCCCGAGACCTTGTGTTGCGCCACCTTGGGCATCCCGGTGGTGCCGCCGGTATGGAAATAGGCGGCGACGCGATCCTCGCGCGTATCGGTGAAGGTCAGCCGGTCGCCCGGGTGCCTGCGCAATTCGGCCTGGAAATTCAGCACCCTGGCGGTGTGCTGCACCTGCACCCTAGGCCGCAGGAAATGCGCGATCCACTTCTTCGGCGGTCGCAGGTAGCGCAGCAGGTCGACCTCCAGCACCGTCTTGACGTTGGGGGCGTGCTTCACCGCCTCGGCGACGCGGGCCGAAAGATCGGTTTTCGGAAAAGCACGCAACGTGACGACGACCTTCGCCCTGGTCTCGCGCAGGATGGCGCCGATCTGCTCGGGTTCGAGCAGCGGGTTGATCGGGTTGACGATCCCCGCGACCATGCCGCCCAGAAGGACATGCATCGTCTCGGTGCAGTTGGGCAGGATATAGGCCACCACCTCGCCCTCACCCACACCAAGGCTGCGGAACAGATTGGCGGTCTGGGTGACGCGGGCATGAAGTTCGGCCCAGCTCAGCGTTTCGCCCGGGTCGGCGGGATCAGAGGTAAGCTGGTAGGAGACCGCCGGGCGGTTGCCATGGGTTCGGGCGGCGCGGCCGGTGAAGTCATGAATGCTGCGCGCCACGTCGCGCTCTGCCCACGGCATCTCGGCCTCGGTGGCCTGTACATCGGCCAGAGTGGCGAAATTCTCCATCTTTCCTCCTCCCGGCGGGTGCGGCCCGCCTGCTTTCCGGCAAGGATGCGGCTTCCCCCAGCGCGGTGCAAGAAAATCCGGTCGACGAAACGCAACGTCCCGTCAGCGCGGGACGGGGGTATCGGCAGGAAACCCTGCTGGAGAGCTGGCATTGCCCCTTTGGGCAGGCCACAGCATCCGGTCCCGACTCCTGTAACGCCGCGGGCGGGCCGATGCCTTTGGCGCGAAACGACGGCACCGGATGACGCGCAGCACGGGGATGCCGGTGACGGTCTGCCACCCTTCACGGCGGAGGGCGCTATGACGGTTGTGGTCTGCACTTTATGGTAACACCCCACCCATGCCCGATCCCCGCACCAACATCACCAAAGCGCCCGCCCCGGGGACGGTGGGGCGGATGGCGCTTACGCGCCTTGTTCCGGGCTGGAGGAGGGGCTCACGCGAGGTTGAGCGGGGGCAGCATTCTTCCGAGGCTCGCATGGCCCTTAAGCCCCCCCCCTCTCGACATCCCGTGCGACAGAGGGCAGCGCCCGACCGTGGGTGGGCGCTGATACGATTGTAGTCGCCGCTTTTGGTGCAACCATACCTAACTCATATCCTCGCACAGATGTCCCCAGAGCGCCCTCCCGTGCAGGCGGTCGGGCGCTGCCCGGCGGTACGTGCCGTGCCTTGTTCCGGGCTTGGCGCAGGCTCACACGGAGATGGGGAAGAGGTGATCAACGCTCCGTGACCACCGGCAGGCCGAACGCAGGAATGCCGATTGTCGGCCCCGCCCTTACCCCTGCCCGTCCGTGAACTGCAGCCGGGCGAGGCGCGCATAAAGCCCGCCTTCGGCCACCAGCGCGTCATGGCTGCCTTGTGCCACGATCCGGCCCTGGTCGAAGACCACGATCCGGTCGGCCTGCTTCACCGTCGCCAGCCGATGCGCCACCACCAGCACCGTGCGCCCCTCGGCCAGCCGCTCCATCGCCTGCTGCACCGCGCGTTCGCTTTCGGCGTCAAGCGCCGAGGTCGCCTCATCCAGAAGCAGCACCGGTGCGTCGCGCAGGATGGCGCGGGCGATGGCGATGCGCTGACGCTGGCCGCCGGAGATCATCACCCCCCGCTCGCCAAGGAAGGTGTCATAGCCCTCGGGCAGCACCGCGATGAAGTCATGCGCGGCAGCGGCGCGGGCAGCGGCCTCCACCTCGGCATCCGTGGCCTCGGGGCGGCCGAAGCGGATGTTCTCGCGGGCGGAGGTCGCGAAAATCACCGGCATCTGCGGCACCAGTGCCATGGTCTGCCGGAAGTCGGCCCGCGCCATGTCGCGAAGATCGACACCGTCCAGCGTCAGCCGCCCGGCCTGCGGATCGTAAAACCGCATCAGGAGTTGCAGGATCGTGCTCTTGCCCGCGCCGGAGGGGCCGACAAGCGCCACCGTCTCGCCGGGGGTGACCCGCAGGTCCACCTCCTCCAACGCCGGTTGACCGGGGCGAGAGGGATAGGCGAAGCGCACGTCTTCAAAGCTGATGGCGCCCCTTACCGGACGCGCCAGCGCCTTGGGCCGGGCCGGATCCTGCACGCTGTCCTCGGTATGCAGAAGCTCTACCAGCCGCTCGGTCGCGCCCGCCGCGCGCTGCAACTCGCCCCAGATCTCCGAAAGTGCGCCGACCGCACCCGCCACCATCACCGCGTAGATCACGAACTGCACCAGCTCGCCGGGGCTCATCGCGCCTGCACGCACGTCGCGCGCGCCCACCCAGAGCACGCCCACGATGCCCGCGAAGACAAGGAAGATCACGATCACCGTCATCACCGCGCGGGTGCCGATCCGGGCCCTGGCGGAAGCGTAGGACTTCTCGGTTACATCGGCGAAAGCCGCGCGGGTGCGCGCCTCATGGGTATAGGCCTGCACCGTCTGCACCGCGCCCAGCGCCTCGGCGGCCGATCCGGAGGAGACCGCGATCCAGTCCTGGTTGTCGCGGCTGAGCCGGCGCAGCTTGCGCCCCATCACAATGATCGGCACCACCACCACCGGCACCAGCAGAAGGACCAGGCCGGTCAACTTCGGCGAGGTAAAAAACAGAAAGCCAAGCCCGCCCAGCAGCAAGAGCATGTTGCGCAGCGCCACCGAAACCGAAGAGCCGATCACCGACAGGATCAGCGTCGTATCAGTGGTCAGCCGCGACAACACCTCGCCGGTCAGGATACGGTCGAAGAAAGCGGGAGAAAGCCCCGATACGCGGTCGAAGAGTGCGAGCCGGATATCCGCCACCACCCGCTCTCCCAGCCGGGTGACGAGATAGTAGCGCAGGCCGGTACCGAGCGCGAGCAACGCCGCGATCAGCAAGGCGCCACCGAAATACTGCTCCAGTATCCCCGCCGCGCCATTGAAATTATCCACGACCCGACGCACTGCGATGGGGAGCGCGAGGCTTACCGCCGCCGTCAGCGTCAGCGCGGCCAGCGCCCCGATCACCAGCCCGCGGTAGGGCCTGAGGAAAGGCCGCAGCCCTGCAAGCGCGCCGACGCGCTTCGATGCCTCACGGTCACTGGATTGGGCTTCGTCGCCTCGGGCCATCGCGCGCTCCTGTTTCGCGGGCCGGTTTAGGCGTTGACCGCCCCGGGGACAAGCGCGACGATCCGCCACCCCCGGTTTTTTCCGGGGGAACGGGTGAGATAGGGTTCTCCGGCATGTGCTTCCGAATCCCTTGAGGGTTACCCGTTCAGGGGACAAATGAGCGCCGATCGCAGAGATGCGCACGGGCAGTTTACCGCTTCGGAACGATGAATATGCGAAAATATGTCCTAAATCTGACACATGAATCGTGGACAGGCAGGACGCTACCGTTGCAGGGTGGCTACTAGGGAGTCGAGGATGATCGGGATGACGACGCTCGTAAATTGCGATGACAGCAGGCTGCGCGCGAAGCATCGGTCTTGGGACACGGATGTTTCGGGCAAGCCCATGTTCCGCCATCAGGTGACTATCGACCCGTATGACGTCGAAGATGCCTGGGTGCATCTGTCCGTCAACACGGCATTTGTCGAGTTTCGGGAACTCCCTGTCCGGCTGCACAGGTCGCTGATCAAGGCGATCCGCTATGGCTTTCACAAAGACAAGGGATCTTGACCGACGACAAGGCTGGGCACATCCCGAAGAACGGCGAGATTCTGCCGCCCGAGGAAAGGCTGGCTGGAAGCAACGAGGTTGACCTTGACCCGATGTTGCTGGCGCTGGTCAACAACTACACTGATCGCCCCGACCTTTTCCTTGCGGAAATCGAGAAGCACGATCCGGGCTTCATCAAGCGTATGAACGAAGCATCCGAAAAGGCCAGCGCCGAGTCGCGGGCAGCACGGTTCCACTTCGGCAAGGTTCAAGCCTACGCCGGGCTGGTGGTGTCGGTGGTCGCTGCTTTTGCCATTTTGGGCGCGATATATTATGCCATCCACGAGGGTGCAGGGTTTGGAACACTGATCGCCATCTGTGCGATCTACGCCACTACCCAGAGTGGACCGCGCGGTATTTCCCGGCTGGTCGAGGCCGTTTCCCGTCTGATCGGACGCACCAAGGGCGAAAAGCCGGAAGAATAGGTTTCAACCTGCTTCGAGGGGCAGCCCATGCCCCGCAGCCGTTATCGGAAAAAGACAACCCGCCGGAGGGCCCCTCCCTCTTTTCCCGGCCTCCCGGCTGTGTCACCTTGCGAACCGGCACCGCTGCCGGACACCGCCCCGCCGTATCGGGGAACCGGGTGCGGCCTCCTTCCGTTTCCTCCGCGTCGCCGAGCGCGCCGAACCCACGCCCAAGACCCACGACCACGGAACCATTCGCATGACGCAATTCTTCACCGCCAGCGACGGTGCCCGCCTCGCCTATCGGGACGAGGGCGCGGGTCTGCCGCTCCTTTGCCTTTCCGGCCTGACGCGGACCATGGCGGATTTCGACTATCTCGCCCCCCATCTGCCGCCGGTTCGCCTGATCCGCATGGACTATCGCGGGCGGGGTGAGAGCCAGTGGACGGGGGCCGCCTCCTACACTGTGCCGCAGGAGGGGCGCGATGCGCTGGAATTGCTTGACCATCTGGGAGTGGAGAAGGCGGCGCTGCTCGGCACGTCGCGCGGCGGCATGATTGCCATGATGCTGGCGGCATTGGCGAAGACCCGACTCCTTGGCGTGGCGCTGAACGATATCGGCCCCGTACTGGACCGGCCAGGGCTGAACCGCATCCTCGACTATATCGGCCGCAATCCGGCCGCCAAGACCCATGCGGCACTGGCACTCGCGCTACCGCTGAGCCAGCCGGGCTTCGCCAATGTGCCCGAGAACCGCTGGATGGAAGAGGCGGTCAAGCATTACCGCCCTGCCGGACGAGGCCTTGCCATCACTTACGACCCGGCGCTGCGCGACAGCTTTCTTTCGGCCTGCGAGGGACCGCCGGTCGATGCCTGGCCGCTTTATGACGCACTGGCCGGCCTGCCGCTGGCGCTGATCCGGGGCGCCAATTCCGATCTTCTGACCGAGGCGACCGCAGCCGAGATGCGTCGCCGCCGGCCCGACATGATCTTCACCGATGTGCCCGGCCGTGGCCATATCCCCTTTCTCGACGAGCCCGAGGCGGTGACCGCGCTGCACCGCTGGCTGGAGGTGATGCAATGACCGATATCGCCCGCATCGAGGCGGCCAGCTTCCGCCTTGCCGGCCATGCGCTGCGCACCCCGCTCATCGGCTCGGACTTTCTCAACGAAATCGCCGGGCGGCGGGTCTGGGTGAAGGCGGAGTGCCTGCAACATACCGGATCGTTCAAGTTCCGGGGCGGCTGGTCCGCCGTCTCGGTGCTGGAACCCGAGGTGCGGGAGCGCGGCGTCATCGCCTATTCCTCGGGCAATCATGCCCAGGGCGTGGCGCTGGCGGCCCAGCGTCATGGCGTGCCCTGCGTCATCGTCATGCCCGCCGACGCGCCCCGCCTGAAGGTCGAGAACACCCGCGCCTATGGCGCCCAAGTCGTGCTTTACGACCGCGCGCGGGAAGATCGCGACGCCATCGGCACGCAGATCGCCGAGGCACGCGGACTGAGCCTCATCAGGCCCTATGACGAACCCGAGGTCATCGCGGGGCAAGGCACCTGCGGGCTGGAGATTGCCGAACAGGCGACCGAACACGGCATCCGCGAGGCCGATGTGCTGATCCCCTGCGGCGGCGGCGGGTTGACTGCCGGCATCGCGCTGGCGCTGGAAAGCCGCGCGCCGGGCCTGCGTGCCCGACCGGCCGAGCCCGAGGGCTTCGACGATACCGCCCGCAGCCTCGCCGCCGGCGCGGTGCTGCACAACGACCGGCTCGCAGGATCGCTTTGCGACTCCATCGTGACGCCGGCCCCCGGCGCGCTCACCTTCCCGATCAACCATCGCCTCTGCGGCCCTGGCCTGGTGGTCAGCGACGACGAGGCGTTGCGGGCGGCGGCACTGGCTTTCAAACGGCTGAAGATCGTGCTGGAGCCGGGCGGCGCCGTGGCACTGGCCGCAGCCCTCTTCCGCCCGAACGAGATCGCGGGTGAGGATGTGATCGCAGTGGCAAGCGGCGGCAATATCGACGCAAGCCTGTTCCAGACGGCATTGACGCGCTTCGGGGAGTAGGGCGGGGAACGCCGTGCCCCCTTCCGGGCAGGGGCCGGGCTCACATGGCGCATGACCACCGCCGCCACCCGCCCATCCTCTCCATCCCGCACCATGGAGGGCAGTGCCCGACCGTGGGTGGGCGCTGCGATGATTGAGGTCTGCGCTTAATGGCACAACCACGTCTATGCTCAATCCCCGCGCCTGTGTCGCCAAAGCGCCCGCCCCGGAAGGGGCTCTGGCCGGCGGCGCTATGTACCTTGTTCCGGACGGGAGAGGGGCTCACACGGCGCATGGGCGCCTTCCCCCGTCATTCGGTCCACTGCGCACGAGAGCGGGGTGGATGTAGTCAGCGGGACAAACCGGGGGCCCATCACAACCGATGCCACACTCCTCGCCGCCAGACGCTGGTGCAACCGCGGCAAGAGCGTGGCCGCCCCCCGACCCGGAGCCCCCTTGCCCCGGTATTCCCGGACAGATACCCTGCCAAGCCATCATGTCCGAAGGCCCGATGCGCCAGAACCTCGCTCTCAGCTTCATCCTGATCACCGTGATGATCGACGCCATCGGCATCGGGCTGATCTACCCCGTCATGCCCGATCTGATGGTCGAGGTGACGGGTCGCAGCCTCGCCGATGCCGCGATCTGGGGAGGCGTGCTGACCACCGCCTTCGCGGTGATGCAGTTCCTCGGCAGCCCGGTGGTCGGCAACCTCTCCGACAGGTTCGGGCGGCGACCGGTGCTCCTGGTCTCGCTCGCCGCCATGGCGCTCGACTATGTCCTGATGGCGCTGGCGCATACCGTCTGGCTGCTGCTGATCGGCCGCGTCATTGCCGGGATCACCGCCGCCACCCACAGCACCGCCAATGCCTATGTCGCCGACATCTCCACCCCCGACGAACGCGGCCGCCGCTTCGGCCTGATCGGTGCAGCCTACGGGGCGGGTTTCGTCGCAGGACCGATGCTTGGCGGAATGCTGGCCGGGATCGACGCCCGCGCACCGTTCTGGGGCGCGGCCCTTCTCGCCGCCGCCAACCTCGCCTTCGGCCTGATCGTGCTGCCCGAAAGCCTGGCCGCCACACTTCGCCGCCCGTTCAGCCCTGTCCGCGCCAACCCGCTCGCCTCCTTCACCGCGATCCGACGGCTGCCCGGGTTGAAGACGCTGCTTGCCGTCACCTTCCTCTATGCCGTCACCTTCAACGTCTGGCCTGCGATCTGGAGCTATTTCGGCAAGGCCGCTTTCGGCTGGGACGCCTGGCGGATCGGCATCTCGCTGGCCATCTTCGGCATCTGCATGGCGATCACTCAAGCCACGCTGGTGCAGCCCGCCATCTCGCGCTTCGGCGAGCGGCGCACAGCCCTTATCGGCATGTGGGGCGAGACGCTGACCTATGGTTTCTACGCCATCGTCACCTCCGGCACACTGGCGCTGGCCTTCACCCCGGTCACCGCCATCGGCGGACTGGCCGGCCCCGCCCTGCAAGCGATGATGTCACGCGCCACCCCCGAGGACCAGCAGGGCGAGCTGCAGGGTATCGCCGCTTCGCTCAACGCGCTGGCGATGATCCTGTCGCCCCTGCTGATGACCGCGATCTTCGGCCATTTCACCCGGCCCGGCGCGGCCTTCCACTGGCCGGGCGCCCCCTTCCTCGCCGCCGCCCTGCTGATGGTCGCCGCCGTCGCTGTCTTTGTCGCGAAACCGCGCGCAGCCGCGCGGCCCCGTCCCTAGCCTTCCCTCTGACGGAAAGCCCCCGCGCCCGGCCACCGATGGAGAACCGGCATGAAGCTGAAAGACCTCGAAATCTTCGTCGTCGCCCCACCGGCACCGGGCTGGGGCGGGCGCTACTGGATCTTTCCCAGGCTGACCACCGATGACGGCATCACGGGCTATGGCGAATGCTACGCCTCCAGTGTCGGCCCCGAAGCGATGCGCGCGGTGATCGAGGATGTGTTCACCCGCCACATGCAGGGCGAGAACCCCGAGAATATCGAGATGATGTTCCGCCGCGCCTATTCGGCGGGCTTCACCCAGCGCCCCGACCTGACGGTGATGGGCGCCTTCTCGGGGCTGGAAATCGCCTGTTGGGACATTCTCGGCAAGGCCCGCAACCGGCCGGTCTGGGCACTTCTGGGCGGGATGATGAACCGGCGCATCCGCTCCTATACCTATCTTTACCCGCAGCCGGGGCAGGACAGCGCGCACTTCTGGGTCGATCCCGACGCGGCGGCCGAGGCCGCGGCGCGCTGCGTTGAACAGGGTTTCACCGCCGTGAAGTTCGACCCCGCCGGCCCCTATACGATCCGGGGTGGACATGAGCCCTCCATGTCCGACATCACCCGCTCCGTTGCCTTCTGCAAGGCGATCCGGGCGGCGGTGGGGGACCGGGCGGATCTGCTTTTCGGCACGCATGGCCAGTTCACCACGCCCGGCGCGATCCGGCTGGGGCGCGAGATCGAGCCCTATAACCCGCTCTGGTATGAAGAGCCGATCCCGCCCGACAACCTGCTGGAATTCGCCGAAGTGGCGCGCCATGTCCGGGTGCCGCTCGCCACCGGTGAACGGTTGACCACCAAGGCCGAGTTCGGCGCACTCCTGCGCGCCGGCGGGGTGAAGATCCTGCAACCCGCGCTCGGCCGGGTCGGCGGCATCTGGGAGGGCCGGAAAATCGCCGCCATGGCCGAGATGTTCAACGCCGAAATGGCGCCGCATCTCTATGCCGGGCCAGTGGAATGGGCCGCGAATATCCACCTTTCCGCCGCGATCCCCAACCTGCTGATCGCCGAGACGATCGAGACCGGCGGCGCGTTCCATCTGAAGCTCATCCGCCATTCGATCCGCTGGGAAGACGGCCATATCCTGCCGCCTGAGGCCCCGGGTCTCGGCATCGAATTCGACGAGGATCTGGCCCGCGCCCACCCCTATGACGGAGCGCTCCTGCATCTGCAGATGCAGGAGGAGCCCTGCGACTACTCCCGGCCGAACCGGTTCGAGGGCGGCGCGCCGGCTACGGCGGCACCGCGCTGAGCGCAGGCGCGCGGCATCGCCACGCGCCCCTTCCAAGCGGAAAGAGTGCGCATCTCCTTGTGGTAACCTCCAAGGCAAGGCGGCGCCCGATCGGTCATCGCGCACGCCTCAGGCGTCCATCCCGGCCCTGCCCGGGTATTTTGAGTATTTGGACAAGAAGCAAAGCCAGGCCGCTTCAAGGGGAAGGAGAACGGCTCACCTGCCGGACGCCCCGGGGGCGCCGTTCTCCTTCCCGCCTGACGGATCTTCTGCTTTTGCTTCTTGCCCGAATACTCAATCCACGCCGCCATCGCGCAACTGGTCCGGGCCTCCAGGTGCAGCACGCCTTGTTCCGGGGTTCCAGGCGTGCAGGATTCACACCGAGACCGGCGACCGGAAAGTGCTTGCCTCTTTCCGCGACATCCCGTGCGGCAGGGCCATGCCTGCCCGGGAGAACGGCTGTTCCGACGCGGCTGGCGGCTCAGGCGTTGCGCAGCCGGATCACCACATCGACCTTCGACACCCGCATTCCCGCCGGTGTCTCGGGCAGGCGGGCAATCTCCAGCTCCTCGGCCGGGGCGTCGGTCAGCACCGCACTGTCTTCCCAGAAGAAATGCGGGTGATCATCCATCCTGGTGTCGAAATAGCTTTTCGCACCATCCACCACCACTTCCTGCATCAGCCCAGCCTCGCAGAAGGCACGCAAGGTGTTGTAGACTGTAGCGAGGCTCACCCTCTCCTCGCCGGAAGACGAGGCGGCATAGAGGCTTTCGGCCGTCACGTGCCGATCTTCGCCGTCACCGACCAGAAGCGCGGCCAGCGCGATGCGCTGCCGGGTCGGCCGCAATCCGCCGCGCGCGAGCCAGGCGGTCGCCCGTTCCATCATCGCCTCTCCCGCAATCGCCGTCATCGACCGTTCCGATCCACTGCTGCCTGTCGTCATTCTAGGCATCCCGACGGCTGGATTCAAATCCAATCGACAGAATGTGCTATTTGCTGCGGGATCTGGTGATAGCAGGCGCCGTGCAAGGTCAGTCCCGGCCCGGAACAAGGCGGGGAGCGCTGCCGAGCTGCGAGACGCCGGCACAGGCCGGAACGGGCGCCGCTCTTCGGGATGGGTCGAAGGCCGAAGCCGTCATTTTCTCCAAGGAGCCATATAAGCGCCGGTCCCGCTCAAACCCAGCGTAAGCCCGCCCGCCACGCGCGCCGGGCAGCGCCCG
>JAIRJX010000032.1 GCA_031260425.1 Gemmobacter sp.
GCGCGAAGGTGAGCCGCCGGGGATCAACCGCGTCTACCGGCTCTACCGCAAGGAGGGGTCAACCGTCCGTAAACGCAAAGCGCGCCGCAAGGCCATCGGCACAAGGGCCCCGATCCTGATCGAGGCACGGGCCAATGCGCGCTGGCCACTCGACCTCGAGTTCGCCTGCGGGCGGCGCTTTCGGGTGTTGAACGTGGTTGATGACATGACACGGGAAGTGTCTCGCGGCAATCCCGGACACATCGATTTCAGGCCGCCGCGCGGCACGGGAACTGACAGCCCTGATTGAACGCCGCGGGAAGCCGGGGATGATCGTCTCTGACAACGGCGCCGAACTGACGTCTGACGCGATCCTCGAATGGTGCGCCGGACACAAGGTCGAGCGGCACTGCATCGCGCCGGGCAGGCCAATGCGGAATGGCTTCGCAGAAAGCTTCAACGGCAGAATGCGGGATGAGTTCTTGAATGAGACCCTGTTTCGCAACCTCGCCCATGCCCGCGATCCGATCGCGGACCGGGTGATCAGGACATGCAGCGGCGCGCCGTCGGCCGTCAGGTCCAGCCCGATCCCGAGGACGATCATGAGAAGCGGCATGGTTACGCAATTGCCCCGCCGGTCATCGAGATAGTCCGACAGCAGCTTGTTCTCGGAAATCCGGCCGCAGGGATCGGTCATGTCATAGGCGAAGGGCGGTTGTCGTCCCATGGCCCGGCCTCGTAGAGGTGCGCCGCAAGACCTTGACCTTCGCCCAGGCATCTGCCCTGCCGGGATCATCGCCGCAAGCTCCGTCGCCATGGCGTCGATCTGCGCCGGTTCGGCGTCCACATCGACCGAGGGCATGACCAGGCGGTCCAGCTCCAGCTTGGCCCGCGCCAGGTCGATGGTTGCCATATCCTGCGCAAAGATCGCCTTTACCTCGACACGGGTGTCCGCGAAGGCGGGAACTGCGGCAAGAACACCGGCAACGATGATGGCAAGGGCATGCAGGGCTGACATGGCGCACCCGGACAGAAAACAGATAGGGCCAGCCTGGGTGGCCGGCTCCCGTATCCGCAACCACATTCGGACGGACACAGGTTGGGCGGACGTGGAGAAGTTGCCGTCTCGTCTGGTATATCGGGCGGAGGCGTCGCAGAAGTATTTGAGTTTGTTAACTGCTCAATCTGGGCGCGGGCGCGGTAGAGGGGCGAATCGAAGGCCGGGTTGTGCTCTCGGATCGGTAGGCGGATGTTGGCCAGTCGCCATGCTTGGCAAGCCCCGTCAGTGTCGAAGCCCCGGTCGGCCACCATGTTTCCGCCTACCCGGTACAGCCGCAAAAGCACTATCTGCGAATGGTAGCGCAGGCAGAAACGCAGGACTGCCATTTCCGAACGATCCCAAACCATCCGGAAATATCCATGGACTGACGCCCTCTTCCGATATCAAGCCCTAAGAAACACCCTACCAGACCTGATGAAATACAACACGATGGCCCTTCGGACCTCCCCCTGAGGATATTTCCGGACAGAAAATGGGGGGAGGCGCCCTCTGGCCAGGGAATACCCCGTCAGGGATCGAGGAGCTTCTTGTAGCCGAGATGCGAGGGCTCGAAGCCAAGTCGGTCGTAGAAGGCATGGGCGCGCAGGCGGCTTCTGTCGGTGGTGAGTTGCAGCAGGCGTGCGCCGGCGGCGTGGGCGCGGCGCTCCGCCTCAGCCATCAGGGCCGCGCCGATGCCCCGGCTGCGCAGATCGGGGACGGTGCGCACCGCCTCGACCAAAGCGCGGGTCATGCCCTGCCGCGACAGACCGCGCAGGATGGTAAGTTGACAGGTGGCCACAATGCGGGCTCCGATCTCGCCGACGATGAGCTGATGCGCGGGATTGGCCGCGATGGCATCAAAAGCAGCAAGATAGGGCGCGAGGTCCGCCCCCTCACGGCTCTGGCCGAGCGGGTCGTCGGCCAGCAGCGCCACGACGGCGGGCAGGTCGGCGCGGGTGGCATCGCGGAAGCGGATCATATGCAGGCGGCGGCGATGAAAGCCCTGATGCGGGCCGGATCCTTCACCCCTGGCGTGCTTTCGACGCCGGAAGAAACATCGACCTGCCGGGCCCCGGTCAGCAGGATCGCCTCGGCCACGTTCTCGGGGGTAAGGCCGCCCGCCAGCATCCACGGCCGGAGCCAGCGCCGCCCCGCCACAAGCCGCCAATCGAAGCTGAGCCCGTTGCCGCCGGGCAGCACCGCATTTCGCGGCGGCCTCGCATCGATCAGCAACTGGTCGGCCACGGTGGAATAGTCAAGGATCGCCGCCAGATCGCCCTCGTCGGCCACGCCCAGCGCCTTCATCACCGGCAGGCCGTAGCGGGTGCGGATTTCCGCCACCCGGTCAGGGCTTTCGTGGCCGTGGAGCTGCAGCATGTCGAGCGGCACCGTCTCGACGATGGCGTCAAGTTCGGCATCATCGGCATCGACGGTCAGCGCCACCTTGGCAAGCCCCACGGGCGCCGCCAGCGCCAGTTCACGCGCGGCATCAGGCGTCAGGTAACGCGGGCTTTTCGGGAAGAAGACGAAGCCGGCATAGGCCGCCCCGGCGGCGGCGGCCACCGCGATGTCGGCAAGGCTGCGCAAGCCGCAGATCTTCGCCCTGATCTCAGCCACCTCAGCCCTTCTTCTTCTCGATCAGCACCAGCACATCATCCTGCTGCACCTGCCCCTTGGCATCACGCATCGCCGCAAGCTCTCGCTGGAGCCGGCGCGCCTCGGTGGCCTGACTGCTGGCTGTGGCCCGGTGGCGATGCTCGCGCAGCCATTCCCAGATGAAACCGATCAGCAGCCCGGCCACGACCCCACCAAGGATCACCAGGAAGAGCGGAAGATCGACCTGCCAGTTCCGCCCCCAGAGCGCCGCCATATCGTCCGGCAGGGCCTTCACCGTCACCGCCGCGCGATTGGCAAAAGCCATGACCAGCAGGCAAAGCGCAGCAACCAGCACAATGAGATAGCGCAGGTATTTCAGCATGGCCTCGACTACGCCTTGCCGTTCAGCCGGTCGCGGAGCAGCTTGCCGGTCTTGAAGAACGG
>JAIRJX010000042.1 GCA_031260425.1 Gemmobacter sp.
TGATGCCGCGATCCTTCGGCCCGGTGAAGACACAATCCGCGACGCGGAACGTAAGCCCGCTTCTGGCCAGCATGATGCCGCTTGCCCGGCCTGCGCAGTTGAAGTCGATATCCGTGATCTCGAACCGCGACAGATTGTCGAAGCCCGAGAAATCCAGCAGGTATTTGTAGCGCTCGAACGTGTAGGTCCGGGTTCCCGCGCCCCCCCAGAGCGGCGCACTGAGCGTGATGGTGCCGGCGCCCAGGTTCTTTTCCTTCACATAGACCTCGCGCCCTACCCCGGTGCCCGAAACCCGCGCGCCGACCGGAATATTGGCGACATTCGCCACATTCGACAGCCGGTCGGCGGTATTGGGGGTGTAGGTGGCGACCGAGGTCACACTCTCGGAATTCCAGGCGGAGGAGGAGGCGGCCCCGATCTGGCCATTGGTCAAGACCCTGCGGCTGGCAAGACTGGTCATCCCGGCCAGGGCCGCGACATCGATCGGTGCGGTCAGATCCACCTTGCGCCCCGACAGGTCGAAGACCACATGGTCGGTGAAGTAGAACAGCGTCTGAAGCCCGCGCCGGAACCCTTCAAGCTCGCTGCCGAATGCCGCCGCATAGGTGTTCAGGTCGTAGTTGCGTGTGCAGGTCAGCCGCGCGCCCGCAGGCATCGACAGTGTGCCCTCGAAGCGCACCGCGTTGTTGAAGGTGAAGTTCGACCCGATCCGGTAGTTGCCCGTCGAGACCAGCACCGTCTTGCCTGCCGCCGCCACATCTGCCGCAGCGAAGGCCGCGCTGTCGTCGGTGATGCCATCTCCCAGCGCGCCATAGTCGCGCACATCCACCACATCAAGCATCTTGCGGTGAAAGATCGCCGTCACATCCTCGATCTCGAGATCGTCGATACGTACCACGCCGCCGCTCGCTCCGGTCAGATCGAGCCCGAAATGGCCATAGGCCGGGGCGGTGCCCCAGACCATGTCCACCCCCTGCCGGTTGCCCGACCCCACGATGGCCGAGACCGTCACCACCTGGCCATAGCTGGTCAGCGCGACCGTTGGCCCCGTTACCGGCACGCTCACCGCGGAGCCGTTGGCCTGCGCCGCATAGGCCGCGATCCGGACCGAGGGCATGCTGCCCGCCACCGCCTTCACCCGCGCCGAAATCCGCAGGTAAAGGCCCGGCCGGATCGGGGTTTCCCCCTTGTAACGCAGCCGCTGCACGGTTTCCGACTTCTCCAGTTCCAGACAGCCGGCGAAATCCTGATCGGAAGGCACCAGCGCCGCACCGGCATAGCCCGCATAGCTGGCAGAACCGGGTGTGCCATCCTCACGCGACCACTGGTTCAGCCCGGCCGCGAACGGCGGCGGCATCAGTGCCAGCCCGTCGGTAATCGCCATGTTCATCTGTCAGACCCTCGCCTCGTTCACCTGATGGCTGACGATTAGCAAAGCGCGATTAACGCGGTGGAACGGCGCCGCGCGCCGCCTTGGGACCTTGCGCAACACCGGCGTCATGAAATTGCCGCGAAACTGTCATGAAAGACTGCTGTTCTCGTCGGGAAAGCGGTCCCGCCGCAGAACCGGAGTTCCCATGATCAGCTACCGCTTCGATCTGGCCGATACCTCGCTGACCGAAAGCCTGCGTCGCATCGCCTTGGCCGAGATCGCACCCGTCCGACATCGCCTGTCGGAAAGCGGCGCATTGGACCCCGGCACGGTGCACGACATCCGCAAGCGGATGAAGCGACTTCGCGCACTGCTGCGGCTGCTGCGTTCCGGCCTGCCGCGCATCTGGCCGGCAGAGAACATGGTGCTGCGCGAAGCGGCGCGCGGGCTTTCCGAGGCGCGCGACGGGGCGACGCGGCTAGCGAGTTTCGACCGAATCGCCCATACCGAGGCATCACCCGCGCTCGGAGCCCTACGCGCGCAATTCGTAGCCGAAGCGGCACTGCAAGCAGGTCCGCCCGACGATCTCGGCGGAGTGCTGGAGGGGTTGGCGCTGCGTATCGAGGGTTGGCAGGTGAGAGGCGCTGACCGCCATGTGCTGGAAGATGGTCTCGCCCGCACCCGCGCCCGGACGCGTGCGGCGATGCGCGCCGCCCGCGATCACGTCGGAGCCGGAGCAAGGGCCGAGGCGCTGCATGACTGGCGCAAGCGCGCCAAGGATTTCTGGTATCAGGCCCGGTTGTTCCAGCCGGCCTGGCCCGAGGCAATGAAGCCCATCGTGGCAGAGGCCGGCCGGTTGGGCGAGCTTCTGGGCGACCACCATGATCTTGCGGTGCTGACCGCACATGTGGCTGCCCTCCCCGAAAGCGACATCCACCCCGAAGCCCGAGTCACCATCGCCGAGCGCAGCAGCGAGGCGATGCTGGCCCTGGAAGCCGAAGCCTTCCCCCTCGGCGCCCGTCTTTTCGCCGGCGATCCCGAGGAAATGGCGTCACTCTGGGTCAAGTGGTGGCGGCTCTGGCGCGCACAGGTGGCGTGAGGGGCAGAGGGCGGTGCGAGCACACAATTAGCAACACGGTCAGGAATGATCGTCGGGTAGCATTTCGATGGCCTTGGCGAGCCGGTTTTCAAAGAAATTGTGGTCGATGGAGCCGGTTCTCCGAGTGGAGGACTCACGAAATGCCTCCTCAAGAGACCGGGCGCAGTCACCGCTGAAAACAATGTTGGCCTTACTCACGTCTATTGTCCCGCCCGCGGCTGTTGCGATCAAACCACCGTGCGAAACAAATAACTTGGGTCGACCATCGTCCTGATGCTCCATGTCATTTCGTGCATCTTCGATCTGCCGTGTTTCACGCGTTAAGTGAAGGCGCAGGGCCCTCAGGCCTGCAGCACCAAGTTCAGTCTTCCCGCGCTGCGTTTTTGCCACTCGGATCGCTCTTGCGGCACTGATGATCGCATTGGAGAAGTCACGGCCCGACCATAATCCCTGCGCCGCCATGAGGTGCCGCCGAATTGCTTCAACGACAGGATCGTGTGCACTTTCTATCTCCACGGTGCCTTTAGCCATTCACGGGCTCCTTTGATCCGATCCCCATCTCTGGACCGCCCGGAGACGACGGCCTTCATCAAACGGCGCCGACGGCGGACGTAGCCTGACGATCAGGCACGCCACTGCACCGGAAAAGCTTCCGCCCTCACCCCGCCAATGCGCCCACCAGCGCCCGGTCGATCAGCGCGATGGTCTCGTTCACCCCGTAAAGCGCCATGAACCCGCCAAAACGCGGGCCGTCCGAGGCGCCCAGCAGCACCTCGTAAAGTGCCTTGAACCAGTCGCGCAACGGCTCGAACCCATGTTCCTTGCCGATGGCGAAGACCATGCTCTGCAAGGCCTCGTCATCAAGCCCGCCCTGCCATCCGGCCAGCCGCGATCGCAGATCGAGCATTGCCGCACGCTCTCGTTCGTCCGGCAGACGAAAGGCCCGGGTCGGCGCGATCTTGTCGTTGAAATAGCGCAGTGCATAGCCCGCCGCCGCGTCGAGATCGGGATTGGCCTCGGGGCTCGCCTCCGGCGCGTAACGCCTGATGAAGCCCCAGAGCCCCCTTGCATCCTGCGCCCCCGCCACCGAGGCCAGGTTCAGCAACATCGAGAACGGCACCACCATTCGCGATTCCGGCGGCTGGCCGCCATGGATATGCCAGACCGGATTGTTCACCCGTGCCTCCTCATCCTGCGTGGGATAGGCACGGAGTTGCTGGTGATATTCATCCACCGCGCGCGGGATCACATCCCACCACAGCCGCTTCGCGGTCCTGGGCTTCTGATACATGAAATATGAGAGGCTCTCGGAGGCCGCATAGCTCAGCCATTCATCGATTGTCAGCCCGTTGCCCCTGGATTTGGAAATCTTCTGGCCGTGCTCGTCGAGGAAAAGCTCATAGGTGAAATGCTCGGGCTTCCTGCCGCCCAGCACCTCGCAGATGCCGTCATAGATCGGGGTATTGGTGGAGTGATCCTTGCCATACATCTCGAAATCGACACCGAGCGCGGCCCAGCGGGCGCCGAAATCCGGCTTCCATTGCAGCTTCACATGGCCGCCCGTCACCGGCAGCGTCCATTCACGGCCCGCCTCGTCGTCGAAGGTGATGGTGTGGTTCACCGGATCGACATTCTTCATCGGCACATAAAGGACGCGGCCGGTTTCCGGATGGATAGGCAGGAAGCAGGAATAGGTCTGCTGCCGCTCCTCTCTGAGCGTTTTCAGCATGATCGCCATGATGGCGTCATAGCGCTCGGTTGCGAGCCGCAGCGTATCGTCGAAACGGCCGGACCTGTAGAACTCGGTCGCGCTGATGAACTCGTATTGAAAGCCGAACGTGTCGAGGAAGCGGCGCAGCATGGCGTTGTTATGGGCGCCGAAACTCTCATATTCCCCGAACGGATCGGGGACCGAGGTCAACGGCTTCTGGATATTGGCCCTCAGCAATTCCTGATTTGGCACGTTCTCCGGCACTTTCCGCATCCCGTCCACGTCGTCGGAAAAGCAGATCAGCCGCGTCGGAATGTCGCTGATCACCTCGAAGGCGCGGCGGATCATCGTGGTGCGCGCCACCTCGCCGAAGGTTCCGATATGCGGCAGCCCCGAGGGGCCATAGCCGGTCTCGAACAGCACATGCCCCTTTTCCGGCGCCTTCTTCTCATACCGCTTGAGAATCTTCCGGGCCTCCTCGAAGGGCCAGGCTTTCGATTTCGTCGCGGCGTCACGAAGGGCGGACATCGGCGTATCCTTGTCTCGGGCGCAGGCCCCTTGCCCGCGCGGAACCCGCCTCTCCTATTGCCGGCCCCGCCGCGCGTCAATATTCTTGGGCGGGTCGCGCCAGGCCCCGCGCCAGATGAAGGAACCCCACCCGTGCCCCATACGCCCCCTTCCCTTTCGCCGCAGGACGCCTTGGTCGCGGTGATGATCGCAACCTCCGCCTCGGACGAGAACATGCGCACGGCAGAACTGGTGGCGATCAATCGCATCGTGAACCACATGCCGGTTTTCGCCGGCTACGACGCCGACCGGATGCGTCGGATCAGCCAGACCGTGTTCGACCTCTTCGAGGATGAAGAGGGGCTCGACGCCCTGT
>JAIRJX010000048.1 GCA_031260425.1 Gemmobacter sp.
TACTTGAGCCCCGCCTCCGACGATCTCGCGCTGTCGCGACGGATCGAGGCGATGACGTAAAGCGCCAGCGATTGCAGCTCCAGCCCGACATAGAGGCCGATCAGGTCACCAGCGGAGACCATCATCATCATGCCGACCACGGCAAGCGCCACGAGGACCGGGTATTCGAACCGCCCCAGCCCCCGGCGCTGCATATAGTCCTGACACATGACCAGAACCACCGCCGCCGAGACGAGGATGGTCGCCTTTGCAAAGCGTGCGAAGGGATCGTCGTTGAACATGCCGCCAAAGGCGGTGCGGGCCCCCTCGCCCGAGGCAGCGATCCAGAAGGCGAGCGCCAGCATCACCCCCGCCGTGACCCAGGTGAGGAGGCCCGTCGCCCGGTCCTTCGCGGTATAGACGCCGAAGAGCAACGCCGCCATCGCATAGACGGCAAGCAGGACCTCTGGCAGGACAATGTAGAAATCGGTGCCGGTCATCGGTCAGCCCTCAATGCGAGGCCGCTTCCGCCACGTCGAACGACGCGGGGATTGCGGCATGGTAGTCGGTAAGCAGCGCCTCGACCGAAGGGCCGATCATGTCGGTCACCAGCGAGGGATAGACGCCGAGAAGCAGGGTCATCGCCACGAGCGGTGCGAAGATCGCACGTTCCCGCCCGGTCATGTCGGTGATCGACTTCAGCGCCTCCTTGATCAGGTCGCCGAACACGACCTTGCGGTAGAGGTGAAGCCCGTAGGCCGCCGAAAAGATCACCCCGGAGGTCGCAACCAGCGCCACCCAGGTATTCACCTGGAAGATCCCCATCAGCGTCAGGAACTCGCCCACGAAGCCGGAAGTGCCGGGCAGGCCGACATTGGCCATGGTGAAGAACATGAAGATCAGCGCATAGGCCGGCATCCGGATGACGAGACCGCCGAAGGCGTCGATATCGCGGGTATGCATCCGGTCGTAGATCACGCCGACGCAAAGGAAGAGCGCGCCCGAGACGAAGCCGTGGCTCACCATCTGGAAGATCGCGCCGTCAAGCCCCTGCCGGTTGGCGGCGAAGATCCCCATCGTTACATAGCCCATATGTGCGACCGAGGAATAGGCGATCAGCTTCTTCATGTCCTGCTGCGCCAGCGCCACCAGCGAGGCATAGACGATGGCGATGACCGATATCCACAGGACAAACGGGGTCAGCAGATCCGCCCCCACCGGGAACATCGGCAGCGAGAAGCGCAGAAAGCCGTAGCCCCCCATCTTCAGCAGGATCGCCGCCAGAACCACAGACCCTGCGGTCGGCGCCTGCACGTGGGCGTCGGGCAGCCAGGTATGCACCGGCCACATCGGCATCTTCACCGCGAAACTGGCGAAGAAAGCGAGGAACAGCAGCGTCTGCATCCCGCCGACGATCCGGAAGCCCGCGATGTGCAGCGTCTCGGACGGGAATTGATGACCAAGCAGCATCACGATGTCGGTGGTGCCGGCATCGGCATACATCGCGATCATGGCCACCAGCATCAGCACCGAGCCGAGGAAGGTATAGAGGAAGAACTTGAACGCCGCATAGATGCGGTCCTTGCCGCCCCAGATGCCGATGATCAGGAACATCGGGATCAGGCCCGCCTCGAAGAAAAGGTAGAAGAGCACCAGGTCAAGCGCGCAGAACACGCCGAGCATCAGCGTCTCCAGCAGCAGGAAGGCGATCATGTATTCCTTCACCCGGGTCTTCACATCCCAGCAGGCCGCGATGGTGATCGGCATGAGGAACGTGGTCAGCAGCACGAACAGGACCGAGATCCCGTCAATGCCCATCTTGTATTTCAGGCCCAGGATCCAGTCATATTCCTCGACGAACTGCATATCGGTATTGGCCGGATCGAAGCCCGAAAGGATGGTCAGGGACACCAGGAATGTGGCGCCGGTGGCCAGAAGCGCCACCCATTTAGCATTGCGCTGCGCCGCCGGGTCATCGCCGCGCAGGAACAGCGCCAGCACGGCAGCCGCCACAGCCGGGATGAAGGTGATGATGGAGAGGACGTTTTCCATTAGTGCGCGCCCCCCGAGAGCGTCATCCAGGTGATCAGGGCGGCGATGCCCAGCACCATGGCGAAAGCGTAGTGGAAGATATAGCCGGACTGCATCCGGTTGACGACGCGGGTCAGCATCGGGATGAAGCCCATGGCGATGCCGTTCAGCGTGCCGTCAATGATGGTGCCGTCTCCCCGCTTCCAGAGCTGCCTGCCGAGCCATCGCACCGGGATCACCAAGACCGCATTATAGAGCTCGTCGAAATACCACTTGTTCAGCAGGAACTCATAAAGCGGGCGCTGCGCGGCGGCCAGCCGCCTCGGCAGGCTCGGGCTCCTGATGTAGAAGAGCCAGGCCACGGCGAAACCGATCAGCATGGCGACGAAGGGCGAGACCTTGACCCAGGCCGGTGCCTCGTGCGCGGCATGGATCACATGATTGTCGGCGCCGAGATAGATCGCCCCTCGGGGCGCCACCGAGGCGGTATGGGCCACCGTCGCTTCTACATCCGTAGTGCCGGAGGTTGCCGTATCGCCTTCGGTGGCGGTCTCGACGGTTGCATGGGCCGCCGGCTCCATCATCCCGAACCAGGCGCGCATCTTCGCCTCGTCGCCGAAGAACGCGTTGTACCACAGCATCCCCGAGAACACCGCGCCAAGCGCCAGAACACCGAGCGGGATCAACATGTTCATCGGGCTTTCCTGCGGTTCGTGATGCCCGTGGTCTCCATGGCCGTGATGCCCCTGCGCCCGGCTCTCGCCGTAGAAGGTCA
The DNA here is from genome assembly GCA_031260425.1 of Gemmobacter sp. Taxonomy (GTDB): domain Bacteria; phylum Pseudomonadota; class Alphaproteobacteria; order Rhodobacterales; family Rhodobacteraceae; genus Gemmobacter. The sequence goes on from JAIRJX010000048.1 coordinate 2,786, forward strand.
GGAACATCAGCCGCCAGGAATAGAAGCTGGTGAAACAGGCGGCGACGACCAGAAGCCAGAACGCATATTGCGAGCCGACCCAGGCGCTTTCGATCACCGCATCCTTCGACAGGAACCCGGCAAAACCCCAATGGGTCAGCGGGATGCCGACACCGGTGATGGCCAGCGTGCCGATCATCATCGCCCAGAAGGTCAGCGGGATCTTCTTCCGCAGCCCGCCATAGTTGCGCATATCCTGTTCGTGATGCGTGGCATGGATCACCGAACCCGCGCCCAGAAACAGCATCGCCTTGAAGAAGGCATGGGTGAACAGGTGGAACATCGCCACCGGATAAACGCCCACACCCGCCGCCACGAACATATAGCCAAGCTGCGAGCAGGTCGAATAGGCGATCACCCGCTTGATGTCGTTCTGCACCAGACCCACTGTCGCCGCGAAGAAGGCGGTGGTCGCCCCCAGCACGGTGATGAAGGCGGTAGCGGAGGGAGCGAATTCATAGATCGGCGACATCCGGCAGACGAGGAACACGCCGGCCGTCACCATGGTGGCGGCATGGATCAGCGCGGAAACCGGCGTCGGCCCCTCCATCGCGTCGGGCAGCCAGGTATGCAGGCCCAGTTGCGCCGATTTCCCCATCGCACCAATGAACAGCAGCACGCCGATCAGGTTGGCAGCATTCCATTCCGTCCACAGGAAACCGACCGAGGTTTCCGACAATTGCGGCCCGGCGGCGAAGATATCGTCGAGACGGATCGAGTCGGTCAGGAAGAACAGCGCAGCGATGCCGAGGGCAAAGCCGAAATCACCCACCCGGTTCACGATGAACGCCTTCATCGCGGCGGCATTGGCCGAAGGCTTGCGATAGTAAAAGCCGATCAACAGGTAGGAGGCGACCCCCACCCCTTCCCAGCCGAAGAACATCTGCACCAGATTGTCCGAGGTGACCAGCGCCAGCATGGCGAAGGTGAAGAACGAGAGATAGGCGAAGAAGCGCGCCTTGTAATGCTCGCCCTCATGCCAGTTCTCGTCATGCGCCATATAGCCGAAGCTGTAGAGATGCACGAGCGC
>JAIRJX010000075.1 GCA_031260425.1 Gemmobacter sp.
CGCCGCGGATCGAGACCTGGACCAGTACCTATCTCGGCGCCGAGCCCACCACGTTCCACCATACCGTCGGCGCGCTCTGGCTGATCTCGGCCGTCGCCCGCATCTTCCGCCCCGGCGTCAAGGCCGACCACATGCTGATCCTCGAAGGCCCGCAAGGCGCGCGCAAATCGACAGCCATCAAGGTGCTGGCGGGCGAGGACTGGTTCACCGACGAACTGCCCGAGCTAGGGTCAAAGGATGCCGCCATCCACATGCAGAGCGTCTGGATTGTGGAAATCGCAGAACTCGATGCCATCGGCCGGGCCGAGGTCTCGCGCATCAAGGCTTTCCTGACCCGCACCACCGACCGTTTCCGCCCGCCCTATGGCCGCTATACCGTCGAGGTGCCGCGTCAATGCGTCTTCGCCGGCACCGTCAACCCCGACACCTACCTGCGCGACGAGACCGGCAACCGCCGCTTCTGGCCGCTGCGCTGCGGGACCATCGACATCGCCGCGCTTGCCCGCGACCGGGACCAACTCTGGGCTGAGGCGGTGCACCGGTTCCGCGAGGGCGCGATCTGGTGGATCGACGGCCCGACGATCCTTGCGGAGGCGAGCGCGGCGCAGGAGGCGCGCTATCAGGCCGATGCCTGGGATGCCCGTATCGATCGCTGGCTGACCCATGGCACCCGCGGCGTCAATCGTGGCCATGCCGGATATGAGGACTGGCAGGACGAGGAGTTTGAGCGCGCCGAGCCGATCCGTGATGTCTCGATGGGCGAAATCCTCGAGGGCGCCCTCGGCATCGAACCCGCGAAGTGGACCAAGGGCGACCAGATGCGCGTCGGCGCATGGCTGAAATCGCGGGACTGGAAGCGCTATCGCAGCAGCTCGGGCGTGACTCGGGAATGGCGTTATCGCAAGCTGCCGGACGGCGACTGACTGATCGGCAATCCGGAAAAAACATCGGGGGGCATTCGCGAGGGTGCCCCTCATGCGTTCTGGCCTGTCCCACTTCGGCTTCTGTCCCACTCTGGAGCGGAAGTGGGACAGGAAAATCACTTTAATATCAATCGTGTCCCACTTGTCCCACTTGGGCCACCAACTTCCTTCCTTCCCTATAGGAATGTATGTCTCCATTGCTTTTTCACCTCTCTACACGAATGTAGGGAAACAGGTGGGACAAGTGGGGCAGGTAGGGCAACACACTGATATCAAAGGATAACATCGGCGTCCCACTTCAAACGCAAGTGGGACAGGTGGGACAGGCGATTGCTCCGGCGCATTTTCCTTGAACGGGCACGCCTGACATGATTCTCTGCCCGTGACCGAAGCCGAAGGCCCACAGCTTGTGAGCCTTCACCATGAACCAGACGATCCCCATGCCGGATGTCTGCCCCGAACCGGGGCACCTTTCCGCGTCATGCATTCTCGCCCTTGATCTCGGCACCACCACCGGCTGGGCAATCCGCGGCTACGACGGCCTGATCACCTCCGGCACGGTCAGCTTCCGCCCCGGCCGCTTCGACGGTGGCGGCATGCGCTACCTGCGCTTCACCAACTGGCTGACCGAGATCGACCGGCTGTCCGGACCCATCGCGGCGATCTGGTTCGAGGGGGTCCGCCGCCACGCCGGCACCGACGCGAGCCACATCTACGGCGGGCTCATGGCGACGCTGACCGCATGGGCCGAGTTGCGCGGTGTGCCCTACGAAGGCGTCCCGGTCGGCACGATCAAGCGCCATGCCACCGGCAAGGGCAATGCGCCCAAGGAGGCCATGATCGCCGCAGCGCGAGCCCGAGGGTTCTCTCCCGCCGACGACAATGAAACCGACGCCATCGCCATCCTGCTCTGGGTGATCGACACCAGCGGAGGCGTTGCATGAGATGGCACTCCCGAGGTTATGGCGGCGCGCGCCGGGATCCCGAGCAGGTCAAAGAAAACGGCTGGCATGAGCAAGGCGTGTTGGCGGTGTCCGTCGACGATCCCCGGCTCACCTGGTCGGAACGCGAACTGGTCCGCCAACTGGGCGACAAGCTTTACGGTCGACCTGCCGAGAGCCGGGAGGCTGCCAATGGCTGACTGGATGCCAGCCATGGTCGAGGACCGGCTCGAGAGCGCCGCCGACGTCTTCCGCTCGTTGCCCGAGGTGAAGCCGCAGGGCTATTTCAACGCCTGGCCGGCGTATTTCCACAGCTTCGCCGATCAGGTCGGCCAGGAACCCCGGATGCGTCGTCCGCGGCCGGGTCCGCGTCAGATCACCGAAGCCGAGGAAGCCCTGCTCTGGCTGCGCTGGCTCGACCCCGCCGACGCGCGCCTGCTCTGGCTTCGGGCGAACCGCAAGCCGTGGAAGCCGATCTGCTGGGAGTTGGGTATCAGCCGCGCCACCGCCAACCGGCGCTGGCAATATGGCATCGTGGTCATCGTATGGCGACTGAACGGCAGACGTGTGCCGTCGAAGCGGTCGATGGAGTTCGTGGCGACCCGAGCCAAGCATTTTGCAGAGCGATGATTGAGGTGGCAGGAACCCGCCTCGCGCTCAGTAGTCGAAGATGTCGTCAAGTTCCGTGTAGAAGCCATACTTCGGCGCTTCGACTTTCTCGAGACCGAAGGTGTAGAAGTGCTTTCGTGCGGCACGCCAACCTCGAACCAAGCTGGGAACTCTCGCCTCTGGTTTCGGATCGCCTTTCCAAGCAGCTGGATCCAGCCATTCTCCGGTCGCAAGCTGCTTATTGGACGGCAACGGACAATTCACACCATACTTCGAGTGCAATATTCCATTTCGAACACGCATAGCGCGCCGAACAATGTTCAGTATCCAGCCATCCAGTTCCTTCAGGGGCGTAGGATCATCCAGCAGGCAGTAGAACCCCATCAAGCCCTTCATCTTGGGTAGTCTCTTGCCGTCATGAATGAATGCGTCTAGCTCCAATTCCGACAAGCCACCATAAAGAGAGCGACGCATCTCATAGGTCAAGCCAAGAAGGTCCCAATCATATACTGGCGCGACCACACTGCATCTGCTCTTGTTGAAGCCAGTCGAAAGATAATGAACCAAGTATATATTGGAAAGACGCGAAACACGACTCTTTATTCTGCTGACTGTTTTGTCGGGAACTGTGAGTCCGCCGGCAGAAAAGCGGTACCCAAGATAATCGAAGTGAGCAAATGTTCTAAGCTCCTGCGCGCGAGGTGAAATAATGGCAACGCCGGGCGATTTTTCGGAATTAACCTTTAATCCACTGGTTCTGCAGTGATCAAAGAAGCATTTCTCGATCAATTGCGCCTGCGAGTAATCTGAGCACAAGGCCACTACGTCGTCTGCAAAGCGAACAAAACGACCCGCTGCAGCGGTCAGTTCAACGTCAAGGTCATGGTTGGCGAGATTTGCGAGCAGCAACGATACCGACGAACCTTGAGGTGTTCCCTTGTACCTCCTCTGAAATTTACCAGAGCCATACTGGCTATACTCTGCGAACTGATGATGCATGAAGCGATCAAAAATATGCTTCTCATGCGGAGTTAGGCTCGCCTGTCCCGAGTCTTCGATTTTCCTTCTTAAATAGCCGGCAGGAATGTTATCGAAATATTTCTCGAAATCGATCTGAACGGCAAACAGTTTTCCACGATGGTCGTACTCACTCAGCGCCAGGATGGCATCGAATACATTTTTGTCCGGATGATAGGCGTACGAAGCAGGGGAGAGTCGCTTCAGGTTGCGACCTCGCGCACGACGTAGCACAACATTGGCGAGGGCAGCGTCCGGGATAGCGAAACCCATGACTTCTCGTGACGTGCCATCAGGTTTCGGAATTTTGTAGCACACTGCCGGAACCGGCTCGTATGCTCCGGTTAAGACTTTATGCCAGATTGTCTTGGCGAGGAAATTCGCATTCCGAGAGCAGTACTTGGGATCAAAGTGCCTTGAGATCGGAGCGGCAGGCTTTCGTGTGGATGGCCCAGCGACAAGTCCCGTGCGTTTCGTGAAACGCTCCTGATGCTGCTCCTCTAATTTTTCCGATCTCTCTTTCTTCTCAAATGCGCGTTTTGCAAGCCTTTTGATTTCAACTTTAATCGCGTTCTGCATGAATATTCCTGACTAGGTCGGCGGCGAGGGCGGAGAGTCAGGGAGTCCGACAAGATGATCCACCTCGTCGTCGCGCTCATCTCCTTTGTCTAGGACAGAAGACTCGCACGTCATCGGCAACCTGGTCGCCCGGTACTTTGCCCCCGCCGCCTCGGCTACTACGCCAGTGGTAAAATGTGTATTCGGTCCGAGCTGGCCGGTCAATGTCAAGTTCGTTGCGTCACCGAGATTTATTGAATTCTGTCAAGATCATCTGTCGTGGCGAGACACTTTTCTCCGAGACACCAGACCCCAAGACAGATCGCCCCCAGGAGGCTATGAATTCGATATGCTCGGGAGAGGAGCGCGCGGGATGGCTAGCGCCGATGGCTTCCGGGGTCCAGCCAGAGTCCAGTCGGAATCCGATCCGGGGTCCAGGGCGCCAGGGCGCGGCGACAGTTCGCAATAGGGCGAGCGGTCGGCGGATGGTCAAGGCGCAAACCGCCAAGCCTTTGATATGTTGGGTCCTTCCGGGCGATAATCCTATGCTGGCGGGCGAAGCGCGGCATATCGCCAGCGATAGGGCCGGATTTTTGGGAAGCCACCCTGCTCGGAAGCCACCGCGCGATCCGAAATAACCACGCAATAACAGAACCTTCGCTGGTGGACTCCGCCAGCCGAAATCCATCACACGGCGCCGCCGCTTGCAGCCTACCCATCATCGACAGGATCCTTCATGACCCTCGCCTTCGCCCCCGAGCGGATCGAGACTTGGCCGCTTGCGCGCCTCGTGCCCTACGCGAAAAACACGAAGATGCATGGCGCGGACCAGGTCGCGAAGATCGCCGCCAGCATGGCGGAGTTCGGATGGACCGTGCCCTGCCTCGTGGCCGAGGACGGCGAGTTGATCGCGGGCCATGGCCGGGTGCTGGCGGCGACGCAGCTCGGACTGACCGAAGCGCCGGTGATCGTGCTGGGGCACCTGACCGAGGCACAGCGGCGGGCTTACCGGATTGCGGACAACAAGCTGACCGAACTCGGCACCTGGGACGAGGCGCTGCTGTCGGCGGAACTGAACGATCTGCTGGCTGAAGATTTCGACCTGTCGCTGGTCGGTTTCTCCGACGGCGAACTCGACAAGCTGCTGGCCTTCGTGCCGGAGGGGGACGGGGAAGAAGGTGGCGCAGGGGGCTCCGTGCCGCCGGTGACCATCCCCGAACCGCCGCGCAATCCTGCGTCGCGCACCGGCGATCTGTGGATCCTTGGCGACCACCGTCTGCTTTGCGGCGATAGCACCAGCGCGGCCGACGTGCGCCGCCTGATGAATGGCGAGCGCGCGATCCTGTTCGCGACGGACCCGCCGTATCTGGTGGACTACGACGGCTCGAACCATCCGACCCGGAACAAGGACTGGTCAGCGTCTTACGGCACCACGTGGGACGACAGTTCGCAGGGCGCGGAACTCTACGACGGTTTCATCGCTGCCGCCGTGGCCGAGGCCATCGCCGACAATGCCGCCTGGTATTGCTGGCATGCCTCGCGCCGCCAGGCGATGCTGGAAGCCTGCTGGGAGAAGGCCGGTGCCTTCGTCCATCAGCAGATCATCTGGGTGAAGGACCGCGGTGTCCTCACCCGCTCGCATTACCTCTGGAAGCATGAACCTTGCTTCATGGGCTGGCGACGTCCGAACCGCCCGCCGAAAGTGGCGGAGGAAACGCTGCCCTCGACCTGGGAGATGCCGAGCCTCACCAAGGACGAGCGGCCCGACCATCCGACGCCGAAACCGCTCGACGCGTTCGGGATCCCGATGCGCCAGCATGTGGCGCGGCGCGGACTCTGCTACGAGCCGTTCTCGGGCTCCGGCTCGCAGATCATGGCGGGCGAAGCCAACGGCCGTCGCGTCTTCGCGATGGAAATCAGCCCGGCGTACATCGACGTCGCCGTGGAACGCTGGCAGGCGGACACGGGCCGCGACGCGATCCTCGATGGCGACGGCCGGACCTTCGCCGAGGTAAGGACCGAGCGGCTGGGCGACGATGCCGAAGCCCGGGCCGATACGCCGGACACGGACGCCGCGCCCGAACCCGCGCGAAAGCGCAAGACCGCAGCGTGACATGCATGACCTGGCTCTACCTTCCTCCGGACGCGCTTGCGGAGCCGGAGACGCATGCCTCTTCGGCCTCTCCCTATGCTCCGGCGCGGGCGGGCTCGACCTCGGGCTTGTCCTCGCCATCCCCGGATATCGTGCTGTGGGCCATGTCGAACGGGAAACCTTCGCCGCAGCCACTCTCGTGGCGCGGATGGAAGACGCGTCCCTGGATCAGGCTGTTGTCTGGGACGACGTTGGAACCTTTGACGGCCGCCTGTGGCGCGGCGCGGTGGACATCGTCACTGCGGGCTATCCGTGCCAGCCGTTCAGCGTCGCGGGCAAGCGCCGGGGTGCGGATGATCCGCGCCACCTCTGGCCCCATGTCGCCCGGATCATCGGCGAGATCGAACCGCCCTTCGTCTTCCTCGAAAATGTCGCCCATCATCTCCGCCTCGGATTCCCCGAAGTCGCCAGCGGACTGGTCGGCATGGGCTACCGCCTTGCGGCAGGCCTCTTCACGGCGGCGGAAGTCGGCGCGCCCCATAAGCGGGAACGGCTCTTCATCCTCGCCATCCGCGAGGGGGACGAGCTGGCCGACCCCGCGCGCCTGCTCTGGGACCCGGTCGAGTGGCGGGAACCGGACGGAACTGCTGCGCCTCTGGCCGACGCCGAGGGCCAGCGCCAACGAGAACCGGCAGACGAAGCCGACGCCCTCTCAGGCGGCAGGCGAGCACGGGATGAACCTCGCGACCACGGCCGCGCTCTGGCCGACGCCGATGGCGAACGATGGGTGCAAGCCGAGCGCGGGCAACCGCCGATCTGCCGACCTGACCCATTCGGCGGGGCTGTGGATGACGCCGACAGCGCGGGATCACAAGGATGGGGCTACGACACTGGCGAATACCCCGGTGAACGGCCTGCTTGGCCGCCAGGTCCTGGTGACGCCGATGGCTGGGAACGATACCTCCGATGCGCGCCGGACCTTGAACCCGCTGTTCGTCGAGGCGCTGATGGGCTGGCCCACCGGGTGGACCGGCTTCGCCTCTGTGGCAACGGCCCTCGCGGGTTCGCTCGAACCCGTGGCGCTCACCCGCTCGATCCCGCTGGTTGCAGCGCATGCGCTGCGAACTCTCGCAGCT
>JAIRJX010000078.1 GCA_031260425.1 Gemmobacter sp.
GCAGCTTCGCCACCACCGGCTGCCCGCCCTGCTGACGGAAATGCAGCACCGTGGCATCGCCCGGGGTCTCCGCCAACTCCACCTCGCCTGAGAAGAGCGCCGGGGCCGCGACCGGCTTCAGATGTTCCGGCCGTACCCCAAGCTCAACCCTGAGGCCGGGCGTTGCGGCGCGGATCGGCACCACTACCTCGCCGCCATGATCAAGCCTGATCCGGGTCTGCGCGCCAGCCACTACCACCCCGGGCCACAGGTTCATCGCCGGACTGCCGATGAACCGAGCGACGAAGGTGCTCCCGGGCCGTTCGTAAAGGTCAAGCGGTGTGCCCACCTGCGCGATGCATCCCCCGGCCAGAACCACGATGCGATCGGCCAGCGTCATCGCCTCGGTCTGGTCATGCGTCACATGGATCATGGTGCACCACGGCATCGCCTGTTTCAGCCGTGCCAGTTCCACCCGCATCCCGGCCCGCAAGCCGGCGTCAAGATTGGAGAACGGCTCGTCAAGCAGCAAAAGCCGGGGTTCGCGCAGGATCGCCCGGCCGATGGCGGTGCGCTGCCGCTCGCCCCCCGAAAGTGCTGCGGGCCGCCGGTCGAGAAGCCCGGTCAGTTCCAGCGTGCGCGCCACTCGCTCCACCGCCGCCATGACCGCCGCAACAGGGCGTCCGGCACCTTGCAGCGCGAAGGCAAGGTTCTGCCGCACCGTCATATGCGGGTAAAGCGCGTAGGACTGAAACACCATGGCGACGCCCCGCCGTGCCGGCGGCACCTCGTTCATCCGTTGCCCGTCGATGAAAAGATCACCCTCGCAGGTCCGTTCGAGCCCCGCGATCATCCGAAGCAGGGTGGACTTGCCACATCCCGAGGGGCCGAGCACGCCGATCAGCTCGCCGCTGCGGATCGAAAGGTCGATCCCTTCCAGCACCCGCCGCGCCCCGAACCTTTTGCCGATGCCCCTGAGCCTTACCTCCGCCATCAGCGCCCCTCACCTTGCCGCGCCGGAAGGCAGGCCGCGCAGCAGGACGCGGTGCAGCGCCAGAAACACCGCCAGCGGCACCATCATGGACAGCATGGCGGCAGCGGCCAGCATTTCCCATTCGCCGCCGTGTGAATCCATGATCTCGCGCAGCCATACCGGCAGAACCCGTATCTCCGCGCCGCCAAGGAAGACCGAGGCGATGAACAGATCGTTCCAGATCCACAGGAACTGGAAGACCGCGAAACCGGCCAGCCCCGGCAGGCAGAGCGGCAGGGTGATCCGGGCGAAGATCCGCGCCTCCGACACGCCGTCAAGGCGGGCACAATCGACGATCTCGCGCGGCAGGCGGCGCATGAAGCTGCGCAGCACCCAGATTGCGAGCGGCAGGCCGAAGCCGGTATGGGCGAGCCAGATCCCCGGAAAGCTCCGGCCGATGCCCAGCAGTTCCTGTGCCCGCAAAAGCGGCACCAGCGCCGGTTGCAGCGGCAGCGCCATCAGCCCGACCAGCCCGGCGACAAGCAGCGCCCGGCCCGGAAACTCTATCCAGACCAGCGCATGAGCGGCGAAGGCGGCAAGGAAGAGCGGCAGCACCGTGGCCGGCACGGCAAGGGCGAAACTGGCGAGGATGGCCGGCCCGAACCCCTCCGCCCGGATCAGGCGCGCATAATTCGCCGTGGTGAACCGCGCAGGCGCGCGGGTGGCGAGGAAGAAGCGCGGGGCCTGATCGAAGAGCACAGGCACGGTGAGCCGGAAGGCGCCATCCGCCGCCACGGTGAGCGCGAGGCCATCACGCCCCCGCGCGGTCGTGCCCACGGCAAAGGCGGCGGGCGCGCGGGAGGAAAGGCCGAAGGCCCTCACCTCCCCCGTATCAGGGGCTGTGCCCTCGATCACCCAGGCCCCCGCCTCGTGCCGCCCTGTGGCGGGATCGGGGTGGAAGACCGTAACGCGCGTCTCCGGAAGCGGGGCTCGCCACCAGCCGGTCTCTGCCGCCGCCTCGCGGTCGCGAAACGAGGTGACCGCGAGCCCCGCCACGGGCAGGAGCCACAGGAGCGTGAGGAGGGCCACCGCAAGCCGCCTCATTGCCGCGCCTCCCGCCGGACGCCATGCAGGGCCAGCACGAGGAGAGGCACCGCCAGCACCAGCAGGACCAGCGCCACCGCCGAGGCGCGGCCACTGTCCTGTGCACCGAACATCCAGTCGAACATCAGTCCGGCCAGCACCTGCGTGCCCCATTGGCCATTGGTCATCGCCTGCACGAGATCGAAGAGCTTCAGCACCATGAGGGTCAGCGCGCTCCAGACCAGGGCGATGGCGCCCCCGATCTGCGGCGCCTGAATGCGCAGGACGATCCGCAGCGGCCCGGCCCCGTCAAGCTGAGCTGCCTCTACCGTCTCGGCCGGGATGGTGCGCAGGGCCGCGGCGAGGATCACCATGGCAAAGCCGGTCTGGCTCCAGACCAGAACCGCCATCAAGGCCCAGGTGTTCAGCGGCGCTTGCGTGAGCCAGGGCCGCGCACTGCCGCCCGCCGCCGTCCAGAGCGCGTTAAGGAGACCGATTTCGTCCAGGCCACCGCCGCCGCGATAGTCGTAGACGAGGCGCCAGATCACCGCCGCGCCGACAAAGCCCGTCGCCATCGGCAGGAAGATCAGCGGCCGGACGAGCCCGCCGCCCCGCAGCCGGTCGGTCAGCCCCGCAGCGGCAAGACCCAGACCGGTAGCCGCCGCCGGCACCACCGCAAGCCACAGAAGCGTCGTGCGAAATGCCTCGGGGAACCGCGCATCGCCTGCGAGCAGGCGGAAATTGCCAAAGCCCACGAAACCCACCCCATTCGGGCCGTGCAGTGCAAGCCAGACCGTGTTCAGCAGCGGCCAGACAAGGCAGAATGCGACGATGAGCCCTGCCGGGGCGAGAAACAGCCACGGCCGGATCAGCACCGCCCGCTCCGGCATCAGCCGGTCGAGCACGCGGCCCGACAGCATCAGCCATCCCAGACAGGCACCGAGACAGAGCAGGATCGCCAGAAGGGCCGACAGCGGATGCGCCATGTCCACTATTCCAGCGTGTCCCAGACCTGCCGGATCCGGGCTGCAACCACCTTTGCCGATGCACCGCCGACATAGTCGATCATCCCGGTCCAGAATGCCCCCGCCCCGATGGCGCCCGGCATCAGATCCGAGCCGTCGAAGCGAAAGGTAGTCGCGCCGAGCAGGATTTCGCTCAGCCGTTCCTGCACCGGATCGCCGTAAAGATCGTGGTTCACGCCGCGATGCGGGGTCAGGAAACCTGATTGCGCCATCCAGATCTCATGGGCAATCGGCGTGGCGAGAAAGTCGAGAAAGCCGCGCGCCGCCGGGCTGTCACGGGTGATGGTGGCCAGCGTGCCCGAGCCAAGGACCGGCTGGCCGCGCCCTGAGAAAGCTGAGAAAGCCGGAAAATAGAAGGCGTCGAAATCGCGGCCCGGCTTCAGCCCGGCAGGGAAAAAGGAAGGGATGAAGCTTGCCTGCCGGTGCATGTAGCAGCGCGGCGGCAGGGTAAAAAGGCCGCGCGGGCTGTCGCGGAAATCGGTGGCCGCCACCCCTTCCGGCCCGCCCACCACCTGCTCTGCCGATCTGGCGATGGTGCCGAAACCCTCGATGGCGGCGATGACCTTCGGGTCGTCGAAGGGCAGCGCGCCACGGGTCCAGCGGTCGTAATCCTGCGGCGGATGGAGGCGCAGCATCATCTCCTCCACCCAGTCGGTCGCGGGCCAGCCGGTGGCCGGGCCGGAGCCGAGGCCGATACACCAGGGCGTGCCGCCCTCATCCACGATGCGGTCGGAAAGCGCCTGCAATTCCTCGAATGTGCGCGGCACCGCGTAGCCTGCGTCGGTGAAATTGCCGGGCACATACCAGACCAGCGATTTCAGATCGACACGATAGAACAGGCCATAGAGCGCGGGCGCCCCGTCGGGGCCGGCGAAGGTCGCGATGTCGAGCCAGCTTTGCCCGGCGGCGTAGTCGTCGCGCATCACGGCCCCGATCGCCGCACCAAGCGGCGCCAGATGGCCGCGCCGCGCCAGTTCGGCGGCAAGGCCGGGTTGCGGGATGATCGCCACATCCGGCGGCGCGCCGGCCTCGACCCCCACCAGCAACCGCTGCTCGAATCCGTCGCCGCCGGCATAGGCGACCTCGGCCCCGGTCGCGGCCTCGAAATAGGCGATGACCGATTCGAACATCTGCTTGTCGATACCGCCCCAGGGACCGTCGACGCTCAGGTGCTGGCCGCGCAGGTCATGGGTGGCGGCAAAGGCCTCATACGCAGCCCAGTGGAAGCGCGCATCCTCGCCGGGCGGAAAGACCAGATCGTGCGCAGCGGCAAGGCCCGACAGCAGGGCGAGGCAGAGCGGAGCGCCAAGGACGGCCTTGCGGAAGATCGACATGACAGGCGTCTGGCCCCTTCGGCACGGATCACGCGGATGCCCGGACGGTAACGGCGCGCCGACTGCATTTCAACTGCGAGATGAGCACGCCGGCTGCGGGAAGAGGTGTTTCTGATCTGTGGGTTGGCGCACCGTCCAACGAGCACCGGATCTCCCCCGCACCGGCTATTGCGGCAGCCAGCGCCTGGCCCACCGTTCAGAGATCATGACCCACCGCCCCCACGGCCTGAACGTGCCAAGAAACAACCCGGGCTCGGAGAGGGTGAGGCCCGGCTTGCGCCGAGGTCATTGCAGGGTCATCCGAGGACCCATTTCAGGATCGCGAATGCCGCCCCGAAAACCGCGGCGGTGGCGATGAACGGATACCGGCGGGCCTCGGCGTTGATCTTGGATGTCTCGGCCAGAAGCTTGGCAATTTCGGCACGCATCGCATCGTCAGCGAGGGCTTGTTCGGCGGTTGTCATCCCGATCTCCCCCTTCCGGCGAGCGTCCTTGCTCTTTTTGTCGGGGAATATAACGCCGATGGCGCTTAATTTCAAACCCCGGCAATCACAGCTCCCCCCTGCCGGGTTTCCCATGGCGGCCGAGGGGCGGACAGCCTGTCGGCATGACGGCGGCCAAGGTCGGGACTGGTCCGCCATGTCGGCTCCCGTTACGCGGCCTGTTACGCCCCTGCTCAGGTGATCACATCCGGGGTGCTGCGTCCGGTATACGCCTCTATCCGCGCCAGCGCATGGGCGGCCTGGATTACCGGCGCCAGCGCCTGTTGCGGATCGAGGTCGAGCCCCTCCGGCCCCGGTGCATAGCGTTCGAGATAGAGCCGCAGCGTCGCGCCCTCGGTCCCGGTGCCGGAAAGCCGCATCACGATGCGCGCCCCATTGGCGAACAGGATGCGCAGGCCCTGCCCCCGGCTGACCGAGCCATCCACCGGATCGGTAAAGGAGAAATCGTCGGCTGCGGCGATTTCCATCCCCGCGACGATCCGGCCCGGAAGGCGAGGAAAGCTCATCCGCAGCGCCGCCATCATGGTTTCAGCGGCGGCCGTTTCGATCGCCTCGAAATCGTGGCGGGAATAGTAGTTGCGGCCGAACCTCGCGAAATGCTCCGCCATGATCTCCGCCACCGATTGCCTGCGCCGGGCCAGGATATTGAGCCACAAGAGCACCGCCCAGAGCCCGTCCTTCTCGCGCACATGGTCCGATCCGGTGCCGAAGCTTTCCTCACCGCAGAGCGTGGCGCGTCCCGCGTCCAGCAGGTTGCCGAAGAACTTCCATCCCGTCGGCGTCTCATAAGCGTCGATGCCGAGCGCCCGCGCCACCCGGTCCACCGCCGCCGAGGTCGGCATGGAGCGGGCGACCCCGGCCAGCCCGCGCGCATAGCCCGGCGCGAGATGCGCATTCGCCGCCAGCACCGCGAGACTGTCCGAGGGCGAGACATAGAGGCCGCGCCCTACCACCATGTTACGGTCGCCGTCACCATCGGAGGCCGCGCCGAAATCCGGCGCCTCCGGCCCCGTCATCTCGGCCATCAGCTCATGCGCCCAGGTCGGGTTCGGGTCGGGATGCATCCCGCCGAAATCCGGCAAGGGGGTGGCATGGACCACCGTGCCGGGCGCAGCACCCAAACGATTTTCCAGGATTTCCCTTGCATATGGCCCGGTTACCGCGCACATCGCATCAAAACGCATCCGAAAGCCCGCCGCGAACATGTCGCGGATCGCGGGGAAATCGAACAGGCTTTCCATCAGCGCCGCGTAATCGGCCACACTGTCCACCACCTCGACCGCCATTCCGTCGAGCGTTGCCGTCCCGATCCGGGCAAGATCGACATCCGGCGCGTCGGAGATGCGGTATCGCGTGATATCCACACTGTGGCGGAACATGGCCTCGGTCACTGCCTCAGGGGCGGGGCCGCCATTGGGCATGTTGAACTTCACCCCGAAATCCGCCTCCGGCCCGCCGGGGTTGTGGCTTGCCGACAGGATGATGCCGCCATCCGTTTTGTTCAGCCGGATCAAGTGGCTGGCCGCCGGAGTGGAGAGGATCGCGTTCTGTCCGACGATTACCTTCGCCGCCCCGTTGCCTGCGGCCATCCGCAGGATGATCTGCGCCGCCCGGCCGTTGAAATAGCGCCCATCACCGCCGAGAACGAAGGTCTTGCCCTCCGCCCCGCCGATGGCGTCGAAGATCGACTGCACGAAGTTTTCCAGGTAATGCGCGCCCATGAAGACCGGGGTCTTCTTGCGCAGTCCGGAGGTGCCGGGCTTCTGGCCGTCGATCGGCCGGGTGGCGATGGTCAAGGCGGTCATCATGGCCCTCAATCGGAGTTCGCAAAGCAGAGAAGCACGGAATGAACGCGCAGCTCAAGACCCTGCGCCACGCGAGCGGAACCCGTGGCGGGAACCAGCCGGGCATGTTGTCACGGCGATTAAGGTTTTTCATGTAACAAATTCATAATACATGAAAATCTCTACCATCCACTGCCAGAGAGCGGGCAGGCGAAAGTCGCGGCCTGCCTGAATGTAAGCCCGCCCCATGCCGGGAACATAAGGCGCGGCACAAGCCGTCGCTTCTGCTGCGCGAGGCGGAGGTGGCGCATCGTCGCCCGGCCATTGGACCGGCTGTCCCTCTCGGGAAGCAACGCGCGCGCGGCATCTGCGGCATAGCGCCACACAGAAAGCTGAATCCGGGAAGCATGATCCAGATCAAGTTGTATCGGGGGTGCAGCTTTTACTCTCGGGTATGCAGACAGCAAATGCGGAGGCGCCGGATGAGACTGACCACTCGCACCAATCTTGCCATGCGCACGCTGATGTTCTGTGCGGTCAATCCCGGTCGCATCGTCCGCAAGGTCGAGGTCGCGGCGGCCTGCAATGCCTCGGAAAACCATCTGGCACAGGTCATCCACCTGCTTGCCCAGAAGGGGTTCCTGCACACGGTGCGCGGGCGCGCGGGTGGACTGATGCTCGGCCATCCACCCGAACAGATCCGGGTGGGCGAGGTATTCCGAGCCCTCGAGAGCAGCCTGCCCTTCACCGATTGCTTCGCGGGCGGCGAGAATTCCTGCCCGCTCAAGGGATGCTGCCGTCTGAAATGCGCACTGGCGGAGGCGGTCGAGGCCTTCTACGCCTCGCTCGACAAGCTGCGTCTGAGCGATATGGTGGAGGGCAATTGCGAGCTGGAAACCCTGCTCAAGGTCGCCTGACCGCCCCGTCCTGCCGGTGCGCGCCCTTCCCGGCACAGAACCCGTGATCGCACCATGCCGGGAACCTCATCGACGGGCCGCAAGCACTTTGGGGGAATGCGGATCCCTTTCCCCGCAGGATGCTGCGCGTGCGGTTGGGAGCACCGGGGGCTGGGCGTGAATGCGGCGTATAGCGGATGAGGTTCCCGGCACAGGAGGCTCCCGGCCCCCGCCCCTCGACGACAGAGGGCAGAGCCCAATCGCGGGTGGGCGCCGAGCCGGTTGTAATCTGCACTTTATGGCTTAACCGATCCCCGCGCCAGCGTCCCTCCCCCGGAGCGCCCGCCCGAGGGCGGCTGTCCAGCGGCACGTTCCGTGCCTTGTTCCGGGCGGGGGAAGGGCTCACGCAGATGCCTCGGGCCGAAACCATGCAGAACGCCCATGCAACGCTCAGACAGCCCAAAGCCGGAAGCCCGCCCCCTCAGCCGTCCAGCCTGGCCAGTTCCTTGCGGATGAACCGGCTGTCGCCCCGCGTCAGGACCCAACGGGCGATACGCCGCGCCAGATCCTCCCGTCCGCGCGACAGCGCCCGGCGGAACAGGTCCTTCTGGTAGCGGTGGAAGGTCTTGCGGGCGCGGAGCAGCCGGTAGAACTCGACCTCGGTCAGGGTGCCGTTCAGCGCGCCGACGATGATCGGGGTCAGAATGCCCATCTGCTGCAATGCCGATCCCAGCCGATGGCCCAGCAGCGGAGTGCGCAGCTTCATCACATTGTCATGGGTGAACCGCGCCACATGGCCGGAATCCAGCGGCTCGTAGGGGTCGTAGAGGAGCGTCACCTTGCGCGCCGCCTTCGATACCTCGGCCGCGTCGCCGTAGGGCCCGGTATAATCGCGGCCCCACGCGGTGGTATAGCGGGTCTCCCAGGGCACCAGCGACCTGTCCAGCGTCGATTGCGGACTGATCGCCACCACCTCGCAGCCGGGCCGGGCCGGGCTGAAGGCGCAGGCGGCATAGCCGCCCATCGAGGCGCCGTAGAACACCACCCGCTTGTAGCGATCGAAGAAATCCGAGGTGGCGAGGTCGTCGAACTGCTCATAGACCCAGGGGTCACGATACCAGGTCCAGCCGTTCGCCATCACCCCCAGCATCGACCAGCCCTGTTTCTCGATGAAGGCATAGCCCCACGGGCGGCGATCCTCGCGCTTTTCCATCGCGATGTCGAGATTGTCGAACGTCACCACCAGCGTATCGGAGCCGCGCGGGACATGGAGGAACGAATGCTCCTCGCCATGACGGAAGAACCCGTCGGGACCGGCGAGCTGCTGCGCGATAGCCGCCCAGCTTTCATCGTTGCTTGCCGGCGCGGCGATTGCGGGTTCAGGCGCCGGCTCCGACGGATCGCCCACACGCAGCATCACGCGGGCAAGATCGATCCCGTCCACGGGACGCTGGGCAAGCACCGTGCTTTTCCCCAGCGAGCGCAGCGTGCCGAAGCCGCCGGATCCCTTCTTGATGTCGATGAACAACTGCCCGTCCTTGCTCAGCACGCGTCGGAAAACCGGCAGCAGGTCCTTTGTCTTGGCGGTGAAATGCAGGCCCCACAGACTGGCCACCACCTCGCAGGGTTCCAGTTCCTCAAGACTGCGCGCGATACGCACCTTCTTTGGCGGCACCCCCTGGTCGATCAGGTATTTCCTGTATTTCGTCGCTTCCTTGCTGACGTCCGGCAGAAAGCGACCATGCGGATCCACATCGGCGATGAGGATTGCGACCTTCCAGCGCCGCCACGCCTCGTAGGCCAGCGGGCGGGCGCGGGCGCCGATATCGGCAAAGCTGTGAAACGAGGTCACGTCGATCTGGTCGGCCAGTTCGCCGACCATCAGCCGCCATCCGCGCGCGCGCAGCGGTGCATCCTCGGCATGAAGGCCGTGTCTGGTCAGCAATTCGCCCAGAAAACTGGTCGGGCTGGGCACCCCGTCATGGCGCAGATCAAGCTCGGTCTTGTTGGAGCCCCACAGATGCATCGCCGTGGTGTTCGGCGTGATCATGCTCCGCGCCGCACTGGCACGGTGAATGATCTTGCGCCGCTGCGGGAAAGTGACCGGATAGAAGGCGTCGATCGGCTGCGCCAGATGCTTGAGGCCGTGCTTGTTGAGGAAATGCGACAGGAGCGACGGCCCCCAGACGCCCCAGCTCTGCTTGCTGACATGCAGCGGCGTTCCGGCTGCGGCCAGTTGGCGATATTCCTCCACAAGCTTCGGAGCGAGAAATTCCGGCACCGCATAGGGATCAGAGGTGAATTCCAGCATGTCATTGAGGATCGGGCTGTCCGCCGGCAGCCCCAGCACCGCATTGTTGATGCGCGGCGAGCCGTTCTTGCGCTTGCTCAGCAATTCCACCCCGAAGACATAGTCGCTCTCATAGGTCATCGGGCGCACGCAATAGACGTCGGCATCGACCCAGATCATGCCCGGGCATTTCTTCAGCATGTGCAGCCGGAACAGGTCGGCGAAGAGCGCGTAGCTGTCCTTGCGTTCGTATTTGAGGAAATTATCGGTATCGATGATCTCGCGGCCGTCGCGCAGGATCACCCCTTCGGGCACCCCCTCTACCTCGCCATAGTGAAAGAGCGTGATCTTCTGGCCTGCGTCGACAAAGGATTTCAGGCAAAGCTGCTCCAGATAGCTCAGGCTGCCGCTGATCCAGAGCGTGCCGACCTCGCGCACCCGGCCCTGGCCCTGCTCCCGCGGGCCGCTGCCGTCCTTACTCATCCGCACCCTCGCCTGCTGCGCTGTCGTCATTGTCATCCAGCACCTCGCCCGGTGCCGGACGGCGCAGCGGCGCGGCGGCGGGGTCGATCCCGTGCTTTTGCAACAGCCGCCCGACGATCGAGCGGACCGGCGGTATCCCGTCCTCGCGGCGGGCCAGGATGCGCGCCCGCAGGCGGCGGCCGTAAAGGTGGATCGAGAATGTCTCGTCGGTGCAGAACTTCGAAAGCTGCCCCCCCGGGCTCAGCAATACGCCCCGATGACGGTAATGCACCGGATAAAGCGCCACGCGCTTCAGGGCAAAGCGGATCTCGCCGGTCTTGCGCAGGAAATATGTAACCGCGTCCGGCCCCCAGACCCCCCATGGCTGCTCCGAGGCATGAACGGGCTTTCCGCCCTCATGCGCGGCCCGTAGCGGTGCCTTCTCCTCCTCGGTCAGCCAGCCGGGGATCGGAAACTCGTCGCGGGTGAATTCCAGCAGTTCGCGCAGGGTCTCGCTGTCGGGCGGCAGGCCAAGCACGCCGCCGTTCACCTTGCGGTTGGATTCCCAGGCGTAGAAATGGCCGTTTTCGGTGGTGAACGGCTTGACGCAGTAGGCGTCGGTATCGGCCCAGATCACGTCGTCGTGCCTGGTCAGCATGTGATAGCGGAACAGATCCGAATGCAGCGCCGGGCTGCCGGTCCGTTCATGGGTCAGGAAATTTTCGCTGGGCAGGATCTCGTTGGCATCGGCGATCTCTACCCCCTCGGGTACCTTCTCCACCGTATGATAGGTGTAAAGCCGGATATGCTGGCCCGCATCGACGAAGGATTTCAGGCAAAGCTGCTCCAGATAGCTCAGCGAGCCGCCGATCCAGAGCGCACCGATCGTATAGTCCCTACTCATGTCACCCCTTCCGGCCGGATGGTTGCTGCGCGGGTTTCCGCAGTTTGGCCGATCGTTGTTGTCTTGTCACGTGTGTCATTGATTTTTCAGGATTTACAGCCGGAAGCCGATCAGGATTCCGGCTGATAACCGGCACGAAACCTAACCTGGCCGGTGCGCAGTGGCGCGGTCCTGCAGCCTCATGCGTCTGCATTGTTGTCGTCATCGTCCTCCGCCAGGTCGTCAGGATTCAGCCGGGGCAGCGGCGCGGCGGTGGGGTCGATCCCGTGCTTTTGCAGCAGCCGCCCGAGGATCGAGCGGACCGGCGGCACCCCGTTCTTCAACCGCTTGGAGAGGAGCCGTCGCGTGCGGCGGCCGTAAAGGTGGATGGAGAACGTCTCGTCAGTGCAGAAATCCGACAGCTTGTAACCCTTGTAGATCAACTTGCGGCGGTCACCGAAATGCATGGGATAAAGCGCCTCTCGCGGCAGGGCAAAGCGGATCTCGCCGGTCTTGCGCAGGAAATGCGTGATCGCAAGCGGCCCCCAGACGCCCCAGGGCATTTCCGAGACGTGAACGGGCTTGCCCGCCTCATGCGCGGCCCGCATCTCGGCCTTTCTCACCTTGTTGAACCAGTCGGGGATCGAAAACTCGTCGCGGGTGAATTCCAGCAGTTCGCGCAGGGTCTCGCTGTCGGGCGGCAGGCCAAGCACGCCGCCGTTCACGTTATCTTCGGATTCCCAGCCGTAGAAATGGCCGTTTTCGGTGGTGAACGGCTTGACGCAGTAGGCGTCGGTATCGGCCCAGATCACGTCGTCATGCCTGGTCAGCAGGTGATAGCGGAACAGGTCCGAATGCAGCGCCAGGCTGCCGGTCCGCTCATGGGTCAGGAAATTTTCGCTGGGCAGGATCTCGTTGGCATCGGCGATCTCCACCCCCTCGGGCACCTTCTCCACCGCATGATAGGTGTAAAGCCGGATATGCTGGCCCGCATCGACGAAGGATTTCAGGCAAAGCTGCTCCAGATAGCTCAGCGAGCCATCAATCCACAATGCCGCGATCGTATAGTCCTTACTCATGTCACCCCTTCCGGCCGGATGGTTACCGGGCCGGTCACCACCGCTTTCAATCCCACATTCCGGCTGCCGCGTTCAACTGGCCGAACTGTCCCGTTTTTTTCACAAATGCCACTATAACCCGAGGCATTGCAACAGAATAGACTTACCGAGGCCACATCGCCTATGACAGACTCGGCCGGGCGGACGGCGGATGACGAGGAGCAGACGGCACGATGCCGAAGGAACAGACGACAGGACAATCCGTTCCGGGTCCCGCGGGGGCCGAGATCCTGCATCGCAGCCTCGGTCTGCGCGCGACCGGGATTGCGGGCCTGCCGCTGCTTCTTGGCGCGCTGCGGGCGGGCGGGCGGCTGCTTGTGTTCCTCGGCCAGGGAAGTGACGCGAGGCGGATCAGGCCGGATGGCGGGCCGGATTGCGCCCTGCCCCGCGAGATCCGCGCGCTTTCCGGCGCGGTGATGGTGGTGGCCGAAGGGCCGCCCCGGCTGGCACTGGCCGAGAACGGCCCCCTTGAGCTCGATCCGATGGAGACCGAGACCGAGCTCTTTCGCGACCTCAATACCAGCTTCGGCTTCCGGCTGGAGGAAACCGCCGCGCAGGTGGCCGAGGGGCTGCGATATCACGCGCGCCATCACGGGCTTCAGGCGGCGTTGATCGTCAACCGGATGCCGGGCGACGATCCGGCCGCCTTCCCGCGCGAATTGGCCGAGGCGCTGGGGGTCGAGGCCCTGCGTGTCGTGGTGGTCGATGCCGAACTGCCGCTGGGCCGCGCCGGTAGCGGGCCGGAGAACCATCCCTATCTCGCCCCCGACGCACCGGGAAAGGACCGCATGGCGGCGCCTGCCGCCGATCCGTGGCGCGCGCCCCTTGGCGAGGGGCTGGTGATCGAGATGATGAAATGGCGCTTCCTGAGCGAGGCGCGGGCGGTGCTGGAGCTTGACGTGACCGACCTGCTGCTGCCCCGCCCGGAGGGCAGCGCCGGGGTGTTCGATCTCTGCACCGAGGCGGCGCGCGGGGTGATCATGCTCGTCGGCCATCGCACCTATCCCTGGCGGGTCCGGACCGGCCGCGAAGCCGCGTTCGGCGATCACATCTGTCGCCAGTTCGATGGCCGGCACGGCATCGGACGCTGGGGTGTCGCCCCGCGCAAGGCGGGGCTGGAAAACGCCTGGCGCCTGCTGCGCGTAAGCTATGCCAAGCCCGATGAGGCGGGTGTGGTGCATTTCATGCGCGCCATGGCGATCCGGGTTCCGGGCCGCGCCTCGGGAGAGCTTGCGCCGAAATCCTCGCTGATCGAGGATCCGGCGCTGATCGAACTGGCCACCGGCCCGCTCGGCCACAAGCCGATCCGCGCGCGCGTCTCGCGCCCGCGCGCGGCCCCCCTGCCCGCGGCAGAGGCCGGGCGCACCGCCATCGTCACCACGATGAAGAACGAAGGGCCCTTCATCCTGGAATGGCTGGCCTATCACCGCGCGATAGGCGTGGACGATTTCCTGATCTACACCAATGATTGCAGCGACGGCACCGATACCATGCTGGCAATGCGGGACCGAAAGGGGATCGGGCAGCATCGCGTCAACCCCTATGTCCCCGGCAGCGAGCTGAAGCCGCAGCACGCGGCGCTGCAGGCAGCCGAATCCGAACCCGTGATCCAGAACTGCGGTTGGGGCATCTGCATGGATGTCGACGAATTCATCGACATCAAGGCCGGCGACGGCACGTTGCGCGCGCTTTACGAGGTAATCGGCAAGGCCAACATGATCTCGCTGACCTGGCGGCTGTTCGGCAATTCCGAGATCCACGCCTACGAGGATCGCTTCCTGATCGATCAGTTCACCCGCTGTGCACCGGAACGGGTGAGAAAGCCGCATCAGGCCTGGGGCTTCAAGACGCTGTTTCGCAATATCGAGATCTACAAGAAGCTCGGTGTCCACCGCCCCAAGGGGTTGAAACCCGACCTGTGGAACGAGGTGGTCTGGCTGAACGGCTCGGGCAAGCCGATGCCGATCGAGGCCTATCGCAACGCCTGGCGCTCCACCGCGGAGACCTACGGCTATGACCTGGTGCAATTGAACCACTATGCGGTGCGCTCGGCCGAAAGCTTCCTGGTGAAGCGCGACCGGGGCCGGGTGAACCATGTTGACCGGGATCAGGGGCTCAACTACTGGTTTCGCATGAACCACAATGCCGATGAGGACCGCTCGATCCAGCGCATGATCCCGGCGGCGCGGGCGGAATACGACCGGCTGATGGCCGATCCCGAGATCCGCGCGGCCCATGCGCATTCCGTCGCCTGCCACCGGGCGAAGATTGCCGAGTTGATGGAAACGCCGAACTACCGCGCCTTCTACGCCGAGTTGACGGGGCCACGGATGGAGCAGCTCTGCCGGTGGCAGCAGCATTTCGGATCGGCGGTGTTTCTGGCGGGGCCGGGCGTCATCCCGCCGGATCTGCATGAACGCGATCTGCCGCCAGATTTCTTCTTCACTGTAGACCATGTCGGCGATGCCGAGCACTGACGAGGACCGGATGAGTAACGACAAATATACCGTGATCAGCACGATGAAGAACGAAGGCGCCTTCCTCATCGAATGGGTCGCCCATCACAAGGTGCTCGGCTTCGACAATCTGGTGATCTGCACCAATGATTGCGAGGATCCCACGACGGAGATGGTGAAGCGGCTGGCCAAGATGGGCCTCGCCCGCCCCCACCTTACCCGCTATCGGCCCGGCCATTCGATCCAGCGTTCGGCGTTCAAGCAGGTTCTGGGCTATGACGAGGTGAAGAACGCCGACTGGCTCTATGTCTGTGATGCCGACGAATTTCTGGCGTCACGCGCAGGCGACGGCACCGCGCGCGCACTGGTCGCCGCCGGCAGCCCGGATGTCGAGGCGATCTGCGTTCCCTGGCGCGTTTTCGGCACGGACGGCCAGAACGACTATCGTCCTGGCCGCATCACCCAGCAATTCACCCGCGCCCGGGCCGATACCGGACCGAAGGCCAAGACCCACGTCTTTCCCAAGACGCTGTTTCGTGGCTCCATCCTGCAGCACCTGCGCTGGCTGGGCGTGCATATGCCCATCGTGACCGAGGATTACGAGCCGCATCTGAAGCGCGAGGCCCCCGGCGGCAAACCCATCATCCCCGGCGGTTCGATCCTGCATGTGCAGGCCGATTACTCGGTGGCGCAGGTGAACCACTACCAGTTGCGCTCGGCGGACAGTTTCCTGGTGAAAGTGGCGCGCGGCAAGGTGAACCATGTCAATGACAAGATGGATTTCCGGTCTTGGGCACGCAACGACACCAATGACGTGGTCAGCGACATGATCCGCCGCTACGATGCAGCAACCGAAGCGTGGATGGCGGATCTGCTGTCGGACCGGCGGCTGAAAGTGCTGCATGACCGCGCGGTGCGCTGGCACCAGGAGAAGGTGGCGGAACTCCATTCTGATCCCGAAATCGTCTACATGCTGCGGCGGATGAGCTTTCATCGCGCGCGGGCGGCAGGCTGGGACATCCCGCCCGAGGGGGATGGCAGCGATCTCGGGGCGCAGAACGCGGCGGGGGAAGGTTCCGCTACCGCCTGATCCGTCGATCCGGGCGTGCGACCGGAAGCAGCTTGGCGGAAACAATCCGTCCCGGCTGTTTCCGCCAAGCACGGCTTCGCCTTATGGTTGCCACCTTGTTTACACTGTCTTGACGCGCGACACTATCATTCTTGCTGCGGTAATCTATAATGGTGAGTGCACAGGATACCATGATGACCCAGACCACCCGCGAAACCGTCTCCCGCTACGACGCCTCGACTGCTGTCGACCGTTCCTCCTGGATCCTGCGGCTGGAGGAAATCTGCGAGGAAGACGGCTATTTCGAGAGGCTGGGGCCTCGGCATTTCGCCTTCTTCGCCGATGAAGGCGCAACGCTGCTGGTCAGCTTCGAGACGCTGGCGGATATCCGGGCCGAACCGCGGCAGATGCCGAAGGGCATGGCACTGGCTGAACGCCACGGCTGGTCGCATCTGTGCGTGATCGCCGAGGGCGGCACCTGGTATCGCGACCAGGCGGTCTACCGCTATTTCGACCGGCTGGTCGAAGACGCGTTCTTCGAGGATTTCGACCGCGTGGTGTTCTATGGCGCCAGGATGGGCGGCTATGCCGCCTGTGCCTTCTCGGTCTGCGCGCCCGAGGCCACGGTGCTTGCCGTGCAGCCGCGCGCCACGCTCGATCCGAGCGTGGCCGGCTGGGACCGGCGCCACATCGCCGAGCATCGGCTGTGCTTCACCGACCGCTACGGTTACGCCCCCGACATGACCGAAGGCGCCGGCAGGGTCTTCATCCTCTGCGATCCCCGCCAGCGCGAGGATGCGATGCATGCCGCCCTGTTCATCCGCCCTTACGTGCGGCAATTGCGCACCGAATTCCTCGGCGAGAAGGTGGAAAGCGGGCTGCTCGCCCTCGGCATTCTGCCCGACCTGATCGACGCCGCGGGCAGCGGTACGTTGTGTCCGGCGCTGTTCCACCGGATCTGGCGCCGCCGCCGGGCCTACGGCCCATGGCTGACGGCGATCCTCGCCGAGGCCGAACAGACCGGCCACCCCGCGCGCGAGGCGATGATCTGCCGTGCGGTCACCCGCCGCTTCGGCTCACCGCTTTTCCGCCGCCGGCTGGCCGAGATCGAGGCGCGGCTGGCCGTCGACGCCTGATCCCCAGCGCCCGGGCAGATCCCCTTCGGCCCGGCATTGGACATCAGCCGGAACGAGTTGGTATTACCCATAGGGTCTGTTGAGAAAACCCGCCCCCGGTTCTCGTCACCCGATGCAAAGGACAGCACCCGACCGCAGGCAGCGTCGCCGCCACTTGATGGCCCGAACACGCCGCCGGTTCTTTCCGGCTACGTTGCTGGGGGGCTGTCTGCCCCCCACGCTTCCCTTCGGGAAGCTCCCCCCGAGGATATTTATGAACAGATGAAGCCATAGGCGTATTCCTGTTCAGCATCTGTTCATAAATATCCTCAGGGGGTGAAGTGAGCCGAAGGCTCAAGAGGGGGCGCGAGCGCCCCCTCTTGCGACATCGCAAACGAGGCTCCGGTGGCTCATTCCATGCCTAATTCCGGGCAGGAACGGGCGCCCCCTGGCTACACTCCATGCGACACCTGCCCCACCCGACAAGCCCGCTCACCCGGCACCGTCCTTTCCTGTCCTCCCAACGGCTGCGACACCCCGGAGAGCGCCCCCCCGTAAAGCCAGTCCTGCCCCCCCGGAAAGCTTGATACCGACGGAGAGAGCAGCACCATTTCAGGGATTTTCCTGAAACAGCTCCCTGCAAGTCCGGAACCCGCCACGACGAGCCCATGCGGGGCCTCATCTTCGTTATTTGGCTCGACAGCTGCCGGAAATCTCTGGCAAAGGCACGGGGTTTGGGGTAGCTGCGGACCATGGAAAACAGCCTCACGCTCCGTCTTCCCGATGATTGGCATCTGCACCTGCGTGACGGCGCGATGCTGCGGGGCGTGCTGCCGGAAACCGCCCGCCATTTCGGCCGCGCCATCGTGATGCCGAACCTCGTGCCCCCGGTGGTGACTGCGGCACAGGCCGCCGCCTATCGCACACGCATCCTTGCCGCCCTGCCCGAAGGGGCGGCATTCGAGCCGCTGATGACGCTCTACCTCACCGAAGAGACCGACCCGGCCGATATCCGCGCGGCGGCGGCAAGCGGCCTCGTGGCGGCGGTGAAGCTCTATCCGGCCGGCGCCACCACCAACAGCCAGTCCGGGGTGCGCGACTTCGACCGGGTGCGCGCCGTGCTGGAGACCATGGCCGAAATCGGCCTGCCGCTCTGCACCCATGGCGAGGTGACGACACCCGAGGTCGACATTTTCGACCGCGAAGCGGTGTTCATCGATACCGTGCTCGACCCGATCCGCCGGGCGACACCGGGCCTGCGGGTGGTGATGGAACATATCACCACCGCCGAGGGCGTGGCCTATGCCCGCTCGGGCGGCACCGATCTGGGGGCCACGATCACCACCCATCACCTGATCATCAACCGCAACCACATCCTGGTCGGCGGCATCAGGCCGCATTACTACTGCCTGCCGGTCGCCAAGCGCGAACACCACCGCCTGGCGCTGCGCCGGGCCGCGACCTCGGGCGAGGGCTGCTTCTTCCTCGGCACCGACTCGGCACCGCATGTCGATGCGTTGAAGGAACATGCCTGCGGTTGCGCCGGCTGCTTCACCGCCACCAATACGCTGTCCTGCCTCGCCCATGTCTTCGAGGAGGAAGGCGCGCTCGACCGGCTCGAAGCCTTTGCCAGCCTCAATGGCCCCGCCTTCTACCGCTTGCCGCCGAACAAGGGGCGCATCAGGCTGACAAGGCACGATACCCCCCATAGCTATCCGAAGAAGCTCTTCACCGAGGCCGGCCCCGTTACCGTCTTCGATCCCGGCTTTCCGCTGCACTGGGTGGTGGAAGGCTGATTTCATCCCGACCCCGATCCCCGCCGCGGCCGGAAGCTTTCAGGGTATCGGGGCCTGGATGAAGCCGCAATCGCAAGGATGACGCCATGATCCCGACCGCCTTCCCGCCGAAAGAGGAGATCGCCCGCCTCACCGCCCGCGCCTTTCTGGAAATCGGCGCGGTGCATTTCAACGCGCGCGAACCCTTCACGCTGGCCTCCGGCCTGCCCTCGCCGACCTATATCGACTGCCGCAAGCTGATTTCCTATCCGCGCATCCGCTCCACCCTCATGGATTTCCTCTCGGTAACGATCATGCGCGAGGCGGGGTTCGAGGCATTTGACAATATCGCCGGCGGCGAGACGGCGGGCATCCCCTTCGCGGCACTGGTGGCCGAGCGGCTGGGCCTGCCGATGAGCTATGTCCGCAAGAAACCCAAAGGCTATGGCCGCAACGCCCGCATCGAAGGCGCGATGACCGAGGGGCAGCGGGTGTTGCTGGTCGAGGATCTGACCACCGACGGCGGATCGAAGCTCAGCTTCGTCGACGCGATCCGCGAGACCGGCGCAAGCTGCGGCTGGACGGCGGTCGTCTTCTATTACGGCATCTTCCCGGAGACCGAGGCGCGGCTGGCGGAGCATGGGGTGCAACTCCTCCATCTTTGCACCTGGCGGGACATGCTGGCCGAGGCGCGGGCGCAAGGGGCGTTCGATGCCGAGACGCTGGCGGGGGTGGAGGATTTCCTTAACGACCCGCGCGGCTGGCAGGCAGCGCGGCGGGGCTGACCGCCAAGGATAGACCGACATTCGAACGAAGCGCCGGCGATACCCCGGGGTTTCGAACGCCGGGTATCCGCCCCTTGCCCGATGTAGTGAAGGGGCGCTCGCGCCCCCTCTTGAGCCTTCGGCTCAATTCACCCCCTGAGGATATTTTTGAACAGATGATGAACAGGAGGCGTCCCTGGCTTCATCTGTTCAGAAGGCTCTCGCCCAGCAATGATCTGAGTTCCTGGGCGAGAGTATCGGGTTCCTTCGCCGATCGTCCTTCACCTTCCTTAAGATGGCGCTCGAAGTTCACGGAAACACCGTTGAACTTTGCGAGCCTGCG
>JAIRJX010000083.1 GCA_031260425.1 Gemmobacter sp.
ACAGGCACAGGCACAGGCACAGGCACAGGCACAGGCACAGGCACAGGCACCTAAAACGGCATAAATACCAGAAAATCAATGACTTTAGTTGATATCAACAGGTTAGTCCCATAAACACAGGGGGCTTTCCGCCCCCCCGACGCTTCCCTATGGAAGCTCCCCCAAGGACCTTTTCAGGGGTGAATGGCCGAAGGCTCAAGAGGGGCGCGAGCGCCCCGTTGCAGCATCGGAGAGAGGGATTGCCCGGCGACACCATGTGCCTTGCTCCGGGCGAGGACAAGGATCGCCGGGTACCTGGGTAGAAGCGATGGACGGCGCTTCATGAAACACTCATGATCGCCCGGGGAGATCTGAATGCTGGCCCGTCCCAGACCTCCTTGCCGGGAAGGCCGAAACCACCCCCGCACAACCCGGAGAAAGCTACCATGCCGATCCTGCTCGTCCTGCCGGGCTTCGCGGTGCTTTTCGGTCTCTGGTGTGAGCGGGCGCGGCTCCAGCCTCGGCCGTGATTGCCGCTGGCCGGAAGCGCGCAGCGAGGGGCTATGGCGCTGCGCCGCGTGCGGGGCGAAATGGCGCGGCACGCAGGGGCCGCGCCGCTGCCTCTGCGAAAACCTCAGCAGTAACGCTCGACCCCCTGTAGCTGGTGGTCGCCATAGCGGTCGCCGGCAGCAAAGCCCGCGGGCAGGATCGCTTCGATCTCTGCCCGGTCGGCCTCGGCAAGGTGCGGCAGCGGCAGCCATTGCCGCAGCCGCTCCGCCCGCCTGGTGCCGGGGATCGGGATGACATGATCCCCCGCCCCCATCGCCCAGGCCAGCGCTACCGCCGGCGCCGCCCAACCCCGCGCCCCGCACCAGTCGCGGAACCGGTCGATCCGCGCCGTATTGCGGCTGAAGTTCGGCTCCATGAAGCGCGGATTGCTTGCCCGGAAGCTGTCCTGCACCTGATCGAAGCGCAAGGGTGTATCCCCCAGCATCCCGCGTGCCAGCGGCGAGAAGGCGACGAAGGCTACCCCCAGCCGCGCACACTCCCCGATGAGCCCAAGTTCCGGCTGGCGGCTCCATAGCGAATATTCATTCTGCACCGCCAGGCAGGGATGCTGTTCATGCGCCTCGCGCAGCGTCTCGGGTGAGATTTCCGACAGACCGTAGCCGCCGATCTTGCCCTCCCGCTCCAGGTCCTGAAACGTGCCGATCACTTCGGCAAGCGGCAGGCCGGGATCGCGGCGATGCAGGTAGAAGAGATCCACCCGCTCCACTCTCAGCCGCCTCAACGAGCCTTCCAGTTCCGCCCGCAGATAGGCGGCGGAATTGTCGATCCGGCGCGGCGGACCAGGGACGATCGCAGCCTTGGTCGCAATCACCACCTGCGGGCGGCGTGAGGCCAGCCAAGCGCCCAGCACCGTCTCGCTGATGCCCATGCCGTAGATATTGGCGGTGTCGATGAAATTGATTTCCGCCTCCAGCATGGCATCAAGACAGGCGAGACTCTCGGCCTCGGTCGTCGGCCCGAAGACCCCCGCCAGCGACATGGCGCCAAATCCGAGGGCCGAGACCGCGGGCCCTCGCGCCCCAAGCTGAATTTTCCGCATCAAACACTCCGTTCCGTCAGGAAGCACCCATCCAACAGCAGCGGACCGGATCGTTCAAGCCCGGATCTGGCGCGGATCAGGGTGGCCAGCCCCGATTTCACCGGGGCCGCGCAGACTTCGACACGCCGGCCCCGCTCTACCTCCCCCTCAGGCAAATGCAGCGGTCAGGGCGATCTCCACCATGTCACAGAAGCTGGTCTCGCGCTGGTCCGGGGGCAGCGCCTCATGGGTCAGCAGGTGGTCGGAGATGGTCAGCACCGCCAGCGCACGGCAGCCATAGCGGGCGGCGAGGGTGTAAAGCTCCGCCGCCTCCATCTCGACGCAGAGCACACCGTGGCGGCGCATCTGCTCATCGAGATCGGCGCGTTCGTCGTAGAAGGTGTCGGAGGAATGGATCTGCCCGGCATGGACGGTGATACCGCGCGCGGTCGCGATGGCCTGTCCGGCCTCCCATGCCGCCTTCAGCAGGCCAAAATCGGCAGTGGGGGCATAGTTCAACTCGCGGAAGATGGTCCGTGACGGCGAGCCGGTGGTGCAGGCCGACATGCCAAGCACCACATCACGGATCCGCACCCCCTCCTGCATTGCGCCGGCCGAGCCGATGCGGATCAGCGTCCGCGCGCCATAGTCGCGAATCAGCTCGTTGGCATAAATGGACAGCGAGGGCATCCCCATGCCGCTGCCCTGCACGGTGACGGGGTGACCCTTCCAGGTGCCGCTATAGCCCAGCATCCCGCGGATCTCCGTCACCAGCGCGGCATCCTGAAGGAAGGTCTCCGCCACCCAGCGCGCCCGCAGCGGATCGCCCGGCATCAGCACCGTTTCGGCGATCTCGCCGGGTTTCGCTCCGATATGGATCGTCATGCGGACCTCCTGTTCCGGCAAAGGCTATACGCAAGCCCTTGACAGAGGGAAGCCCCGTCAGTCGAGAGGCGCTTTCATTGCGGCGCGGTCGGCATATTCCGCAGCGTTGGGACAGAAGCCGCATTCATCGGGATGCGCCGTCTCGGCATGGCCCAGCACGCCGGCGCATTCGCGGCGCACACCACAATGGCCGCAGGTCTGCACCATTTCCAGCCAGGCATTATGTTCGGCCTGAAGCTCGGCCTCGGTCAGGCCGAAGATCGCAGCCATCTTCACCAGTCGCGCCGTGGTATCGGCGGGCATCCGGGCGAAATCCTCTGCCTGGTGGCGCGTCATGCCCATGTCATGAAGGTCGCGTCCGCTTAGCGCGGCGATCTCGTTCAGGCTGCGCCAACGGGCGAATACGGCTTGCAGACGTTCACGCATGACCCATCCTCCTGCTTCGGGTATCCGTTCAGGATGCACAGGTTCGGGGCAAGCACCTTGATCGAGGTCAACCGGCGATATGGCGCAACCCTTGCGTCACATCGGTGCGCACTGCCAGCCGCAGCGCCGGCTCGTCCCCTGCCCTGAGCGCGGCAAGGATCATGCGGTGGTGCTGCGGCGGTTCGTTGCGCCTCAGCCGGGAATAGAGCGCCCGCATCGTCGGCCCCAGTTGCAGCCATACGGTTTCCAGCATGGCAAGCATCGCCGGCGCCTGCGCCCGCAGATAGAGCATCCGGTGGAATTCCAGATTGGTGCGGACATAACCGACCGAATCCTGCCGCGCCACCGCCTCGGCATTGGCAGCGTTGATCGCGGCAAGCCGGTCGATCAGCGCGAAATGCGCCCGCGGCAGTGCGCGCGCTGCGAGTTCCGGCTCCAGAAGCGCGCGGATCGCCGCCAGCTCCTCGATCCGGTCCGGCGTCAGTTCCGGTGTCGCCACCCGACCGGAGGACGAAAGCGTCAGCGCCCCTTCCGCCACCAGCCGCCGCACCGCCTCGCGCGCCGGGGTCATCGAAACGCCGAACTGCCGGCCGATGCCGCGCAAGGTCAGTGCCTGGCCCGGCGCCAGTTCGCCATGCATCACCTGTGTCCGCAGGGTGCGATACAGGCGTTCATGGGCGGAAGCTGTGTCGGCGGCGCGAGGGGTCTGCATGGCGACAAGCGAACACCCGACGCGCGGCGGGGTCAAGTGTCGCGGAACCGATAGGCATGCAGTGCCTGGCCCTGCTTGTGCAACCAGGCTCGCTGCGCGGCATGGCCAGGGCAGAGCCGCGCCACCTCCGCCCAGAAGGCGGGCGAGTGGTTCATCTGCGCCAGATGCGCCACCTCATGTGCCGCAACGTAATCAAGCACCGGCGGCGGTGCCATGATCAGCCGCCACGAGAACATCAGCCGCCCGTCATGGCTGCAGCTTCCCCAGCGCGAGCGGGTATCGCGCAGCGTCAGGCTCCGGTAGGGCCGGCCAAGCCGCGCCGCATAAAGATCACAGGCCGCCGCCAGCCGGTCACGGGCACGCAGCCGCAGGAAGGCCGCCAGCCGCACCGGAAGCTGCGCCTCCTCTCCCGGCACCAGGAGCGAATCGCCCTCGATACAGACCGTGCGGCCCGCCCCCGGCGCAAGGAGAAATGGCCGCCCCTCCAACGGCAACCGCAAGCCGAAGCCGATCCCGGCAGCCTGTGGCACCGCTGCCAGCGCACGGCGGATCCAGCCCTCCTGCATACGGGCAAAATCCAGCGCATCGACCTCTCGCGCCCTGAGCGGCACCGAGAGCGTCACCCGCCCGTCAAGCCGCGAGACCCGCAGCGAAAATCGCCGCGCGCGGGCAGAGCGGCGCAGCATGATCGGGATGGGCGCCTCGCCGGGCGCTGAAGGAGGCAGGACGGTCATACGCGGCTCTTGATCTTTCCGCGCAGGATAGCCATGTAGCGGCGCACCGCAACCGCTGCAAAAGCTTTTGACAGCGGAGCGTCCCTGTGGCATGGGCCAGCATTCACCGTCAACCCGGTGCTCCGGCCCTGCCCGCCTATTGACCGTTTCAAGGGAACCACCATGCCCAATGCAGAATGGGGAACGAAGCGCGTCTGCCCGACCACCGGCAAACGCTTCTACGACCTGAACAAGAGCCCGATCGTCAGCCCCTATACCGGCGAGATCGTCGATATCGAAAGCGCGCGCCGCAAGATGGCCGCCGCCGTGATCTCGCGCGGGACACCCGACAAGGACGATGATACGCTGACCGATGATCTGGTCGACAACGATGACGACCTGCTGGAAGGCGGCGCCTCCGACGATACCGAGCTCGACGATGATCTGCTGGAAGACGACGCCGACGACAACGTGTCGCTGGATGACCTCGCCGATGTCGCGGGCGACGAGGAAGAGGTCTGAAGATTTCGGCGCGGGGCGGCGCTTTTCCTCTTGCACCCCCCCGCGCCATCTCCTAGATACCCCGCATCGCAGCCTAGCCGCAAGCCGGACCCAGAAGTGCTGCGATACCCGGTGGGGTCATAGCTCAGATGGGAGAGCGCTTGAATGGCATTCAAGAGGTCGGGAGTTCGATCCTCCCTGGCTCCACCAAAACCATATTGGCAAGTGCCAGATAGATCTTCCATTAATGACAACGGATTGTCCATCTTGTTGGGAAATCTGCTTCAGTGAAGAAGCACGAAGACGGTAGAGGTCGCTCTGCTGGCTCTTTTGTTATGCGCGGGGGAGGCCGAGGGCCGTCCCTCCGGCGCTCACTGTCAAGACGCCGGGTACATTGGTGCGGCAGGGTCGGCCTTTTGCTGCCGTTCCAGAGGACGCGATGCCGCCCTGCAGCATTCACCAGGCGATCATTCAATGGCGGGCGCAGCATTTCTATCCGCCCAATGTTGCTTCCATGGATGAAGCATGAACCATCAGACTGACCAAGTAGCGTAGAACATCGCAACCGCAGTGACTGGCGACAGCAGCCCACCTGGACAGGCCGGACCTTCTCGCCGAGTGTGGAGACAAAAAGGGCGTGTACAGGGAACGGAATCCCACCGTAGATTCGGCAGAGGTTCGACTGGTTCAGGCCGAAGGTGTGCCCATCGGTCATCGTACGGGCCCTAGGAACGGGCACCAGTGTTGGCTGGGCGGTTCATGACTAGTTGACGTACTCAAGGCGAACGGAAAATGACGATCAGTACCGCAACTCTCGAAATCAACCTTCGCCCCATTCGGATCGGCTTTCTCGTAAATCCGGTAGATAGGCAAGCACTTTCTGAAGTCGCAAGGGTCGCGACCTGCCAATGGGGCGGCATCGCCAGTCCGATGATCCCGGTTATGGACGCACTTCCGCCGGCTTGGTGCGAAGCTAACCTTCCCAATCCCGATCCGAACGAGTTGACGCTCGGCCTGCTAAGGTACTTTGACCAGCAGGGATCACCGAGAGCTTCACCCATGCCGAAGTTCACGATCTCCTGCAATCCTCAGATCCCCGTTATCAGGCTGGGTATTTCGATTTTGCCCGCAGCCGCGATAGAAAGAACCGCCCGGCTGACATGCTGGCCGAACTCAATGACGAATCCAGGTCAATGCTTCTCTGGCGGCAGACGATCTGCGATAGCTGCCTGACCTTGGAACAGGGCGGCAAGGTCGTCGGAACCTATACATCGGTCACGATGATCATGCCCGTACTCGACTATGAGGTCCGGCGGAAATCGGGGCAGATTGGCAATGACGCCGGTGGACGCCGCGCGGGCGCGAAACTCGTTACACGCAAGCTCCCTTGCGCCAAAACCATCCTGCGCTGGCTTCGTGCCTATGAGCACGGCGGTCATGACCCGCTGGCGCTCATGCCCCGCACCCATCGCAGTGGCAATCGCGGGTTGCGCTGGTGTCACCGGACCGAAGCTATGGCTTCTGAAGTCATTGACGCCTATGCCAGCACACAGCGTCCGACGAAACGGCAGGTGGTGGTCGCGATCCGTAACCGGATCAAATCTGAAAACCAGCATAGGCGCGGCAATGGGATAGCCGAGCTGGCGTTGCCATCCGAGCGCAGCCTGCTGCGGCGGCTTTCACAGGCTGATCCCTATTACATCTATGCACAACGCCGGGGGATCGATGCGGCGAACCGGAAATTCAATCTTTTCGAGACGGGTGTCGAGACGCTGTTCCCCGGCGAGCGGATTGAGATGGACGAAAACCGCCTCGACGTGATTTCTCCGCTGACTCCCTCCGGCATTCTCGACCATCTGCCCGCCGAACAGGTCGAACGGCTGAAAGGGCGACGCTGGCTCTATGTCGCCAAGGATTCCGCCACGAAGTGCATCCTCGCGCTTCGACTGGCGGAAACCCCAAACGCGCAGGATGCGATCCGCACACTGCGAGAGGTGTTCCACGACCGGACGGCTTGACCAATGGCGCAGAGAGCGAAATCCACCGCGTTGCGGCCCTGGCGGGGCTGGACCCTGAGCCGCTCCTGTTCTGGACGCCCCGCCTGATCGAGCCGGGCTGGTTCCAGCTTGGAAAGGAACGGATCAAGTTCACCGCCCTTTCACGAACCCGGACATATGCCTGCCCTTTGTGCTTGGGAGAGCAGGCGCAGAATGCTCCGCTCAGCATCGGACATCCGGGGGCGTGGCAACTGAACAGCATCCGAAGCTGCGCCCGGCATAGCTGTGCTCTGGTTCCGATGCCGCCCGCGCCCAGCAACAAGGATGTATTCGATTTCGCGCGGACAGTAGAGCGGCACGTTTCCATACCGCCCATGCCAGTTTCGGAAGCCAATATGGTGTTGGAGCACTATCTGATCATCCGTATCTCAGGGGCAAACGCCGATGCGGGCTGGCCGGGCAAGCTACCGCTTCATGTCGTTGCACAGACGGCGGAAAACCTCGGTATCCTCATGACCCATGGCCCCGATCCCAAACGCTCCGACGTCACTGACCTGCAATGGATCGCGGCAGGCGCTGCCGGTTTCCCTGTCCTTGCCGCTGGCCCGGACGCCCTGCACCAGGTTCTGACCGACATGAAGCGCGGCCATGTCAACGATGCTGGCCGGTATCGGGCACGCTATCGTTTCTTCTTCGAATGGCTGCGCTATCGCGATGATGACCGGGATTTCGACATTATTCGCGATCTGGTCCGCGATTTCATCTGGAAGAACTTCCCTGTCGCCCGAGGTGCGCTGGTGCTCGGCAAGGAATGTCCACGCCAGTTCGTGCACTCCTTTTCCACTGCCGTCCGCGCGAGCGGGATCACCAAACGCCAGCTGGGCCGTCGCCTCTGCTCGATGGGGCTGGCAACGCCCAATGGCAAGAAACTGGGCTTCGACATCCACATATACCGGACGGCGTGCTCGCCACCATCGCAGCCGAGTTTTCTGGCCTTTTGAACGCCCACTGAGGCCGCAGCCTATCTTGGAATCAAGCGTTTCCTGTTGATAAAACTGACGCGGCCGGACCCTGATCCCGGTCTTTATGCGCGAAGAAAAGGCGCTGCCGCTCTATCAAGTGTCCGCACTTTCGGAATTCATGGATCGGCTCGACAGTTTGCGCGAAACTGGAGCCCCGCAAGATGGTTGGGATGACATCGCCATCGCCGCGCATCGCACGAAAATTACCACCGAGAGGGCAACCGCGCTGACTCTGCTGCATAAGCTCCCGCTGCGCTGCCGTCACGACGAGGTTGCAGGATTCCGGAATTTTCTGATTGATCCTGCGATCTTGCGTGAAGCGATCAGCCTGCCCGAGGAGGGCGTCGTCCTTCCAAGGATGGTCGCGCGGCTTCTGCACCTGCCCGCCGCCACCATCACCGCCCATATTGCGCATGGACATCTCGACAGGGTTACCGTCAAACGACCGCCACCAGCCCGGCCGCAGGTTTACGTGTGCCCGCACTCAATCGACATATTCCAAGATATGTTCATATCGCAATGGGATCTGGTTCGACAAATCGAAGGCCGGAAGAACTTCGTGGGGAGCGATAACCTTTTGCCCGAACACCGGCTCGACCTCGGGGAAAAAATCGAACCGATCTACAGGCGGGAGGTTCTTGACTTCCTTTGAAATCACCACACCGGCCTTTGGGCCGGTAATTTTTTGTCTGCCCCCGGACAAGGTTTGTGACGCAAATGGACAGGCGGCTGCGTGATCGGAAATCAGAGGGACTGATTTCATTGGGTTTTCGCGGCAGAAAATGGAACAAATACGAGGTGCTTTTCACATATGATACAATCCATGACTTGCAAGATCACTATCCTGCGAGGCAGGCTCAGCGTGGTGGATTGGATCATCACCGGGTCATTACCGTGACAAAAAGTCGCCGGCACTTGAAGGTGCATCTGTCAGCGACATTGAGACCACATGCGTTCAGCCTGTGAGAGCGCCTGAACGTGATTCACGGCATTTCGCCCCTTCAGCTTATCCATGTCATAGCCGAACTGGGCGAAGAAGGAGCTTTGCTCAGCGGTCAGCAGCCTGGCGACTTTCACTGCCGGATAGAATGTCACTCCTTCGTTCGCCCGGCTCACCGACACTCCCGGGCGCGCTGCCTGCTCGGCCATCAATGGAAGCAGGCAGCGGGCCACCTTATCGTCATAATGCGGGGAAACCCGCTCGATTGACTGGAAGAAGGCGCTGACCAGAACATCCGCCAACTGCAGCCCGGAAACTTGCGAGGCTGCGGCACGGTCGATCTTGTTCCAGCGCAGCACTTCCGCCCTGATTGTTCTCGTGTTGAGATACGTCGTTCCCGCCACGGCCTGATACATCAGTTGGGCAAGGTACGCCTTGAACCGGCCGAAATGGTGGCCCTTCCGGCTTGCCATGACGATGCGCAAGACCGGATCACGGATGCCGTGCCGGGGTGCGGCGAAGTTGACCACATAGTGCGTGGCTCGCTCAAGCAGCAGGCGGACAACGAAGTTGAAGAGAACATCCCTCGGATTGCCGGCAGCCGAAGCCGCCCGCGTATTATGGTAGCCGCTCACGGTCTTCTTATAGGAACAGACCACAAAGCCCCGCGCCGGATAGTCGCGTGAGGCCAGTTTCCGTGCTGCAAGCAGGCGGTTCTTCGGCTTCAGGTTGCGATAATGCAGAACTCCGCCCCTCTGCCCGCCGAAGGAACGAAGGATTTCGTCCCTTCTTCGGTCGAGATCCGGTTCAAGCTCTGCCCGGACCAAATAACCACCGAGGCAGAGCCACTCGGAATTTCCATTCGGGGAATCCGGTTTCAGACGATCAACCTTGTCGTCGCCAGCCTCATCTATAAATAGCGTGTAGTGGTGTACCAATACGGCCCCGTGGCAATATGACCATTTGAATATACTCGCTGCAAATGGCTTCTGTCCAGCGCGAGCGGAAAAGCAGCAGAGCAGCTCTGGCATGTTGCCAGCGAAAACCAGAGCGATCCGACCAATACCGGGTTTCGTGACGGCACTATGCCCTACCCCTTCGCCAGGTCGGCCGCTCCGCCGAGAGGTAACCACGCCTCCTGTGATCAGTACCTGTGATCGCCACAGAAAAGCGGCGGCCCTGCCGGACCGCCGCTTCAAGCATTCCCGGCCGGCTTAGCTGGTCGGGCGGATGATGATTTCCACCCGGCGGTTGGCCTGACGGCCTGCCGGGGTCGCGTTGGAGGCGATGGGTTGATCCGCGCCCCGGCCGAAGGTCGAGATGCGCCCGGAAGGAACTCCGCCCGACATCAGCACGTTTGCGACCGAGCGCGCGCGCCGCTCCGACAGATCCTGGTTATGGGCGGCCGGGCCAGTGCTGTCGGTATGACCGATCACCTCGACCCGGCTGTTGGGATAGCGCACGAGGTTCGCCGCCACCGCCCGCAGGTCGCCTTGCAGGTCCGGGCGCAGGATGGCGCTGTCCGTGGCGAACAGGATGTCCTGCGGCATGGTCACCACCAGGGAGCCACCATTGTTGGTTACGGTGGAATTCCCGCTCAGCTGCGCGCGCAGCTCAGCCGCCTGCCGGTCGAGCGAATTGCCGATGGCACCGCCGATCGCCGCCCCCGCCGCCGCTCCGATCACCGCCCTGGCAAGCCGGTCGCTCCCGCCAGACTTTGCGCCGATCAATCCGCCGAGCACCGCGCCGGTCGCCGCAGCGCCTTTGGTGCGGGCATTCGGGTCCTCGTAGCGGAAAGGGTCCTGCACGCAGCCTGCCAACAGCGAGGCGCAGGCCAGTCCGAGGATAACGGGGGATTTGAAGATCATTCTGTGCCTCTTTGGGTTTCGGCCTCTGCGGGCCTCTGCCCGCACCATAGCGCAAGAACGCACGAGGCAGGAACCGGTTGCATGGCGCTGCGCGTTTTTTCGCGCATCACGTTTGCGCCAGTTCTCCTGCCTCGTGGCGCGCCGCCTCCCAGGCCAGCATCGCGCGCTTCACCGGCAGTCCCCAGTGATAACCGCCAAACCCGCCAGAGCGGCGCAGCACCCGGTGGCAGGGGATCAGGAAACTGACCGGATTACGGCCGACCGCCGTGCCCACCGCCCGCACGGCGCCGGGATGACCGATCACCCGCGCAATGTCGCCATAGGTGGCGACATGACCCGACGGCACCGCCAGCAGCGCCTCCCAGACCTTGATCTGAAACGGCGCGCCGATCAGGTGCAGCGGTGTCCGGCCGCCGCCGAAGGCGGTCTCGACCCAGGGGCGCAGCGCCTCGCCATCCTCGACGAAATGCGCCTTCGGCCAGCGGGCAGTGAGATCCGCCATCACCGCTGCCTCGCCCTGTTCGGCGGCAAAGCCCATGCCGCAGATGCCGCGCCCGGTGGCCATCACCTGCACCGGACCGAAGGGGCTGTCGAACAGCCCGTGGCGGATGGTCAGGTCTGCCCCGCCCCGCGCATAGTCGC
>JAIRJX010000208.1 GCA_031260425.1 Gemmobacter sp.
ACCCCGCCTGCCTTCGATCGATGATCATCCTCGATACCAATGTCGTGTCGGAAATCCTGCGCCCGGCGCCGCAACAGCATGTCGTGGACTGGCTGGCGGCGCAGGATGGCGCCACCATCTACCTGACGGCCATCACCGAGGTAGAGTTGCGCCACGGCGTTGCGAT
The DNA here is from genome assembly GCA_031260425.1 of Gemmobacter sp. Taxonomy (GTDB): domain Bacteria; phylum Pseudomonadota; class Alphaproteobacteria; order Rhodobacterales; family Rhodobacteraceae; genus Gemmobacter. The sequence goes on from JAIRJX010000208.1 coordinate 167, forward strand.
CCTGCCCGAGGGCAAGCGCCGCGATGGCCTCGCCGTGATGATAGACCAGATCGTGCGCGAGGATTTCGCCGGCCGCGTCCTGCCCTTCGACAGCCCGGCGGCCGAAGCCTTTGCCGTCATCGCCGCCGCCCGCCGCGCCATCGGTCGGCCGATCCTGCATGCCGACTGCCAGATCGCCGCCATCGCACGGGTCCACGGCGCGACCGTCGCCACCCGCAACACGCCCGATTTCGCCGATTGCGGCATCGACCTGATCAACCCGTGGAATACCTGAATGAACGCCGTCGAGATTGAAGAGGCCATTTCCGCCCTTGCCGAACAGCCCTTCGATGCGGCCGAATTCCCCTTTGCCTTCCTGCTGGCCTTCGGGAACAAGGAAACCACGATCAAGCGCCTGCGCGCGGGCAGTTCCAACAAATCCGACCTTGGTGGTGTGCTTCAGGTCAACAACATCCACATCAAGACCTGCGCCGAGGGGCAGGCCACCGCAACGCTGCGCGACTTGCGCGAAAGCCCCGCCACCACGCGCGCCAAGGCGAAATTCATCCTCGCCACCGACGGAGTCGAGTTTCAGGCCGAAGACCTGACCTCCGATGATCCGCCCCTGATATGCCCCTATGCCGACTTCCCCAACCATTTCGGCTTTTTCTTGCCACTGGCCGGCATCACCACCGTCCGCGCGATCCGTGAAAGCGCCTTTGACATCCGCGCCACCAGCCGGCTGAACCGGCTTTATATCGAACTGCTGAAGGATAACCCCGATTGGGGCGCGGCCACCCGTCGCCACGACATGAACCAGTTCATGGCCCGGCTGATCTTCTGCTTCTTCGCCGAAGATACCGGGATCTTCGCGCAGGAAACCATCTTCACCCGCACCATCGACACGATGAGCGCGCGGGACAGTTCGAACACGCATGAGGTGATCGGCACCCTGTTCCGGGCGATGAATACCAGGCCCGAGGACCGCGCCGCCCAAGGCATCCCCCGCTGGGCCGAGCCGTTCCCCTATGTGAATGGCGAGCTGTTTTCCGGCACCACCGAAGCGCCGCGTTTCAGCAGGATCGCGCGCTCCTACCTGCTGACCATCGGCGGGCTGGACTGGACGCAGGTGAACCCGGACATCTTCGGCTCGATGATCCAGGCCGTCGCGGATGAGGAAGAGCGTGGCGCGCTCGGTATGCACTACACATCGGTGCCCAACATCCTGAAGGTGCTGAACCCGCTGTTTCTGGACGACCTGCGCATGGCGCTGGAGGAGGCGGGCGACAACGGGCGAAAGCTGCTGAACCTGCGGACCCGCATGGCGCGGATCAGGGTGTTCGATCCGGCCTGCGGATCGGGCAACTTCCTCGTCATCGCCTACAAGGAGTTGCGGGCGATCGAGGCCGAGATCAACCGCCGCCGGGGCGAAGCCGACCGGCGGTCGGAGATCACCCTGACCAATTTCCGCGGCATCGAGTTGAAGGACTTCCCCGCCACCATCGCCCGGCTGGCGCTGATCATCGCGGAATATCAATGCGACGTGCTGCACCGAGGACAGCGAGAGGCGACACGGGACTTTCTGCCGTTGGACAGCAAGAACTGGATCACCTGCGGCAATGCGCTGCGGCTGGACTGGCTGTCGATCTGCCCGCCGACCGGCGCGGGGGTGAAGATGCGCGGGGATGATCTGTTCAGCACGCCGCTGGATCAGGCCGAGATTGATTTCGAGAATGAGGGTGGCGAGACGTATATCTGCGGGAACCCGCCGTATAAGGGGGCCTCGGAACAAGAAGCCTGGGAGAAGGAGGATCTGGCGCATCTCTTCGATGGAATAACGAAGACATGGAAGGTTTTGGACTATGTTTCTGGATGGTTTGTTAAAGCAGCAGAGTATGGAAAAAGAACCGAAAGTGCAGCCGCCTTCGTTTCCACAAATTCGATTTGCCAAGGTCAGCAGGTTCCCACACTCTGGCCGCTGATTATGGGGACGGGGCATGAAATTGCGTTTGCCCATACTAACTTTCGATGGAAGAATCTTGCGCAGAATAATGCCGGAGTCACCGTCGTAGTTGTTGGAATTAAGCGAAACTGTCAGTCGTCACGGATGCTATACGCCGTTGCTGATAGTGGGGAAACGGTAGCGCACGTTGTGAGTAATATTAACCCGTATTTAATTTCATTTGAAAATATATATGTTGTGCCGGCGTCAGAGCCTCGCAACGGGCTTTCCCCGATGGATTACGGCAGCAAACCTGCTGATGGTGGCGGTCTGGTTATGAATCTGATTGAAAGGGATCAACTGAAAATCCCGGAGAGACTCGACCATCTTGCTGTTCCTTACATTGGGAGTGCTGAATATATAGACGGCAAACAGAGATTTTGTCTATGGATTGAAGACAAAGAGTTGGAGGAAGCTCTTTCTGTTCCTGCCATTCGAAGGAGAATCGATTTTGTCAGAGCATTTCGAAGTGAGAGCAAGAAGAGGCAAACAAGAGAAGCGGCATCTGCTTCATACGCATTTCTGGAACGGCGCCGAGGGGAGAGGGCCAGAATAGTTGCGCCTCTGATTATACCGATACATACAAGCGAAACACGTGAATTTCTACCTGTCGGCTGCTTGCCGGTGGGTTCAGTTATTTCGAACGCTGCATTTGGACTCTACGATGCCCCGCTCTGGAACATGGCCCTGATCGCCTCGCGCCTGCATCTGGTCTGGATCGCCACCGTCTGCGGCAAGCTGGAAACCCGATACCGCTATTCCAACACCCTCGGCTGGAACACCTTCCCCGTCCCGCTGCTGACCGAAAAGCAGAAATCCGACCTCACCGCCTGCGCCGAGGCCATCCTTCTGGCGCGCGAGGCGCATTTTCCCGCCACCATCGCCGACCTCTACGACCCCGAAAACATGCCCGACAACCTCCGCGCCGCCCACGACCGCAACGACGAAACCCTCGAACGCATCTACATCGGCCGCCGCTTCCGCAACGACACCGAACGGCTGGAACACCTGTTCAGCCTCTATAGCAAGATGACCGCTAAAGGGGGCAGGGATGTCAGAGTTCAATAGTATGACGGTATCTGCCGCGTGCCGACTTCTCGAAAGACCCCATACAGTGGCGACGTTGGATAGTCAGCTTGTTGAATGGGGAATTTACTCTGACATCCCCAGCGGCTCCAAACCCGCGAAGTTGGTCTCTCTGGCGAGAGCCGCAATCGAGCGTAACCCTCAAGTTCCGACGGAGGTTGGACAAGTTCCGCTGGACCGCGCAATCATCCAGGCTGTTCTGGGATCTTTGAACTCAGCACAACGTTCAGGGGATGACTGGCGGAAGTTCATCGCTGGACTTCGGATGGACGGCTTCGAGGTTACGGGATTGCCGGACGAGGCTGAGGATGAATATCCGTGGATGTCTTCCAGAGAAACCGTTTCTCTGGAACTCCGCCGGATGTTGCCGACTGGTGCGACAGGCCTGGATGTCCGCGAGGCTGAGGACGAGTTGTCCTACCTGCTGAAGCAGCACGGGTTTACAAATGCCGCAAGTCATCTTGCTCAAGCTGTTTCGGCTTTTTCGCGTGGAGATTGGGCAGCCTCTAATGCACAGATCCGGACCTTCTACGAAGACCTTTTTTCTAAGATATCTGATCGCTTGGGCGGCAATCCGTTGGCTAGTAGCGCGGAGAAAAGAACCTATCTGGCGAGCGCTGATTCGGGACCGTTCTTCTTCGCTGATTACAATGAGTGGGAAAGCGGGCGGGGAAGGCCGTCTTACGTTCAGGGACTTTGGGCGCGCCTGCATCCTCAGGGTAGCCATCCGGGCTTGTCCGAAGAAGATGATTGTGCCTTCCGGCTACAGACCGTTCTGATTGCTGCCCGACTATTTATGAGGCGTTTCGACCGAAGAGTGAGTTCTGCACCATGAATGGAACCGTCCCCTCCGTCTCGGTCAGTTATGCGGCCAACGGCAGATCAACCAAGTCGAACGAACTCGGCATGCGCGCCAGGCCAACCACCAGGCCGAAGGCTCGCGCATGAGCCTGTCCCCCATCCAGACGCTGGAACGCACCCGAAGGCTGATCGACGACCTGCGCGCCCGCCCGGCCGAAACCTCCTGGCTGGAGTTCAAGCAGAACAACGCCGACGGCCCGCTGATCGGCAAGCTGATTTCAGCCCTGTCCAATGCCGCGCGTCTGGCAGATCAGCATTTCGCCTATCTGGTCTGGGGTATTCGCGACGGTGATCACGAGGCGGTCGGCACGACCTTCGATCCCGCCACCAAACGGGAACAGGGGCAGCCGTTCGAGATCTGGCTGGCGAACCGGCTGCAACCCGGTCTCGATTTCCGGTTCGAGGAGGTCGAGTATCATGGCCAGCGGCTGGTCCTGCTGACCATTCCTGCCGCCGCAACGGCGCCGGTCGAGTTCGACCGCGCCGGCTATCTGCGGATCGGCAGCGCCACCCCGCGCCTGTCCGATCACCCGGAACGGTTGCGGGCGCTGTGGGCGAAACTGCAACCCTATGCGTGGGAGGCGGGGCTTGCGGCACAGTTCCTGACTGGTGACGAGGTGCTGGCGCGGCTGGACTATGCCAATTACTTCGACTTGACCGAACAGCCCTTGCCCGACAACCGGCAGGGCATCTTTGACCGGCTTCAGGCCGATCGGCTGATCCAGCCCGATGTCGGCGGTCATTGGAACATCACCAATCTGGGCGCGATCCTGTTTGCCAAGCGGTTGTCCGACTTCGGCCCCTCGGTCGCCCGTAAGGCGGTCAGGTTCGTCGCCTATGGCGGGGCGGGCCGCGCCGATACCGTGACCCATCGTCAGGACGGACAGCGCGGCTATGCCGCAGGGTTCCAGGGGCTGGTCGATTATATCGACGGGCTGCTGCCGAGGAACGAGCATATCGGCTCGGCCTTCCGCGAGGAACGCCCGCTCTATCCCGCCATCGCCGTCCGCGAGTTGATCGCCAATGCGCTGATCCATCAGGACATGACGATCACCGGCGCCGGCCCGCTGATCGAGCTTTTCAGCGACCGCATGGAGATCACCAACCCCGGCGCGCCGCTGGTCAGCCCGGATCGGTTCCTGGACTCTCCGCCCCGGTCCCGCAACGAGGCGCTGGCCTCGCTGATGCGGCGGATGCGGCTTTGCGAGGAGCAGGGAACCGGGATCGACAAGGTGCTGACCGCTGTCGAACTGCACCAACTGCCGCCGCCGGACTTTCGCACGGAAGGCGAGGCGGTCAGGGTCGTGTTCTTCGCCCCGCGCCGCTTTGCAGAGATGACGCCGGAGGAGCGTGTCCGCGCCTGCTACCAGCACGCGGCTCTGAAGTACGAGAGCGGCCAGCGGATGACCAATGCGAGTCTGCGCGACCGGCTCGGCATTGATCCTCGCAATGCTTCGCAAGCTTCTGTAATCATTCGCCAGGCCCTGGATGCCGGCCTCATCCGGCCCGCCGACGCCGAGCATCCGCGCGCGGGCTATGTCCCGTTCTGGGCATGAGGGCGGCAAGTTTTGATCGGGTTTTGATCGCAGGGGCGCCCTGGGGAGAGTTGATGATGAAAAATTCAAAGAAATCAAAATTCTATACGGCATCGTCGACGGTCTTCCGTCTTGATCGGGTTTTGATCGGGCTGCCCACTCCCTGGGGGATGATGCCTGGCTCGTGGAGCAACACCCATGCATAAGTCTGTCCCGTCGGTCTCCGTCACCTATGCCCGGAACGGCAGTTCCACCCGCCCGAACGAGTTGGGCATGCGCCCCATGCAGGAGCGCGCCTATGAGCGGCGGGGCGAGCAATACCTGCTGATCAAGTCGCCCCCTGCATCGGGCAAAAGCCGGGCGCTGATGTTCGTCGCGCTGGACAAGCTGCAAAATCAGGGTCTGCGCAAGGCGATCATCGTGGTGCCGGAAAAATCCATCGGGTCCAGCTTTGCCGACGAGCCGCTGTCGAAGTTCGGCTTCTGGGCCGACTGGACGGTGACCCCGAAGTGGAACCTGTGCAACGCTCCCGGCGAGGATGGCGGCAAGGTTGGTTCGGTTCAGTCCTTCCTGGACAGCGATGATCGGGTTCTGGTCTGCACCCATGCAACCTTCCGTTTCGCCGTTGACCGCTTCGGGATCGAGGCGTTCGATGGCTGCCTGATCGCGGTGGATGAGTTCCACCATGTCTCGGCCAACCCCGACAACAAGCTGGGCGCGCATCTGGCGGCGTTCATCGCCCGCGACAAGGTGCATATCGTCGCCATGACCGGCTCGTATTTCCGGGGCGATGCCGAGGCCGTGCTGATGCCCGAGGATGAAGCCAAGTTCGAACCCGTCACCTATACCTATTATGAGCAGTTGAACGGCTATCGGTATCTGAAGAAACTCGACATCGGTTATTATTTCTACAGCGGCTCCTATGCCGACGATATCGTCAAGGTGCTGGACCCGAACGAAAAAACGATCATCCACATCCCCTCGGTCAACTCGCGTGAGAGCACGAAGGACAAGATCAAGGAGGTCGAGCATATCATCGAGACGCTGGGCGAATGGCAGGGCACCGATCCCGCGACCGGGTTCCAGTTGGTGCAAACCCCCGAGGGACGCATGCTGCGCATCGCCGATCTGGTCGACGACGAGGCCGCGAAGCGCGACAAGGTCTCGGCCGCGCTGAAAGACCCGGCCCAGAAGATGAACCGGGATCATGTCGATATCATCATCGCGCTCGGCATGGCGAAGGAGGGGTTCGACTGGATCTGGTGCGAGCATGCGTTGACGGTCGGCTATCGCTCCAGCCTGACCGAGATCGTGCAGATCATCGGTCGCGCCACCCGCGATGCCGAGGGCAAGACCCGCGCGCGCTTCACGAATCTGATCGCGGAACCGGATGCCTCGGAAGAGGCCGTGCGCGAGGCCGTGAACGACACGCTGAAGGCCATCGCCGCCAGCCTGCTGATGGAACAGGTGCTGACGCCGCGCTTCAATTTCACACCGAAGGCCAAGGCGGCGGGGCCGGTCGAGGGCTTCGACTATGGTGAAGGTGGCTACGATCCGAACAAGTGCAACATCGGCTTCAACGAGGCGCAGGGGCAGTTCCAGATCGAGATCAAGGGGCTGGCGCAGCCGAAAAGCAAAGAGGCTGAGCGGATCGTCAGCGAGGATCTGAACGAGGTCATTACCGCTTTCGTCCAGGACAAGACCGCCATCGAGCGCGGCATGTTCGATGAGGAGGTCGTGCCCGAGGAACTGACGCAGGTTCGGCTGGGCAAGATCATCCGGGGCAGATACCCGACGCTTGATGCCGAGGATCAGGAGGCTGTGCGCCAGCATGCTATCGCGGCGCTGAACCTGACCCAGCAGGCCAAGGCGGCGATCACCGAAGGTGGTGACGAGGGCGGAGGCAGCACGGCCTTTGTCGATGGTGTTCGTCGCTTCGCCATGAGCGTGACGGAACTGGACATCGACCTGATCGACCGGATCAACCCCTTTGCCGAAGCCTATGCCATCCTGTCGAAGACAATGGATGAAACCAGCCTGAAACAGGTTGCCGCGGTGATCAACGCGCGCAAGGTGCAGCTGACGCCGGACGAGGCACGCGATCTGGCAAGGCGGGCGCTGAAGTTCAAGCAGGAGCGCGGGCGGCTGCCCGACATCACCTCCGCTGACCCGTGGGAAAGGCGCATGGCGGAAGGAGTGGCTTTCCTCGCGCGGATGAAGCAAGAGCAGAAGAATGGCTAAGATATTCACCGATGAAGACGATGCTCTGCTGGCAGAGTTGGGCGTCGAGCCTGAGGTCAAGCGATCCGGCGGCCGCAGCGCGCGTGAGGAGCGCATCATTGCCGGGTTCGAGGAAGTGCAGCGTTTTGTGGACGAGAAGGGTCATGTCCCCCGTCACAGCGAGGATGGCGATATTTTCGAACGGCTCTATGCCGTGCGCCTCGATCGGCTGCGAGAGCAGGCCGAATGCCGTGAGCTTTGTCTTCCCCTTGATCGACAAGGGTTGCTGCACGGTTCGCTGGACCACCTGACCGTTCCCGACGAGGATCTGGACGACGACGCGCTCCTTGCCGAACTCGGCATTGAAGCTGAAGCGCCGGCGATCACAGAACTGCGTCACGTCCGTTCCAGTGCTGAACGCAAGGCGGCGGACGAAGTTGCCAATCGCGAAACCTGCGCCAATTTCGACAGGTTCAAACCCCTGTTCGAACAGGTTCAGCGCGAACTTGACACCGGAATGCGTGAGACGCGCCCGTTTGAGTTGAAGGCCGAGATTGAGAAGGGGCGCTTCTTCATCGTCGGCGGGCAGAAAGCCTATGTGGCCGAAAAAGGTGAAGTGACCTTGACGGATCAGGGGCGCACCGATGCCCGACTGCGAGTGATCTTCGACAACGGCACCGAAAGCAACATGCTGATGCGCTCGCTGCAGCGCGCGTTGAACAAGGACGAGGCTGGGCGACGCATCACCGATCCCGTCGCGGGGCCGCTGTTTTCGGGGCAGGTCGATCAGGACGACCAGGCCAGCGGTACGATCTACGTCCTGCGAAGCAAATCCGATCATCCGATGGTCGCCACGAATCGTGAATTGGTCCACAAGATCGGCGTAACGAGTAACGATGTGCATCAGCGCATCAAGGGCGCGCATCTGCAAACCACCTACCTCATGGCGGATGTCGAACTGATCGCGACATACAAGCTCTACAACCTCTCGCGCTCAAAGCTGGAAGCTCTGATCCATCGTATTTTCGGATCGGTGCGGCTGGATATCCAGATTCTGGATCGGTTCGGGCGGCCGGTTGTTCCGGAAGAGTGGTTTATGGTGCCCTTCTTCGTCATCGACGAAGCGGTCGAAAAGATCAAAGACGGGACGATTACGAATTACGTCTACGATCCCAGCAAAGCCGCTTTGGTCGAACGCTGTGCGAATTGACCTCGGATTTTGACTCAACACCAACTCAACAGGTGAACGCCCTTTGAGCAGCTTTCCCGCACGGTGGAACCCGATGAAAATCGGCCAATGCTGGAAACAAGATGCGCGATAACAAAAGGTTACAGCGTAGCTGATTGATTTGGAAGGAATCTATTATATTCAATAATATAGCCTCATAACCTGAAGGCCGCAGGTTCAAATCCTGCCCCCGCAACCAACGATAATTGCGAAACCTCCGTTGGCCCCGCCGCGGAGGTTTTTTGCTGTGCAGGCCCATTCCGCAGTGATCGTCTGTTGCGCGTCCCCGCAACCAACGATCCCGGTGATAGCAGGTTATCCAACGCCTCGGCTTCCGCGAGGAAGTCGGGGTTCTTCTTGCCCGCCGCAAAGCGCAGGATCGCGCCCAAATCGCCGCGAAGGACGATGGCCAGTTCTCCGTTGTCCGGCACCACCGTCACCTGGTCGACCAGAGACCGAAAGGTCTCGGCCGCTTGGGTGCGGCCGTCTGCGTCCTGCAGGTGTTCATAGAGCTGGCCGATCCGCTGCGCGGAGAGCGAGGCCATGTTCGGATGCAGCAGGGGAGGCGGCTCCTTCGAATTGGCCAGCTTCTCCGCCAGTTCCGCCTTGCGGGCCTCCAGCCCAGTCATCTTCTCCTTCATTGAAGGGTGATACATGCCGTCGGTGATCGCATTGATGATCTGGGAAATCTGCTTGCCGATTTTGTCCAGTTCCTGCCGAGCAACCTGGAGATCGGCGCCGCGCTCGATGCGAAGGCGGTTCACCTCCTTGGTGAACTCGGCACAGAACTCCTTGAACAACTCCGGCTCCATCAGATGCTTGCGCAGGCCGTTCAGGATCGACGCCTCCAGCGCGTCGCGCCGGATGTTCAGCCGGTTGTCGCAGGTGCCCTTGTTGCGCGCGGTCGCGCAGCCGAGCAGGTCCTTCGAGATCATCGAATAGCCGCCACCGCAGCAGCCGCATTTGACCAGCCCCGCGAAGAGGTGCTTCGGGCGGCGCCGGTCGTTCATGAAGTTTGTGGTATTCTCTGCGGCGGGTTCATAGGCGAGCCGGTTCTGGCGTTCCTTCACGGTCGCCCAGACCTCGTCGTCGATGATCCGCAGCCCGGGAACCTCCTGGATCACCCATTCGCTTTCCGGGTTGAGCCGGGAGACCCGGCGGCCGGTGTCGGGATCCTTGACGTAGCGCAGCCGGTTCCAGACCAGCTTGCCGATATACATCTCGTTGTTCAGAATGCCGGTGCCACGCTTCGGGTTGCCGTGGATGGTGGAAGGCCCCCATTCGCTGCCCTGTGGACCGGCCACGCCTTCCCGGTTCAGTGCCATGGCGATCGTGCGTGACGACTTTCCGGCGAGATAGTCCGCGAAGATGCGGCGCACGATCCCGGCCTCCGCCTGGTTGATGGTCCGATCGCCCCGGACGGCCTCGCCATGGTCGTCGAACTTCTTCACCACGTCATAGCCGTAGCAGAGCCCGCCGCCGGACTTGCCATCCTCGACACGGCCGCGCAGCCCGCGACGGGTCTTGTCGGCCAGGTCCTTCAGGAAGAGGGCATTCATCGTCCCTTTGAGGCCGACGTGCAGATGGGTGATCTCGCCGTCGGACAGGGTGAACATCTTCACATCGGCATAGGTCATCCGCTTGAAGATGCCGGCGATGTCCTCTTGGTCCCGCGACAGGCGATCCATCGCCTCGGCCATGATCACGTCGAAGCGGCCGCGCGCGGAATCCGAGATCAGCGCCTGGATGCCGGGCCGCTGGATCATGCTGGAACCGGAGATGGCGTGATCGGTGTATTCCTCGACGACGGTCCAGCCTTCCTTCTTGGCGCGCAGGCGGCACAGCCGCAGCTGGTCGGCGATCGAGGCGTCGCGCTGGTTGTCGGAGGAATAGCGGGCGTAGAGCGCGACCTTCATGCGGCGGCCTCCTCGTTTGGGGAGGCGGTTCTCCGGCAGCCGGGCCGCCTCCTGTTGGACGAAATCGCGCGCGACCTGCCGGGCGAGCTGCTGGACCAGGGCGACAAGGCGGGGATCGGGGTCGCGGCGTTCGGCGACACGCGCAAAGGCTTCGTCACTGGTCTGGGCGACCAGTCGAAGCCTCGTGGCTGTGGTTTGCCGTTGCCGTGCCATTCCTGCGCCGAGTCCCGAAGAGCCTGCACGAAGGCTATCCGGCAATTCCAATATGTTACAGGGAAGCGCCCGGCGGGGATCGACGAGGAAAAGGCGGTCGGATCGGACATTGGCGTAGTCCCGAGCAGCATGGCGTCGCGAAAATACTGGTGCGACGGTGTGCGGATTTGCGGCTCGCGGGGATGAATGAACGCCTGCCCGCACAGCGCGGCGCTCCAGCCATATCATGAGGACAGTCTAGCGTGATCGCTATCCTCAGCGCAACCTCCGTGAAGCGAGCCGATCATGCGCGCCGCTACCGGAGCCACAATGGCGTCAGCCATGTCAGGATTCAGTGAAAGGCGGCTGTCCAGGACCGAGTTCAAGGACAGGTTCATCCCATTTGCGTGTCGGAACCAGCCAGCGCTCAATGAAGGCTTGGAACGCTGGCTCCTCAATGCGCAAGTGGAGCGTATAGAGGCGATTGATCACCTGCCGCATCAGGTCGCGCATCTCGTCATCGTCAATGCGCGACACCTCCGTCCATGGTGTGCGGTGCCCGTCAGCATCGACAACGAAGACATCGGTGAAATCCCCGGATTTCGTTCGAGGTACCCGTCCGGCATGGATGTTTTCTAGCATGGTGTTGCGGACGCAGATCATCGCCATCGCCTTGGCGAGCTTTGCCGCGACTCTTTCCTCATCTTGTCGCTTCATCGGCCTCTCCCGCTTATTCGTTCACCTGCTCGATAGCCGAGGTTGAGTTATCGGCTGGTGCGTCGTCGCCCGCAATTTTGAGAAGGATAGCGGCGCACCAAGAAGTCGAACACATCTTTCAAAAGGAAAGGATCCTTTGCTTCCGTTCCCCACTAAGGTCGATGCTGCACGCCACTTTTCATGAGCGGGCATTGGAAGGGTGCAGCGCATTGCCGCAAGATGGTTGTCACCCGTATTGGGGGTATTAGGTGGGCTGGGCTTCGTGCCATTCTTTGATCGCACGAGTGAGCATTGATAGCGCAAGGCCTCTACTCGTCCTATAGTCTAGAAACGCAAACTCCTCGGCGAACATCACGACATCCTGTCCGTCCAAGACAAACTCATAGCGCCCGCCCTCGTCATCGGCTTCGGGGTCATATCCCGCAACGCGCCAACTCCCAAGAACTTCACCGTCCCGGGTGATGACGTCGCCTCCTGACAGATCGAGTGCGTACACGCTTTTCATCCACTCATCGCGGCCGACGAAGTTTATAGGGTAAAGCAGGTCCATGCGACGCAGCATAAATGAACGCGATGGTTGCGCAAGTTCTCGTCGCTGCGGGTCCAAGGCGTCGCGCCCGGCCTTTGCCGGGTGGTCAGGCTTACCCTCTGCTGTAGGGCAGCATTTCCGATAGCCGTCGCTCAGATGCGACGCAGCGAAATCCTTGTCGGCACAGTGGCGATGCGGGACGAAGCTGCCTTTCATCGCGGCTTGAACGATGACCGAGATTGGATCGAAAGGAGAGTGAAAGGATTCAGGGTAGCGACCGACAACAAATCGGTGCGCACGAGATCGAAGTCGTGCTTATTGGTAATCTTCGGGATCACATCCATGAAGCGCTCCCGTCCGTTGGTGCTATGTCGACGACCGTAGCCAGCTTACAGGCACCAGCTTGATGCCGTCCCGCCAGCGCTGGACCATGGACTCTCGGAACCGGCCCTCGAGCAATTCGACGTGGTCCATGACGATGATCTGCATGTTTGGATAGTACTCCGTACAATAGTCGTAAAGTAGCTTGTACAATTGGGCGACGGCAGCTTGGTCCTCATCACCCTTGCCATCAATCTCCCCGACGTCCCGTTCAGGCGGGTAATGCGCCTGCGACGGCTGATCGAGCATCAGAAATGCGGGGACCGGTCGGTTGCGGGAGCGAAACAGCCCGTGGAGTGCGAGGTGCGCAGCGACATGATAGCCGACCCAGTTTTCGCCGCTTCCGATCTGTGGAAGGGCCAGGGGGCCATCGATCGTGTCCGCGACAACCGTGAGATTCTTCCGATCAAGCCGCAGCGCATTATCGCCATGCTCAAGGTTTAAAATACGCGCGTATCGGGTGAGATCGCGGCCGACGAGGCCTAAGGCGGTGGTGAGCCGTTCTTCGAGCGCCTCCTGATCAAGGAGCTGTTCGAGTTCGGATACCTCAGCTCGTGCCCGTGCGATCGCCAGTAGAACATCATCGTCGGAAGTGACGGTCCGAGCATTCTCGAGATAGTAGCCGATGCGGCCGGCGGTGCGGGCTTGTTCGGTGAATTGGTCCTGTTCGATTCTGAGCCGTTCATTTTCTGATATTCGCGCGAGAATGTCGGCCTGGACGGTTCTTAACTGTTCGTCGAGAGTGTTCCGACGCGCTTCAAGCTCCGCTTGTCGGGCCTGGAGGCGTGGGTTGTCTCGGCGCACTGACCGTAGCTGGCCTTCAAGCGCGGTGAGCGATCTGCGAACTTCGTTGACCGATGGGATGGGGGTTGCCAAGTGGCTGTCGCAAAGCGGGCAGGTTTCGGCGTCGCCGCTGTCGTCAGTAAGCAAGCCGATCGAGGCTAGGCGGGCTTCCTGTTCCCGAGCTTCGACCTGAAATTCCGACGCCTCGCGTTCAAGCCGTTGGACATCAGCGATCTCTTCACGCACCTCTTGCATTTCGCCGCGTAGGCGTCGACGGCGATTTTCCAGGTCTGTTAGGTCCGATGCCGGATCGTCATTGTGTGCGTAGGTAAGTTCGCGGGGTGCCGCAGCGGTTGTCAAAAGTGTGCGCAGACCGGCCGGCGTGTCGGCGAAGACATCGAAGGGCAACAAGCCAACGCGCTTTGCTTCCTGAAGAAGCGATTGGGCGGTGCCGGATGCTTCATTTGCTAACGCGCGAGCTTCGGAGTAATTGCGTTCGAGCTTACGCAGGCGCGCCCGAGCCTCGTCATAGCGCATGCGCTGCAGGTAGTGGTCCTCGCCCATTGCGCCGACAAAATACGGCAGCGTGTCCTTGATGTGTGAGGGTATGAACTGTTCGCCTTGGCGATGGAAAAGCAGGCGCCGGCTGGCGATTTCATCCTGAGCTTGGAGGCAAAAGAAGATCGCTTGGCTGGCCGAGGCCTCCAGCGGCGCTCGGGTCGATCCGGCTTCGGGAATGTGCTTGTTTTCAGCGATGCCCAATACAATCGAGAGCCGGGTACGCAGACCGTCGGCGGTTACATTCTTGGTGAAAGGCTGCGGGGTGTCAGGAAATCCCGCCACTCCTCGCTCGAAGAAGATTTCGTCGCTGGCCCTGCCGGCTGGCCCTGGATTGCGCCGGGCTATCAGAATGCCTTCGCCGTCGCGGTCCAACAAGATGGCGAACCAGGACACGCTGCGTCGAATCTCGCCCTCCGGAATAGTGCATTCGCCACGGCCCCAGCAGTAGTCGACGATATCGAGCAAGGCCGACTTGCCCGTCTTCGAGGCTCCGGTGACGATGTTCAGTCTGCCAAGAGCGAACTCAATGTCGCGCCGCTCGCCATCGTGGGAGTAAATTGCGATCGCTCGCAACTGCAGGATCATGGCGTCACTCCCATGGTCTGGAGGATTTGGACTGTAGTCTGGTGGATTTGGACCGGCGCGCCTTGGCTGGCGAACCATCGGCCAAGTAGGCTGGCTGCGCGGCGGATGTCGCCGACAGCTGGCGTCGTCGTCTCGGCTTTCGCAGTAAATCTTATGGGCTTCTCACCCGTCCGTAGCCCCGCACCATCTACCGTCAGGGCTCGATGCTGCGTGAGGAAGAGCAGGGCTTCACGGCTGATCGGTCTAAGACGCAGGGTACGTTCCGGAAGTTCGGCAAGCAGCGCCTCATTGTTTGCCGACCAAGTGGCGAAGGTTGTGTTCGCCCGACCGGGTAATGCGGCAAGGGTTGGCGGGTGCAACACCAGGGGGAGGACCACAAAGCCCAAAGGAAGCGGAAATGCCGCCGCGCGGATCCGCTCGTAGTCCTTGGTGGCGCGAGCAATCAGTTCACCGCAGAAAGCGGGGTTAAGAAGGGCCGCTTCCTCAGGAGGGCGATCGCGCCACGCTAAATTCCAGCGCGAAGCCACTGCTAGACCTCCTCGTCGGAACAAGCCATCTCGTAATCTGGATGCCATCCGACACGCAGGTCGTTGGCCAGAATGTGGTAGGAACCGACGGTAAGGAAGCGGTGGCTGACTGTCCGGAACGGGAAGCGGGCGTCTGCCTCTACCCAACTGTAAAGTTCCTGGCCGGCTTGGCGGCGCGCCGTATCGGTGATTTCTCCATCGCCAATCTTGTCGCGCATCTGCTGAAACCGGGGCTGCCATTCCTCGATGAGGGTTTGCTCATATCTCGCGATCTCGCCATCGAACACCAAGTGCTCACGGACCCATTTTGACCGCTGGGTGAACGCCCGATAGTAGTCCCTCTTGGGATACTCGACGCGATTTCCGCCGACGCCAACCACCTTCAGTTGCCGGACGAAAGGGCGCCCTTCGTATTCGGCGATCTCGTCAATGGGAGGATCGACATGTTCCTGGTCGGCAACCAAGGCGTCGCGCCTCAGGCCGTCACGGATGTCGTCAAGCTTTGCCTCGATCTCCAGCACCGCTATGGACTCTGCAGGACTGGCTATGAGCGCCTTGCATACGCGTGGCCACCACCAGCCCTCCAATCGCTCGCGGGCGACGGCGGCTTGGCCTCGTGGCGCGAGCAGGCGCAGGTCCTTCTCGATTACCTCGCCCAGGTCAGTGACTAGCGGCTGATTGTCCAGGATTTCGATCGAGCTTAGAAGCGAAATCCGCATGGTGGGGCCGAGTGCCAAGAACGCCGCATAGGCCGCCTTCAGTTCCTGATTGCCTCCTGCTTCCGCCACCGCCTCAAGCAGTGCGGTCGCTGCTTTGGGGTTTCGCACTTCTCCCGCTGTATAGGCTCCCGCCGGGCGCAGCTTCCCGGCTGCACTGTCATCGGGCGCGGAGCCTGTAGTCACCAGGGCCAAGCGGGTACGCGCAGGGAGAGTCGGATCCTTTGCAGCGGCTTCGCTCCAGACGCGCAGTGTCTTCCAGAGGTCGACACTCTTGTCGGTGAGGCTAGCCACCCGATTGATGTGATGCTTCGCCTGAAGAAGCTCTAACGCCGTTCCATTGGTCGCGAACGAGACGTCATCCAGTCGTTCGATACCCACCTCGACACTAGCTTCGGTGTTCACGTACTTCAGGCACAGGGCCAGTGCCAGGCGGGCCTGATAGAGGTAGCCCGCTGCGGATGGGGCTGCACTGAAGTTCGATGGTGAGGCGGCCAAGCGAGTACCTCCGGACGTGCAAGCTAACCATTCTCTCTTGTGTAGCAAATCTCAAGAGGTTGAGGTAGGATCGCAAGTCCTTTTTGAAATATCGTTGTTATTTCAGATGCCTTTGGTTGCTACACGCGCTCGTGTAAATCTGCGCCCCTCCCGTCAACTACCCCCATCGGGACCATCAAGATCATCGAAGCTGGCAATAACATCAGCTTGGCGGATCCGCTCCAAAGTGTCCTCAAAGCTTTCATTGGGGTTGTCGGGCTGGATGTGATGGCGAATAGTATCATAATGGTTGCGGGCAGAAACGCGCGACACTGAACGTGTCAAGTGGAGGCGTACCGCCAAGCTGTCGGGACCATCACATCCTTCGCGGATGACACTGCTCAGTGTCGCCAAGATGGACGGGACCGGAGTGTCGTCTTCAATAGCGCGAAGCCGCGCGGCGAGGAGGCGGCCGGGAAGACCGGCTAAAAAAGCTAGGTCGGGCACGAGCCGCGACACGAAATGACGGGCATTTTTACACTGCCTGACCGCGCTGCTGCATACGCTGGTGCGCGATTGCTTCGGCATCCGCGTCCACGGGGCAGCGGTGCAGGCCGTGGTTCGCGAGGTTCATCTGCCGGTGCAATCGCCGGAACTGACCGACAGCCTCGCGGCAAAGTCCATCGACGCGCGCCATGACGCCTGGAAGGCGGACATGCCGCTCGAGGACGAGGACGCGCTCTGGACCTGGCTCGACCGCCTCGACGAGGCAAGCCGCCAGGCCTTGCTTGCTCATTGTGTCAGCTTCGGGGTGAATGCGCTCTTCGAGCGGCCCAACCCCTACAGCGGCACAGGGATCAGCCAGCACGGTCTCGACCGCCGCCTGCATGAGGCCGATCGGCTGGCCCGCGTCACCGGACTCGATCTGGTCGAAGCCGGCTGGCGCCCCACGGTCGCGAACTACCTCGGCAGGGTCACCAAGCTCCGCATCCTCGAAGCGGTGCGCGAGGGCGTCGGCGAGGGCGCGGCGCAGCTCATCGACCATCTGAAGAAGGGCGACATGGCCAAGGAGGCCGAGCGCCTGCTCGTCGACAGCGGCTGGCTGCCCGAGCCGCTGCGGATGGTCGATGAACCTGCCCCGCATCAGGTGGACGAAGACGAGAGCGTCGATCTGCCCGACTTCCTCGCCGGTGATGCCGGGGACGGCGGGGCCGAGCAGATGGTCGCGGCCGAATGATCCCCACCGGGGCGGTCCCTGCCGCCCCGGCTTCTCAACCCTCTGCATGGCCCGGCCTCGATCAGAGCGCCGGGCCGATTGCATTTCACATCAGGAGGCCAATATGGCGATCCCCGAACATGCCCGTAGCAACTTCCAGACCCTGCTTCGTGCCACCGATGACGGCAATCTCGCGCTGATGGAATGCGCTGACGCCCGGACCGGCGAGGTCTGCTACGTGATTTGCGCAGTTGGCCGCGACGATGGTGACTTTGTGTTCACCCCCTTCGGCCATCTTGCCGACGATAATCCCTATGACTTCTACCTGCCGCCGGACCCGCGCGATCCGTCCGGTTTTATCCGACCTGATAGCGGGCAAGCGTCGCGATGAAGGAACTTTGACGTGCGGTTTTAGCCCGGCGCAAAAGCGGGCAGGGGGCCGCAACTGACTCGATCCGCTTGGGAGTGGCCGCGCTCTACGCGATCCTGGTCACCGCCACGTGCGGTGGGCGGAGGTTAAAGGTCGCCTGGGTAGAAAACGCCTGAGGAACGCCATGTGCGAGGCAAGCCCGGTGCTGCGGCGTGGTATCCGGCACAGAGCTATCCGGCTCCGGTCCGCGTCCGAAACCATCCCCGCTCGCCATTCCCTTCCTTGCCCCGAATCCTGTCCTCGAGATCAACCCGTGTATGTGGAACGGCCCGCAATGCAAGGTGCTCTTTAGTCGATTTCACCACATGGGAACGGTGCGGTCATATGTCCGGCCTACTTGCGCGGTCATGACCGCTGGCCTCGATGAAGTCCGCGAAGCAGGTGGCTGGATCAAGGGGGCGCGCTTTGTGCGCGTCACGGGTTTCGGCCTGTCCTGTTTCGGGATTTCGTCCCGTGGTTCATCGTCTGTTGTGCACCCTACCTGCCGGCGGTTGCCGGGCAGCTCGTCTCGGCGGTCCTGCGCTTATGCGGCGGCAGATCCTGCCTCAATTCCTATTGGGTCTCGATAAACTCCACCTCTGGTCAGCAATGCCCAGATCATCCAGGCGGTCTTATTGGCGAGCGCCACCGCCACGACCTTGAAGGGTCGCCGCGTAAGCATGTTCTTCAGCCACGGCCAAACTCGGTCGTGATACTGCACATGACGTAGCACCGATGCCGCCCCCGTCGTCAGCAATGATCGCAGTACTGGATTGCCCATCTTCGATATTCGTCCTAACCGTTCTTTGCCGCCGCTGGAATGCGCCTTCGGGATTAGCCCGATCCAGGCTGCAAAGTGCCGAGCAGATTTGAAGCCGGCGGGATCAGGAACGAATGCCTTTACGGCCATGGCGATAATTGCGCCAACGCCAGGGATGGTCGCGAGGCGCCACATCTCATCATCCTGCTTGGCCTGGATGACGATCTGCCGGACCGCCGTCATCTGGCGGAGGATGTCGAACACCTTCATCGAGCAGGGCTTGTCCTTCAGCATTTCGGCCGCTTCCGCGCTGATGCCCTCCAGCAATCGATAGCGCCTCAGTACGGATTCAACCTGAAGGTTGAGCGCCTCGGCAATATCGGTCGATGACACGCCGCGCTCCATGGCGCGCGCGATCATCCTGTGTTCCTGGATCGGTGGTATGCGGTTGACACGCTTGTTGTAGGTATAGGTGTCGTCGTCAGTGGCCAGCAGACATTCGGCCTCGGTGATCCCGAGTTCTTTCAGAGCTTCGATACGCAGATGGCCGTCGAGCAGGAAATAGCTGCCGACATTCGTCGTATCAGCCATCACGACCGGCGCTTCCACCAACCCGATCGCCTTGATTGAACTCAGGACCTGAGAAAATGCCCGGCTTTCCCGCGCGCCCTCCGGCAATGCCTTGAGAGGAACGATCGATGACACGGGAATGGTCACGAAGCTGCGGTCGAAGGCGAGATGAATGCGTCCGCCATTCTCGTTTGGATCCTTGGGCCGGTCAGTCATCGCCCTCTCCGGAAATCTGCACAGACAGCGCGCGCGCGGCATAGTGAAGACGCCCTCCGCCCGGAGGAGGTTTAGAAAACCCTCATCAGTGAGCAGTTCTTTCAGCGCCTCGACGACAAACAGCAGTCGGGTCTGCGTGAAATCCGACTTCTTGACCAAGAGGCGCTGCTTTTCCGCCTCACGCTGATAGACCTGCATCAGATCGTTGGCGGTCATTCGGCGACCACTGCTCTTTCGTCCCAGACGCCCGGACGGCAGTTCCTTGCCCTGTGCACGCATGCGCATGTCTAGCATCCGCCGGACAGCGGCCAGCTTCTTGCCCCTGAGCTTGCCGGTCTCATAGGCGTCCAGCAGCAGGTTCTGCGCTTCCTCGGTCTCTGCCTTGGATATTTCCATCGCAAGCGTGATCGGGATCAGGCCGGTTTCGACGGCTGCCACCAGGCGCTCCTCACCGCGCTCCATCAGCGAGGCGATCATGTTAACCCAAGAAGCGCCGACGCCGATCTTCTCGCCGATGGCGCTGTCGCTGTAGGTGCGCGAGAGGGCAGGTGCGCGCAAACGCACTGTCAATGGCGAAATTTGCTGTAGGCTAGTCTACTGCGCCTTTGAGCTATGTGCACCAATTC
>JAIRJX010000259.1 GCA_031260425.1 Gemmobacter sp.
GGTAAATCCTATGCCCGCATCCGCCTGTCGGAGCGCGAGGGCGTCGAGGATATCTGGCGCGACATCAAGGCCGGGATCATCCGCAACGTCTCGGTCGGCTACCGGGTCCACAGGTTCGAGCGGGTCGCGAAGGCCGACCGCACGGATGGCGGCCAGCGCGCGCTCTATCGCGCGGTCGATTGGGAGCCGCTTGAGATTTCCGCTGTCGCCATCGGTGCCGATCCCGGCGCTGGCATGCGGTCGGAGGCTGGGCAGTCTGACGCCCGGCGAAATTCCTGCGCCCTCGTCACGAGGGCAGGCACCGCGGCCCCCGCCGCAAAACCCACCACGAAAGGAAACATCATGGCTGATGAAAGCACTCAGGCGGGTGGCGATGAAAGCCGCGCCGCCCAAACCCCCGCGCAGCCCCCTGCCCCCGCGCAAACGGCCCCGGCCGCGCCCGACGCGGAAGCCATCCGCACGGAAGAGCGGACCCGCGTCAGCACCATCATGACACTCTGCGCCCGGCACGATCTCGGCACCGATCTCGCCAACGATCTGATCGCGCGCGGCGTCTCGATCGATGCGGCCCGCGAGGCCGTCCTCGATGCGCTGGTCGATGCAAACCCTCTCGGACGCACGGTCGAACTGGCTCCCGCGCAGGCGCGCGGCACCGGCACCGCCGAAACCGCGTATCGCGATGCCATGACCGAGGCGCTGCTGCACCGCGCCCATCCCGGCGCTGTGCAGTTGTCGGCCGGTGCCCGCGAGTTCCGGGGCCTCTCGCTGATGGAAATGGCGCGACACTCTCTTGAGCGGAGCGGTGTCCGCACCGGCGGCATGTCCAAGATGGAACTGGCCGGCGCGGCGATCGGCCAGCGCGCGGGCGTGGGCTATCACACGACGAGCGACTTCCCGGCGATCCTTGCCAATGTCGCCAACAAGACGCTGCGCGATGCCTATGCCTCGACGCCGCGCACCTTCGCGGCCTGGGCGCGTCGAGCCACGATTACGGATTTCAAGCCGGTGCAGCGCACCCAGCTTGGCGGTGCGCCCGATCTGCAGAAGGTGCTGGAAACGGGCGAGTTCCAGTATGGCACCATCGGCGAGGGCAAAGAGGTCTATGCCCCGGCAACCTATGGCCGCATCATCGCGATCACCCGCCAGACGCTGATCAATGACGATCTGGACGCCTTCACCCGCATCCCGGCCGCGTTCGGCGCATCCGCCGCCGATCTGGAATCGGATATCGTCTATTCGATCCTGATGCAGAACCCGCTCATGGGGGATGGCAACACGCTGTTCCATGCCGACCACGGCAACCTCGGCGATGCGTCGGCGGTCTCGGAAGCCGCGCTTGCCGCCGCCTACCGCGCCTTCGGTCAACAGAAGGGCATCGAGGATCGTCTGATCTCGATCCTGCCACGCTTCATCCTCGTGCCGCCCGGCAGCCGCTCGGTCGAGGCGCGCAAGCAGATCACCTCGACCACGCCCAGCAACACCGCCGACGTGAACACGTTCTCGGGGCGGCTGGAGGTGGTCGAGGAGCCGCGGCTGATCCCGAGCGCCGGTCAGGATCCGTGGTTCCTCGCCGCCGATCCGGCCCGGATCGATACCGTCGAATATGCCTATCTCGACGGGCAGGAGGGCGTGTTCACCGAAACCCGGATGGGCTTCGAGGTGGACGGGATCGAGATCAAGGCCCGCCACGATTTCGCGGCCAAGGCCATCGATCATCGCGGCCTCTGGAAAAACCCCGGTGCGGCGGCATGAGCTCAGAGCAGGCTGAACAGATCGCGGCTGCCATGGGTGACGCGGACGATCTCGACATCATCATCAACCAGAACGCGGTAGAGCAACAGATAGCTGCCGCTGACCAGACAGCGCAGGCCGGGCCGGATGTCGTCACGCACCGGGCCGATCCTCGGATGGGCGGCCAGAACCTCGGCCGCCTCATCCAGCCGGTCCAGAACCCGGTCGGCGGCCTGCGGGCTATCGGCTGCGATATGCGCCCAGATGTCGATCAGATCCTCGCGCGCGGCGCGGGTAAAATGGACCTTCACCATAGGTTACAGACCGTGGCGGCGGCGGGCCTCGGCCTTGATGTCGACCATGGTCACACCCTCGGCCCGGCCGCTGGCGATGCCTTCGTCCCAAAGCTGGCCGATCATCCGGCGGCTGCGCCATTCGCGCAGCGCCTCGCGCACCACCTCACTGGAGGAGGCGTAGTCGCCGCTTTTGACCGCGTCATGCAGCACTGCGGCGTGTTCGTCGGTGATCGAGATGCTGATCTTTGCGGTCATGGGAACCTCCGTCACCGCAAAGGTAGGAATAAATCGCACCGGATGCAAGTTAAGGGAAGGGAAACAGGATCATGAAAAACTTTGTCGCGGTGGGCAACACGCTCACCATCACCGCCGGGGCCGATATCGTCTCCGGTGCCGGCGTTCTGGTCGGCTCGCTCTTCGGCGTTGCCGCCGGCCATATCGCAGAAGGCGCGGAAGGCGTGATCAACCTCACCGGCGTCTACGATCTGCCCAAGGCCCCCTCGCAGGCATGGACGGTCGGCGCGCTGATCTATTGGGATGAGGGCGATGCGCGCTGCACGAACGTCGCATCCACCAACGTGCCGATCGGCGTTGCCGTCGCCGCGGTGGGCGGCACCGCCGGCGAGATCGTCGGCCGGGTGCGCCTGAACGGCGCGGCGGTCGCGGCCACCAGTGGCGGTGGCTGATCCGTGAACGC
Source organism: Gemmobacter sp. (assembly GCA_031260425.1). Classification (GTDB taxonomy): domain Bacteria; phylum Pseudomonadota; class Alphaproteobacteria; order Rhodobacterales; family Rhodobacteraceae; genus Gemmobacter. Next base: position 2,725 of record JAIRJX010000259.1, read on the forward strand.
CTTTGCCGCCGCCATGACCCGGATCTTCGCCGATCCGAACATGGCAGTGGATGCAACATGGCTGCCGGGCGGTGCCGCGCCCGGCACCACCATCCGTGCGATCCGCAAGGCTCCAGACCATGCGACCAGCTTCGGCGGCGCGCGGGTCTGGTCGGAGACCGTGCAGGTTGACGTGATGGTCGCGGAGGTTCCTTCGCCGGAACCGGGCGACCGCATCGTGATCGCAGGCGAAACGCTTGAAGTCCAGGGCGAGCCGATGCGCGATCGCGAGCGGCTGGTCTGGACCCTCGATCTGAGGCCGGCATGAAACTCTCGACCACAGTCACCGATCTGGTGAAGCTGATGGAAGGCGAGGTGAAGGCCGGGCAGAAGGCGGTCACCTCGGCCGTCCGCGATGCCGGAAAGGATCTGCAGGACGAATGGCGACGGCAGATCACCAGCGCGGGCCTCGGCCCCCGCCTGGCGCACACCATCAGGTCCGAGGTCTATCCGAAGGGGCAGAACAGCCTGAACGCCGCCGCCATGGTCTGGTCGCGCGCTCCTGTGATCGTGGATGCCCATGACGTCGGGCCGCTGATCCGGTCCCAGGGAGGCCTGTGGCTGGCGATACCGACCGAGGCGGCAGGCAAGCGGCGCGGCGGGAAGCGCATGACACCACGAGAATGGGAGGCCAGGACCGGGCTGAAACTGCGGTTCATACCGCGGCGCACCGGCCCCAGCCTCCTGATCGCCGAGGCCCGCCTGAACAAACATGGCCGCGCCGTGGTCTCGCGCTCCAAGACCGGGCGCGGTCTCACATCCGTGCCGATCTTCCTGATGGTCAGGCAGGTGCGCCTGCGCAAGCGGATCGACCTCGAACGGCCGGCGCGCACGGTCCTTAACGCCCTGCCGGGCGCAATCGTCTCACGATGGGATCGCAACACATGACGACGAAACGGGAAGAAGTCCTGTCGGCCCTGCACACCATCCTGCTGGGCATCGGGGGCGGCGTCACAGTCCACCGCAACGAGGTTCTGCCCGAGCGCATCCCGGCCGCCGGGCTGCTGATCCTACGCGACGGAACGCCAGGCGAAGCAGAAGTGACCCTCTCGCCCCTGCGCTATCACTGGCAGCATCGGGCCGAGGTCGAAGTGTTCGTTCGCGGGCAATCCAACCTCGAACTGGCCTTCGACGTGCTTGCGGAGACCGTCGGGCAGGCCGTCGCGGCCGACCGGACGTTGGGCGGCCTCTGCGACTGGATCGAAACCGACGCGCCCGAACCCGCCGATCTGGCCGTGGAAGGCGCTCCGACCATCAAGGCGGCGGTCCTGATCCTGACCCTGCATTACACCAGCACCGATCCGCTGGCCTGACCACCAGCACGAAAGGACACCATCATGGCTCGCGCACAAGGCGCGCGGTCGCAGCTTGCGGTCGCGTTCGAGACTGTCTACGGCACCCCGCCCGCCAGCGGCTATACGCGGATGCCCTTCGCGGCATCCACACTCAGCGCGGAACAGCCTCTGCTCAGTTCCGAACTGCTGGGCTATGGCCGCGACCCGCTGGCACCGATCAAGGATGCGATCACCTCGGATGGCGATCTGACCATCCCGATCGACGCCGAGGCGTTCGGCTTCTGGCTGAAGGCCGCGTTCGGATCCCCGACCAGTGTCGAGGATGATGGTGTCTTCACACACACATTCGAATCCGGGAACTGGACGCTGCCGTCGATGGCGATCGAGACCGGCATGCCCGAGGTGCCGCGCTTCGCCATGTATTCCGGCGTCATGGTCAACCAGCTTTCCTGGACCATGCAGCGGTCGGGCCTGCTGACCGCCAGCGCCCAGCTTGTGGCGCAGGGCGAGACGGTCGCCGCCGCATCGCAGGCCGGAACGCCCGCCGATCTCGACCTGATCCGCTTCGGGCACTTCAACGGCTCGATCGAGCGCAACGATGTGGCGCTGAGCAACGTGATCTCGGCCCAGATCACCTATGCCAACAATCTCGACCGGATCGAGACCATCCGCAACGACGGGCTGATCGACGGCGCGGATCCGACGATTGCCGCGCTGACCGGCCAGATCGAGGTCCGCTTTGCCGACATGGTTCTCATGAACCAGGCGATCGCCGGCGGACCGTGCGAGTTGGAATTCGCCTACACGCTGGCCTCGGGCGAGAGCCTGACCTTCACCGCTCATGCCGTCTATCTGCCCCGCCCTCGCGTCGAGATCAGCGGGCCGCAGGGTGTGCAGGCGACCTTCGACTGGCAGGCCGCCCTCGACCCGATCACCGGCCGCATGGCCACGGTCACCCTTGTCAACAGCATCGAGGAATACTGATCCATGATCCGCCTGAACCTCTCGACCGCCCCGCGCTGGATCGACCTTCTGCCCGGCCTTCGGCTGGAAGTCGCCCCCGTCACCACCGCCATCATGGCCTCGGCGCGATCCGATGCCAGTCTCGACAACCTCGACCCGGATGCGCCGAAGGAGGTGCTGGCCGTGGCGATGGCAAAGGCCGTCGCGCGGCGGGTGATCACCGGCTGGAAAGGTGTCGGCGACGATGCTGGCAATCCTGTTGCGGTCACCCCGGATGGCATCGACGCCCTTCTCGATATCTGGCCGGTATTCGAGGCGTTCCAGAACAAGATCCTTGGACAGCACCTGCTGCTGGATGCGGAAAAAAACGACTTCGCGCTCTCGCTGAATGGCATTTCGGCGGGGGCGACCGATACTGCGAAGCCTGCATCGGGCGATGCGAAGACTGCCCCGCGCGGCAAAACGCGCCCGAAACGCACGAAGGCTGGCAGGTCTGGGATCTGACCGGGCGGCTGAGCGGACAGACACGAGCAATCCCCGGCGCGGTTCTCGGCTGGGACATGGGCGCGGCTCTGGAAATGGGCCGCGCCCTCGGCATTTCGCCAGTCGCGATCGTGGAACTGCTGCCGGTGATCGAAGCCGTGATGATCCGAAAAACCAACGAGCAGATCGAGGAAAGCAGGCCCGATGGCTGAGAAGAAGGTCTCCGTTCGACTTGTGGCCGAGAACGGCCGGCAGGTCCGCGCGGAACTGGAAGGCGTCGGAGACGGCGGCGCGCGCAGCTTCCAGCGGCTCTCGAAGGAAGTGGACAATACCGGCGTCATGCTGCGCCGCCTCGCGGGGATCGCCGCCGGGGCGCTCAGCGTCCGTCAGGTGGCGCAGTATGCCGATACCTGGACCGATCTGCGCTCGCGGGTCGATCTGGCCACCGGATCGCAGGAGCGCGGGGCCGCCGTCATGGGGCGGCTGGCCGACATGGCCCGGCGCACCTATTCCAGCCTGGAGCAGACCACCGAGTCGTGGCTGGCCAACGCCACCGCCCTGCGCGAATTGGGGCTGTCCACAGCCGAGAGCCTCGATTACACCGAGGCCCTGAACAACGCCATGGTCGTTTCCGGCGCCCGCGCCGAGCGCGCGGCCTCGGTCCAGACCGCGCTGTCGCGCGCCATGGCGCTCGGCACCCTTTCGGGCCAGAACCTCAACAGCGTGATCCAGAACGGCGGGCGGGTCGCCGAACTGCTGGCCGAGGAACTCGGCACCACGGTCTCGGGTTTGCGCGAGATGGGACGGCAGGGCCGGATCACCGGCGATGAGATCCGCACCGCGCTGGTCGGCAATCTCGAACTGCTGCGCGAGGAAGCCGACAGCATGCCGGCGACCATCGGCGATGCATTTACGCTGATCGGCAACGCCGCGCTGCAACTGGTCGGCACCTGGGATCAGCTTCTGGGCGCGTCCTCGACAGTCGCGGATGTGTTGATCCTGGTGGCCGACAATCTCGAACGCCTCGCCTCGATCGGCATCGCCTTCGCGGCCTTCATGGCCGGGCGCTGGGTCGCGGCCTTCGTCGCCGCGCGGATCGCGACCTTCAGCCTGTCAGGCGCGCTTACGGTGCTGCGCGGTGCGATCATCCGCACCGGGATCGGCGCGCTGATCGTCGGCGCGGGCGAATTGATCTACTGGTTCGGGCGGCTGGTGAGCGGCGCGGGCGGTCTCGGCGCGGCATTCGAGCTGCTGGGCAATGTAGCGCGCGCGGTCTGGGACGGGATCAAGACCACAGTCGGATCCCTCGTGCACGATTTCCGGGCGATCCGCGCCGATATCGAGTCGATCTGGACGCAACTGATGGCGTTCCTCGCGCAGAAATGGGCCGATTTCCTCGGCACCATCGGCCCGACCTTCAACGCGGTCTCCGAGAGGATCGGAGCCGATACGCGGATCGACTGGTTCGGCGCGGAGTCTTACGCCTCGATGCTCGAACACGCCGCCAGCAATGCCGGTGCGATGGCAGATCGCTTTCGCCAGAGCGCGGCCGATGCGCGCGCCGGGGCTTTTGAGGGCGTAACAGCGGCGATGCAGGCGCTGCGCGATGCGTTGAGCGGCGACGACAGCGAATCCGCGCTGGACGATGCGGCGGATGCGGCCGACCGGGTGGCCGATGCTCTCGACCGCGCGGGGACGGCGGGCAGGCAGGCCGGTGCCGATACCATGGCGGGTGCGGAGGAAGCCTTGCGCGGCTGGGACGCGGTTGCTGTCTCACTGGCCGACTATGCGGAGAAAGCCCGCAACATCGGCGGCGATATCGGCAATGCTCTGGTCGGGGCATTCCAGAGCGCCGAGAACGCGGTGGCCGAGTTCGTCAAGAGCGGCAAGCTGAACTTCCGCGACCTCGTGACCTCTATGCTGGCCGATCTGGCGAAGCTGGGTGCCCGGCGCTTCCTGCTCGGCCCGCTGGCGGGCGTCCTGTCCGGGTTCATGCCGGGTCTGGGTGCCGGGGGCCTATCCGCCAGCATCTATCATGCCGGCGGCATGGTCGGCGGCCCGGCGCCGGGGCGCATGGTCCCGGCCACGGCCTTCGCCAGCGCGCCGCGCATGCACAATGGCGGCTGGGCGGGCCTGCGCTCGGACGAGGTGCCCGCCATCCTGCAACGCGGCGAGCGCGTCCTCTCGCGCCGCGAGGCGGCGGGCTATGGGCAGGGCGTCACGGTCAACATCAACGCACGGGACGCCGAATCCTTCCGGCAATCCCGCGCCCAGATCGGGGCGGATATCGCCCGGGCGGTGGCCATGGGCCGGAGGGGCATGTGATGGCGTTTCATGAAATCCGGTTCCCGGACAATATCAGCCGGGGCGCGCGCGGCGGGCCGGAACGGCGCACCCAGATCGTGGAACTGGCCTCGGGGGATGAAGAGCGCAACGCCTCCTGGGCAGACTCGCGGCGGCGCTATGACGTGTCCTACGGCATCCGCCGCGCCGACGATCTGGCGGCGGTGGTCGCCTTCTTCGAGGCGCGCAACGGGCGGCTGTTCGGCTTCCGCTTCAAGGACTGGTCGGATTACAAGTCCTGCCCGCCTTCCGCCGCCGTCGATCCCCTCGATCAGTTGATCGGCACCGGGAATGATGCCCAGACCGAATTCCAGCTTGTGAGGCATTATGCCTCCGGCCCTCGGACATGGACGCGAGCCATCGCCAAGCCGGTGGCGGGCACGGTCAGGGTGGCGCTGGGCGGCGTCGAGCAGGTTTCCGGCTGGGCGGTCGATCCGGCGACCGGCATCCTCGCCTTCGACGCCGCGCCGGGCAATGGCGTGGCCGTGCGCGCGGGCTTCGAATTCGACGTGCCGGTGCGGTTCGACAGCGACACGCTGGACGTGACCCTCGATATCGAGCGGCTGGGTTCGATCACCTCAATCCCGCTTGTGGAGATCCGGCGATGAAGGCCCTCGATCCCGCCCTGCAGGCCCATCTGGACGAGGGCACCACCACGCTGGCATGGTGCTGGAGGATCACCCGCGCCGATGGCGAGGTGCTGGGCTTCACCGATCATGACCGGCCCCTCGCCTTCGGCGGCACGGATTACGAGCCGGAAAGCGGATTGTCGGCCTCGGAAATCCGCGCCGGGTCCGACTTGTCCGTGGATTCGCAGGACGCCGAGGGCGCGCTGACCTCCGACCGGATCACCGAAACCGATATCCTCGACGGGCGCTGGGACAATGCGCTGGTCGAGGTCTGGCGGGTGAACTGGGAGGCACCCGGCCAGCGGGTGCTGCTGCGGCTCGGCTCGATCGGCGAGTTGCGGCGCGGGCGGGTGGCCTTCGTGGCCGAGGTGCGCGGCATGGCCCATGTGCTGGGCCAGACCGTGGGCCGGGTCTATCAGGGCACCTGCGATGCGGCGCTGGGCGACACCCGCTGCGGCGTGGACCTGAACGATCCGATCTATACCGGGACCGGCGCGGTGGTCGATCCGATCCGCGACCGCGCCTTCACGGCCTCGGGCATCGGCGGTTTCGCCAGCGGCTGGTTCGCCTTCGGCCATCTGGAATGGACCTCGGGGCCGAACAGCGGACGCCTGGCCGAGGTGATGATGCACGAGGTGGCATCCGGCATCGTCACCATCACGCTGCTGGAAGCCCCGGTGCGCCCGGCCGCCGCAGGCCACGCCTTCACCATCCGGGCAGGCTGCGACAAGCGGGCCGAGACCTGCGCGGCCAGGTTCGCGAATATCGTCAATTTCCGCGGCTTCCCGCACATTCCTGGGCAGGATACCGTGATCCGCTATGCCACCGCCGATGGCGGGCATGAGGGGGCGGTGCTGTGAGGCCCGCCAGCGCAAAGGAGGTGATCGCCGCCGCGCGCGGCTGGCTGGGCACCCCGTATCACGATCAGGCCAGCGTGAAGGGCGTGGGCTGCGACTGCCTCGGGCTGGCGCGCGGTATCTGGCGTGAGGTGGTCGGCTCCGAAACCCTGCCCGTGCCGCCTTACAGCCGCGATTGGGGCGAGACCGGCAGCCGCGAGGTTCTGGCCGACAGCGCGGCGCGGGTGATGATCCGCATCGATCCGGTCGAGGCCGACCCCGGCGCGGTGGTGCTGTTCCGCATGCGGGCCGGGGCCATCGTCAAGCATGTTGGAATCCTCACCGGCGAGGGCAGCTTCATCCACAGCTATGAGCGGCTCGGCGTGATCGAGGAACCGCTCACCACCGCATGGCGGCGGCGCATCGCCTTCGCTTTCCTGTTCCCGCGCCCGGCACCTGCCCGTCGCAAGAAGAAGTCCTGAAGCATGGCGACAATTCTTCTCGGCGCGGTCGGCACCGCCATCGGCGGCGGATTCGGCGGCGCGATCCTTGGCCTCTCCGGCGCGACCATCGGCGGCATGATCGGATCCGGCATCGGCTCGATGGTCGATAGCTGGATCGTCTCGTCCCTGATGCCCGGCCAGCGGATCGAGGGCCAGCGTCTGGACAGCCTGCGCGTCACCTCCGCGACCGAAGGCATGGTGATCCCGCGTCTCCATGGCCGGATGCGGATCGGCGGCAACATCGTATGGGCGACCGATTTCCGCGAAGAGGTGAACACCACCCGACAGGGCGGCGGCAAGGGCGGCGGGCCGAAAATCACCACCACGGAATACCTCTATTACGCCAGTTTCGCGGTGGCGCTATGCGAAGGCCCGATCACCGGCATCGGGCGCGTCTGGGCCGATGGCGAGATTCTGGACCTGAGCGAGGACACCTGGCGCTGGCATCCCGGCGGCGAGGCACAGGCCCCGGATCCGTTCATCGAGGCGAAGATGGGCGCGGGCAACACGCCCGCTTATCGCGGCACCGCCTATGTCGTGTTCGAGGAACTGGCGCTTTCGCGCTTCGGCAACCGCATTCCGCAGATATCCTTCGAGGTGTTCCGGCCGCTGGCCGATGGCGATACCGCCGAGGGGCTTGTAGAGGCCGTCACCATCATCCCGGCCTCGGGCGAATTCGCCTATGCCACCCAGATCGTGCGCAAGGACGAGGACGGCGACAGCGCGGTCGAGAACGTGAACGCCATGGCGCAGACCGGCGACATGGTGGTCTCGCTCGATCGCCTGCAAACGATGGTGCCGAAGGTCGAGAGCGCCTCGCTGGTGGTCTCGTGGTTCGGAGACGATCTGCGCGCCGGGAACTGCACGATCCGGCCCAAGGTCGAGATGGCCGAGAAGAACACCCGCCCCGCCTGGGTGGTGAACGGTGTGGACCGAGCGTCGGCCGAGGTGGTCAGCCAGGACGCGCAGGACCGCCCGGTCTATGGCGGCACCCCGACCGATTTCTCGGTGGTGCAGGCGATCCAGGAGATGAAGGCGCGCGGGCTGCGGGTGACCTTCTATCCCTTCGTGATGATGGACATTCCGGCCGGCAACACGCTGCCCGATCCCTACAGCGACGATGCGGAGACCATCGGCCAGCCCGTGCTCCCGTGGCGGGGCCGGATCACCTGCTCGCCCGCCGCCGGATTCGCCGGGACCGTGGACAAGACGGGCGCCGCCGCCACGCAGGTCTCGGGTTTCTTCGGCAACGCCCAGCCCTCGGATTTTGCCGTCGATGGCGAGACCGTCATCTGGACCGGCGGCGCCGATTGGGGCTTCCGACGCATGATCCTGCATTACGCGCATCTCTGCGCGGCGGCGGGCGGCGTCGATGCCTTCCTGATCGGATCGGAAATGCGCGGGCTGACCCGGATCAGGTCCGGGGCCGACAGCTATCCCGCCGTGCAGGCGTTCCGCGACCTCGCCGCCGCGGTTCGCTCGATCCTCGGTGTCGACACGAAGATCAGCTATGCCGCCGACTGGTCGGAGTATTTCGGGCACCATCCGACCGATGGATCGGGCGACGTGTTCTTTCACCTCGATCCGCTCTGGGCGGATGCCAATGTCGATTTCGTCGGCATCGACAACTACATGCCGCTCGCCGACTGGCGCGACGGCTGGGACCATGCCGATGCCCTGCTCTGGCCCTCGATCCATGACCGCGCCTATCTGCAATCGAATATCGCCGGGGGCGAGGGCTTCGACTGGTTCTATGCCAGCGAAGGAGACCGGATCGCGCAGAATCGCACCCCGATCACGGATGGGGCGGGCAAGCCGTGGGTGTTCCGCTACAAGGATATCCACGCGTGGTGGTCGAACCCGCATTTCAACCGGCCGGGCGGGACCGAGAGCGGCTCGCCGACCGCCTGGGTGCCGCAGTCCAAGCCGATCTGGTTCACCGAACTCGGCTGCCCGGCGGTGGATCGCGGGCCGAACCAGCCCAATGTGTTCTACGACCCGAAATCCTCGGAATCCTTCGTGCCGTATTTCTCGCGCGGGTGGCGCGACGACGCGATCCAGCGCGCCTATCTGGAAGCGACCTATCTGTTCTGGCGCAACCCGACCAACAACCCGGTCTCGACCGAATATGCCGGTCGTATGGTCAATGTCTCCGAATGCGCTGCCTGGACATGGGACGCGCGCCCCTATCCGTTCTTCCCCGAACTCTCGGACCTCTGGGCCGATGGCGAGAACTGGCGGCTGGGCCACTGGCTGACCGGACGGCTGGGGGCGGTGTCGCTGGCCGCGCTGGTTCGACACCTTTGCCTGCGCGCCGGGCTGCCGGAAGCGTGGATCGACGTCTCAAACCTGACCGGCGCGGTGGACGGCTATGTCATCACCGCGCTGGAATCGCCCCGCACCTCAATCACCATGCTGGCGCGGCATTTCGGATTCGATGCCGCCGAGAGCGAGGGACGCATCCGCTTCATCATGCGCGGGCGCGCGCCGGTCGCCACCATCGCCCCCGACGGCATGGTAGCGGCAGGTCAGGGCGACGTAATGGAACTGACGCGCGGGCAGGAGACCGAACTGCCGCAGGCCCTGAAATGGCAGGTCGCGCGCGCGGACGAAGACTATGACGGGATCACGGTCGAAGCACGCCGCATCACGGTCGATGCGACCCGCGTGTCCTCCGATAGCTTCCCGATGGCCGCGCCGCCCGAGGAAGCCGACCGGCGCTGCCGCCGGGCACTGATGGAAGCGTGGATCGGCCGGGAGACCGGGGCCTTCCGGCTGCCGCCGTCGCGCCTGGCGCTGGATCCCGCCGACGTGATCCTGCTCGATCATGATGGGCGGCTGGCCGAGATGCGGATCCTCTCCGTCTCCGACGCCGAGGCCCGCGGCGTCGAGACGATCCGGCAGGACCGCGCGGCCTATGACCTGCCGCCCGGCAGCCCGCGCCCGGCCTCGCTGGCCCGGCCGGTCGTGTTCGGTGCGCCCCTCGCCCTGATCATGGACCTGCCGCAACTGCGCGAGGATCACACGCCCCATCATCCGCTGGTCGCCGCCCATGCCCACCCCTGGCCGGGGCAGATGGCGGTGTTCCGCAGCCCCGATCAGGACGGGTTCGATCTGGTCACGGCGTTCGGCGGCCGGGCACGGATGGGCGAGTTGGTGGCCGACCTCTACGCCGGGCCTCTCTCGCGGTTCGACTATGGCAACGCGGTCTATGTGGACCTGCTGACCGGGACGCTGGAAAGCGTGACGGACCTGCGCCTCCTCAGTGGCGAGAACACCATCGCCGTGGCCCAGCCCGGCGGCGGATGGGAGATCCTGCAATTCGGCGATGCCGAGTTGATCGCACCCGGCCGCTACCGCCTCTCGCGCCTGCTGCGCGGTCAGCGCGGCACGGACGCCGACATGGCCCCGATGGTGCCCGAGGGCGCGCGCATCGTGGTGCTGGACGGCATGCTAGCCGACCTGCCGGTCGCCGAAGCCGATCTCGGCCTGCCCTGGAACTGGCGTATCGGGCCATCCGCGCGGCCGGTCGGCGACGACAGCTATACCGTGCTCACCTTCACCCCGCGCGCCATGGGCCTGCGCCCGTTCTCTCCGGTCCATGTCGAACAGCCATGGCGGCGGTCGCGGGTGCCCGGCGATCTGACCATCCGCTGGGTGCGGCGGGATCG
>JAIRJX010000324.1 GCA_031260425.1 Gemmobacter sp.
AAACGGCAGCCATGGCCGACCCAAGGGCTCAGCACCAGCCTATAGGCCCGGACGGGCAGCGCCAGCAGATGGGCAAGCGGGCTCATGGCCGCGCATGGATCTGGCGCAAGGCCGCCGCCAGATCCGCCTTCAGCGCCGCGAAATCGCGGATCACCGTCACGCCGGGCCGGCCTACCAGCACATAGTCCCAACCCGGCTTCCCAAGGCCGGGCAGCACCGCCCGCACCACCTCGCGCAGCCGCCGCCGGGCACGGTTGCGCATTACCGCATTGCCGACCTTCTTCGAGCAGGTGAAGCCGACGCGGATCGCGGGCAGACCATCCTTGCGGTCGCGCGCCTGAAGCAGGAACCCCTCCGCTCCCTGCCGCCGGGCCGAGGCCGCACGCAGGAAATCCGCCCGCTTGGCAAGAATCGTATAGGCCGCGCACGACGAAACCGCCGCGGGCTCCCCGGAAGCCTCCGCAATGACGCGGTCTGCCTCCTCTGCCAACGGCGGTGTCATGTCAGGTCACCCCTTGCCGGCACCCCAAGGGGCCGAGCAGCGATCAGGCCGACAGCTTGCTGCGGCCTTTAGCGCGGCGAGCGGCCAGCACCAGACGACCACCTTTGGTCGCCATGCGGGCGCGGAACCCGTGGCGGCGCTTGCGAACCAGGTTCGACGGTTGATAAGTGCGCTTCATCGCGGCTCTCCATCAGACATGCAGCCCGGATCCGATGGATTCGGAGGGCCGCTGCAACTTGAAGCCCGTCCTTTAAGGGCGCTCCGGAGCCAAGTCAATTCACGGCAAGGGGTTTTGCGCAGGAAATCTCGGGGCCCGCGCCGCGCTTTCGTGACGCACGCTGCCTATCTCGCTCCGCGCTCCGGGTGAAGCGACGGCTCACCCAAGGCTCATCAGTCTTACGAGGAAGCCCATGGTCCCCAATCCTCGCCACCCCACGCGACGAAAAGGGCAGCTGCCGACCGCGGGTGGGCGCGTGAGACGATAAGGTCTGCACTTTATGGTGCACGCCGGCATAACCCCAATCCCCGCGCCGGCATCACCATAGCACCCGCCCTCGGGCGCTGCCCCGGCGGCACTACGTGCCTTGTTCCGGGCAAGGGGAAGGGCTCACACGGCATGACAGCATGAGATCACACGGCACCGGGGCAGAAGCGGCGGGTGACATGCCCCCCCCTGCCCCTGCTATTCTGGATGCCGCGCCCGCACGTCCCGGGCATGGTGCTGGCTCACATTGCATTGGGATCGAAGCGATAGCCGAATGTCCCGTGAAACACCCCCGGCAACCCGGATGCCCCCTGAATGTGGCCCGCCATTGCGGCACATGACAACCTGCCCACGTCACATGATAAGCCCCTGTATTTGCATGGAACGGTTTGCTATGCCTCGCCTGTCCCGCTGCGCGACGATCCGCGGACAAAGGAGGTGGACAGGCGGTGCGACGATTGGCAACCCGGATCCTCATGACGCTGTCGGGGCGGTTCCTGCTCCTGACGGTTACTTTTGTCATGCTGGCCGAAGCACTGATCTTCGTGCCCTCGATCGCGCGCTTCAGACTGGACTACCTGCAGCTCCGGCTGGAAAAGGCGCAGATCGCCTCGCTGGCGCAACTGGCGACCGATGGCATACTGACCCCGGAGCTGGAGCAGGAGCTGCTGGCCAATGCCGGGGTGTTCAACGTGGTGCTCCGGCGTGATGATCTGCGCCAACTGGTGCTGTCCTCGCCGATTCCCGAACCCATCGCCGCCACCTACGATTTGCGCCAGAGCGGACCGTTCGATCTGATCCGCGATTCGCTCGGCCTGCTTGCCAACCCGGAAAACCGCATTATCCGCGTCATCGGCAACCCGGTGCAGGAGGCCGGGCGGCTGATCGAGGTCACGCTCCGCGAGGGTCCGATGCGGCGCGAGATGCTGGATTACGGACTGCGCATCCTGTTCATGTCGGCGCTGATCTCGGCCATCACGGCCGCCATTCTGTTTCTTGCCGTGCAACGCCTGATGGTGCTGCCGATCCGGCGCGTAGTGCGCCACATACAGGCTTACGCCACTGCGCCCGAAGATGCGCGGCTGGTTATCACGCCCACAGCCCGTGTGGTGGAATTGCGCGACGCCGAGGAGGCGCTGCAGCACATGCAGACCGACCTTATCGCCGCCTTGCGCCAGAAGGAACGGCTGGCCCAACTGGGTGGTGCCGTGGCCAAGATCAGCCACGACCTGCGCAATATCCTGACCTCCGCCCAGCTTTTCGCCGACCGTATCGAACAGAGCGCCGACCCGGCGGTGGCGCGCGCCGCGCCGAAGCTGGTGAACTCGATCAGCCGGGCGGTCTCGCTCTGCGAAGCGACCCTGGCTTTCGGCAAGGCCGAGGAACATCCGCCCCGTCTGACCCGCTTCGCACTGCGCCCGATGCTGGAAGATGTGGCCGATGGCGAGGGGCTTTCGCCAGAGACCAGCCCGGCCTGCCTGATCGACGCCCCCCCCGGTCTCGCGATTCGCGCCGATGCCGAGCAATTGCAGCGCGTGCTCTCGAATCTCGTGCGCAATGCGCGGCAGGCGATCGAGGCCACCGGGCGCGAGGGCACCATCGAACTGTCCGCCACCGAGGACGAGGCCGATTGGTCGATCCGCGTAGGCGATACCGGCCCCGGCCTGCCGCCCAAGGCGCGCGAGCATCTGTTCATGGCCTTCCAGGGCTCGGTTCGCAAAGGCGGCTCCGGCCTCGGTCTCGCCATCTCGGCCGAACTGATCCGCGGCCACGGCGGACAACTGGAGCTTTTACGCAGTGACGAAGAGGGCACGGAATTCCTGATCCGCCTGCCGAAGTCCGGTGGACTGGACAGCGAAACGCAAACCGGATGACCTGTGCATCGGCACAAAACTCGCCACAGATGAACTTTCGTCCTTGCATCCCTCCCGGCCTGTCGCTAAATCCCCGCTCACGATGGACCCGTAGCTCAGCTGGATAGAGCATCAGACTACGAATCTGAGGGTCGGGCGTTCGAATCGCTCCGGGTCCGCCACAAAACCACTCACCATGCGATATTACCGGTGGCCTTTACGGGAAGGGTCGGCGGGATGATGCCGCGTCTCCCATTTTCGCGGCATGGCGTAGAGGCGATGTATCCTGTGCCGACATGATGGCAGGGCACGGTTTCGCCGCCTGCCTCATTGGTTCGGAAGGCGATAGACAGAAACATGCGAGCGCGACTCGGCGGTGAAGGGGGATCCAGGCACATCATCCGGATGGCAAGGCGCGAGGCCCGCAGTGCCTCCGCCCCGCGCCGAACCCCGCGGGATCAGCCATGCTTCACCATCACATGCCGAACGACGGTGTAATCCTCCAGCGCGTAGCTGGACATGTCCTTGCCGTAGCCCGACTGTTTCAGCCCGCCATGCGGCATTTCGTTAACCAGCATGAAGTGAGTATTGATCCAGGTGCAGCCATAGCGCAACCGCGCGGCGGTGGACATCGCCCGGCCCACGTCGCGGGTCCAGACCGATGAGGCCAGCCCATAATCGCTGTCATTCGCCCAGGTAAGCGCCTGATCCGGATCGGCGAAGGGTGTGATCGACACGACAGGCCCGAACACCTCACGCCGGACGATCTCGTCCTCCTGCCGGGCGCCGGCTATGACGGTAGGGCGATAGTAGAACCCCTGGTCCATCACCTCGCCGCCGGTCGTCACCTCTATATGGCCGACCTCACGCGCGCGGTTGACGAAGCTTGCCACCCGGTCGCGCTGGCGGAGCGAAATCAGCGGCCCGATCTCGTTTGCCGTGTCGTCCTCGGCGCCGAGGGTGATCGAGGACACAGCCGCCGAGAGGTCGGCGACCAGCCGTTCATACACTTTCCTGCTCGCATAGATACGGCAGGCGGCGGTGCAATCCTGACCGGCGTTGTAGTAGCCGAAGGCACGCAATCCCTCGACCACTTCCGCAATATCGGCGTCGTCAAAGATGATGACCGGGGCCTTGCCACCCAGTTCCAGATGGGTGCGCTTCACGGTTTTTGCGGCGGCGTCCAGCATCTTGCGGCCTGTGGCGACATCGCCGGTCAGGCTGATCATGTCGACGCCCGGATGGTTGATCAGATAGTTCCCGACCGTATGCCCCCGACCGGTGACGATATTCACGACCCCCTCGGGTAGTTCGTCGGCCAGAATCCGTGCCATCTTCAGCGCGGTCAACGGTGTCTGCTCCGACGGCTTGAACACAACGGTATTGCCGCCACCGAGTGCCGGCCCCAGCTTCCATGCCATCATCATCAGCGGATAGTTCCAGGGCGCGATCGACGCCACGACCCCGATCGCATCGCGGCGGATCATGCTGGTATGGCCCGGCAGATATTCCCCCGCGACCTGCCCGTGCTGCGTGCGCACGGCCCCCGCAAAGAAGCGGTAGCAGTCGACAACGGCCGGAATCTCGTCATTGCGCGCCGAATTGATCGGCTTGCCGCAGTTCAACGCCTCCAGCGCCGCGAAGGCATCCGCCTCGGCCTCCACCCGGTCGGCAATACGGAGCAGGGCGGCGGCACGCTCGCCCGGCGAGGTGCGCGACCAGCCGTCAAAGGCGCGTCGCGCCGCAGCCACGGCCGCATCGACCTGTACCGTCGACGCCTCGGGCACATTCAGGATCAGCGCGCCGGTGCGCGGATTCAAGATCGGCTCGTCCGCCTCCTGCCCGGCCTGAAAGGCGGCCCCGATCAGCAGTGCGGTGTCGATGTGCTTCATCACTCCCTCCTGTTCATTTACCCGCGCCGGCGGTCGCATCGCCATCGCGGGTCAGGTAATAGGCGGCCAGGATCGGCAGGAACGTCACGGCGAAGACCACGATAGCCACCACGTTCGTCACCGGCCGCTGCCTGGGACGAACCAGTTCGTTGAGCATCCAGATCGGCAGGGTCGATTGCTGCCCCGCGGTGAAGGTCGTCACGATCACCTCGTCGAAGGACAGGGCAAAGGCCAGCATCCCCCCCGCCAGCAGGGCCGAGCCGAGATTGGGCAGCAACACATGGCGAAAGGTCTGGAACCCGTTGGCACCAAGGTCGGCCGACGCCTCCATGATCCCACCCGACAGGCGGCGCATCCGCGCGACGGCGTTGTTATAAACGATGACGATGCAGAATGTCGCGTGGCCAAGGATAATGGTCCAGACCGAAAACGGGATATCCATCATCGCGAAGGCCGAACGCAGCGCCATGCCGGTGATGACACCCGGAAGCGCAATCGGCAGCAGGATCAGCAACGAGATCTGGTCTCGGCCAAAGAAGCGGGTCTGCGCCATGGCGCCTGCAATCAGCATGCCAAGAATGATCGCAACCGCCGTCGCAATCGCCGCCACCTGAACCGAAAGCCAGAGGGGCGGCCAGATATCGGCGCGATGCCACGCTACGCCGAACCATTGCAGCGTCAGGCCGGGGGGCGGGAACTGATAGCTCTTTTCCTCGGTGGTGAAGGCGTAAAGGAATATCAGAAGAATCGGCAGGTGCAGGAAGGCCAGCCCCAGCCCCGCCGCGATCTTCACCCCCGGCCCGGCCTGCTCAGAGTGCATCAAAAGCTCCCATCCGCCTGGCGATCCCCAGATAGACCAGCATGATCATGATCGGCACCACCGCAAAGGCGGCGGCCAGCGGCAGGTTTCCGGCCGTGCCCTGAAACTGATAGACGGCCAGGCCGATGAACCGTGCGGAATTGCCGATGATCTGCGGGATGATGTAGTCCCCCAGCGTCAGCGAAAAGGTGAAGATTGACCCCGCCACGATCCCCGGCAGGGCCAACGGCAGGATCACGCTGCGGAAGGTCTGCGCGCGCGAGGCGCCAAGATCGGCGGAGGCTTCCAGCATGGTGGCCGGCACCCGCTCCAGCGCCGCCTGCATCGGCAGGATCATGTAGGGCATCCAGATATAGACAAAGACAATGAAGGTGCCGACGGGCGAGGTCGAGAGCGACGCCCCCCCGAACCATTGCTCGTCCAACGCCCGCGCCAGCAACGGCCCCGCGCCGGCATGATCGGCAATCCATGTCAGGATGCCTTCTCTGGCAAGGATCAGTTTCCACGCATAGACCTTGACCAGATAGGACGACCAGAGCGGCAGCATGACCCCGAGGTAGAACACCGCCTTCCACCGCCCGCGCGCGAAACGGGCGGCGTAATAGGCGATGGGAAAGGCGATGATCGCAGAGGCCAGCGTGACCAGCGCCGCCATCAGAACCGTGCGCAGGATGATGTCGAGGTTCTGGGCACGGAAGAGTTCCGCATAGGTTTTCAGGGTGAATTCCTGCTTCACCACTCCGGAGAACTCGTCGATGGAATAGAAACTCTGGAGCAAAAGTGCCACCAAAGACCCCAGATAGACCACACCCAGCCAGACAAGCGGCGGGATCAGGAGCAGCGCCAGCAGAACGCGCGGCCTGCGCCAGAAAAGCGCGGTCAGCCGGTCGCCGATGCCCCGTTCGGGCAGGATTGCAGGGGTGCCGAGCATCACTCTGCCATCACATGCAGGGCCCTGGGATCGAAGGCGATGGCGGCCTGCGCTCCTGTCTCGGGGATGGGTTGACCTGCGGGGACCATGGCGGCAATCTCGGTGCCGCCGATCTCCAGCACCACGCGCGATCCCGCGCCAAGATAGCGCACCGTCTTGACGGTGCCGTCATGACCCATGGGGACCAGCCGCACCGCCTCGGGCCGCAGGCTCGCCCATTTCGACGGACCGCCAAGTGCTGCGGTCAGCTCGGGAGGCAGGACATTGGATGAGCCGACGAAATCCGCCACGAACCGGGTCTGCGGGCGGGAATAGACATCTTCCGGCGTGCCGATCTGGGCGATCCTGCCATCGTTGAACACGGCAAGGCTGTCGGCCATCGACAGGGCCTCGTGCTGGTCATGGGTGACAAAGACGAAGGTGATGCCAAGCCGCTTTTGCAGCGCCTTCAGCTCGTCCTGCATCGCCTCGCGCAGTTTCAGGTCCAGCGCGCCCAAGGGTTCGTCCAGCAAAAGCACACGCGGCTCATTGATCAGCGCACGCGCCAGTGCCACCCGTTGGCGCTGACCGCCCGACAATTGCCCCGGCTTGCGTTCGCCATAGCCGGGCAGTTTCACCAGCGCCAGCAATTCCTCGGCCTTCTCCAGACGGCTGCGCCTGTCCACGCCCTTGACCATCAGCCCATAGGCCACGTTGTCACGCACCGTCATATGCGGAAACAGCGCATAATCCTGAAACACCGTGTTCACATTGCGCCGGTTGGGTGGCACCGCGCCGACATCCTGACCAAAGATGCGAATACCTCCGGCAGTCGGCTTTTCAAAGCCCGAGATCAGCCGCAGGCAGGTCGTCTTGCCCGACCCCGACGGGCCAAGCATGGCGAAGAACGCGCCTTCGGCAATGGTCAGATCCACGCCATCCACGGCTTTGACCGTGCCGAAATGGCGGGACACGGCGTTGAATTCGAC
Organism: Gemmobacter sp.; assembly: GCA_031260425.1. GTDB lineage: Bacteria > Pseudomonadota > Alphaproteobacteria > Rhodobacterales > Rhodobacteraceae > Gemmobacter. Next base: position 7,451 of record JAIRJX010000324.1, read on the forward strand.
GGCTGGGGTCATGGCAGGGGGTTCCGCAGGATTGGCCGTAACGTTCCCCGCCGCCCATGAGGGGGCGACGGGCTCAAAGGGGCTGCCGCCCAGGTACGGCCTCAGCGCCCGCCGATCACACCGATGAAGTCGCTGACCCAGCGGTAATAGGGCACGCAGGCCCCCTCACCCACCGAGCAATTGGCCGTGGGGGTGCGCCAGAACTTGATCTTGTCGAAATTGGCCAGGCCGTTCGCGTCGCAGCCTTCCTGCGTCTGCATCCCGCGCCCATCGGTGCAGGCCACCGGAACCGAGGGCACGGCGCCAAACCAGACCGAAAGGTCCGATTGCAGGTTCGACGACAGTTGGTGCTCGAACCACATATAGGCGCAGTTCGGATGTTTGCTGTCGACATGCAGCATGGTGGTGTCGGCCCAGCCGGTAACCCCCTCCTCCGGGAAGGTCGACGCAACCGGCTGTGCCTCGCTCTGGAGCAGGTTGACCTGGAACGGCCAGGAACCCGAGGCCACGACCCCCTCGTTCTTGAAGTCGTCGATCTGGATCATCGCGTCGTGCCAATAGCGGCTGACCAGCTTGCGCTGTCCGCGCAACAGATCCAGCGCGGCCTGGTATTGATCCTCGTTCAACTCATAGGGATCGGTGATCCCCAGTTCCGGCTTGTGCGCCATCAGATAAAGCGCAGCATCCGCGATGTAGATCGGACCGTCATAGGCCTGCACCCGCCCCTCGTTCGACTTGCCGTCGGGCAGATCCATCTTCTCGAAGACCACGTTCCAGGAGGTCGGCGCCTCCTTGAAGGTGTCGGTGTTATACATCAGAACGTTCGGCCCCCACATGTAGGGCACGCCGTAGTGCTTGCCGTCGACTGTGTGCCAGGCCGCATCTTGCAACCGCGGGTCGATGGTCGACCAGGATGGGATCAGCGCGGGATTGATCTCCTGCACCCTGCCGCCCGCGACCAGACGCAGCGAAGCATCGCCCGAAGCGGTCACGAGGTCAAATCCCCCCTCATTCATCAGGGCGACCATCTCATCACTGGTATTGGCGATCTTGACCGAGACCTTGCATCCGGTCGCGCCCTCGAATTTCGTCACCCAGTCATAAGCCGGGTCCGTCTCGCCTCTTTCGACATATCCGGCCCAGGCGACGATGGACAGTTCGCCCTCGCCCGCGCCCAGCTCGGTCATCTGCGCCAGGGCGGGTGACAGTGCGGTCGAGCTTGCGGCAAGGGCGGCAAGCGCCAAGGTGGCAGCCCGTGAGGCAGCGCGTGTGATCCGTGCGGTCATGCTGGTGAAATCTCCCTGGTTGCGGTTCGGGCGGGCCTTGCCGCCGCCGGTATTCCGGTCTGCCCGTCATGCTGCGGGCTGGCCAGACCTTTCGCAAACACAAAATCTGGATAGGACATATCGGAAAAACCGAACGCTCAGCGATCCGCCATGCCACTTTGCGCCGAACGAATGAAGTTCAGCGCCGGCCCCGACAAGGGCGCCCCGCGCCGCCAGGCCAACCCCACCTGCACTGAAGGCAGGTCGCCCGACACGTCGCGGATCTCGATCCGGTCACCTTCCAGCGACCACGGGCGATAGACCAGCCCCGGCAGGATGGCCAGACCCGCCCCCGTCGCCACCAGTGACCGCACCGCCTCTACACTGCGGGTGCGAAAGGCGATTTCGGGCTTCACCGGCAGGGCGGCGGTCAGATGGCGCGTCGATTCCTCGATCTCGTCCACCATCAACTGGATCATCGGCCGCCCGGCCAGCTCCTCAAGCGAGATCGCCTCCTGCAAGGAAAGGGGATGCCCCAGCGGCAGCCAGAGCCGATAGGGCGAGACGACCAACGTTTCCACCTGCAAGGCCATCCGGTCCCGCACCGAAGAGGTCAGCAGCACCGCCACATCCAGTTCACCCCCGATCAGCAGATGTTGCAGATATTCGCCGGTATCCTCGATCACATTCAACTCGATCAGCGGAAAGGCGCGGCGGAACCGCTGCAATATGTCCGAAAGCACATAGCCCGCCACCAGCGACGTCACCCCGAGCGACAGCCGCCCGCGCACCTGCTCGCCCTCATCGCGAAAAGCGGAGCGGGCGGCCGCCACATCGGCCAGGATCTGGCGCGCGTGGCGCAGAAAGGCCGACCCCTTATGGGTGATCTGCAGCCCCCGCGCCTGCCGGTCGAACAGCATGATACCCAGATCGTCCTCCAGTGCGCGGATCGCCTCGGTCACGCTGGATTGCGAAATGGAAAGCGCCCGCGCCGCGCCGGTAACGGTGCCCGCCTCGGCGGCGGCGACAAAGAACTGAAGCTGGCGAAGTGTGAAAGCCATGAAAACCAGCTTCGTCCAGCCGCACGCGCCACGCAAGCACGGTTCAAGGCTTGCGACCGCTATATGCGGCTCTGACGGCCTAGTTCCGCTCTCAGGCTTCAACCGATGATATCGCGGAAGCTCGATGGCAGCGCGCCCATGACCGACCCGCCTCATATGGCCTGGTTCCGCCAGGATTGTGCCATCAAATCATGAGACCAAACCCAGGCCCTTGCCTGGGCCTGAAGGGCCGGATTGCGTTTTTTCGTCCCCGCAGAAGGCCACCGAGATCCGCTGTCGGATCTCGGGTTGCAAACGGCAGACCCAGACATCCTTCAGGTCATGGCCGGTCCACAAGCCGGGCAGGGTGGCGATGGCCACGCTTTCGCGGATCATCCGCCACTGAGCCTCGGCGGGCCATCAAGATGCTGGGAGGCAAGTGATGCGGATCCCGTCTTGCACGCCCGCCGCGAAGGCCCAGACGGGGCAGACCTCGCCGACCTTGCGCGCGCTGCTGGCGCAAGATCCGATGACGTTCAACGCGCGTCTGGACCTGTTCGAGGGCCATGTTTCCACCATTGCTGGGCCGCTGTTCAAGGCGACGGAACACATCCGGGATGAGCCGGACTATCACGAAGGCCCCATTTGCGGCCATATCACCGGGGTGGGCAGTGATTCCCATGACATGGCGGAACGGCTCGGGCAGATCCGCGCCGCCCGCAATACCG
>JAIRJX010000327.1 GCA_031260425.1 Gemmobacter sp.
GGCTGAAGCCGGTGCATCGCCGCATCCTTTATGCGATGCGCGAGCTCAGGCTTTCACCCGGCGGGGGGTTTCGCAAATCGGCCAAGATCTCGGGCGACGTGATGGGCAACTATCACCCGCACGGTGATGCTGCGATCTATGACGCAATGGCGCGACTGGCGCAGGATTTCAACGTTCGCTACCCGCTGGTCGACGGGCAGGGCAACTTTGGCAATATCGACGGCGACAGCCCGGCGGCCAGCCGCTATACCGAGGCGCGGCTGACTGCGGCGGCGGAACTGCTGATGGAAGGGCTGGCCGAGAACGCGGTTGATTTCCGCCCCAATTACGACGGCACGCTGGAAGAGCCGGTGGTGATGCCGGCGGCCTTCCCGAACCTTCTGGCCAACGGTTCCAGCGGGATCGCGGTCGGGATGGCGACGAATATCCCGCCGCATAATCTGCACGAGCTGATAGATGCCTGCCAGGCGATGATCGGTGATCCGGAGATGTCGGACGAGGAACTGGTGAAGCTGGTGCCTGGCCCGGATTTTCCGACCGGTGGCGTGATCGTGGAGCCGCGTGAGAGCATCCTGGACGCCTACCGCAGCGGACGTGGCGCCTTCCGGCTGCGCTCGCGCTGGCAGGTGGAGGATCTGGGGCGAGGACAATGGCAGATTGTCATCACGGAAATTCCCTATCAGGTGCAGAAATCCCGCCTGATCGAGCGGTTGGCCGAGGTGATCCAGACCAAGAAGGTGCCGGCGCTCGCTGATGTGCGCGACGAATCTGCCGCCGATCTGCGTATCGTGCTGGAGCCGCGCAGCCGCTCCATCGACCCCGAGATGCTGATGGGGATGTTGTTTCGGAACAGCGATCTGGAAATTCGCTTTAGCCTGAACATGAACGTACTGATTGATGGCAAAGTGCCGAAGGTCTGCTCGTTGAAGGAGGTGCTGCGCGCCTTCCTCGACCATCGGCGCGACGTGTTGGGCCGCCGCACCCGCCACCGTATCGAGAAGATCGAGCACCGGCTGGAAATCCTCGACGGGTTCATCCTGACCTTCCTCAACCTCGACCGGGTGATCGACATCATCCGCTACGATGCGGACCCGAAGGCCGCGCTGATGGCCGAGGTCTGGGGCCGCAAGCACAGGCGTGCCACCGACGAGGCGGATTATGTGGCTCCGAAGCCGCGCAGCCCGGGCGATCTGAGCGAGCTGCAGGCCGAGGCCATCCTCAACATGCGGCTGCGCTCTCTGCGGAGGCTCGAGGAGATGGAGCTGATTGCCGAGCGGGATGAGCTGCGCGCCGAGCGGGAGGATCTGCTGGCACTGATGGAGGATGCGGGCCTGCAATGGGCGCGCATCGGCAGCGATCTGGCCGAGGTGCAGGCGCAGTTCGGCAAGGCTACCGAGATCGGCCGCCGCCGCACCGACTTCGCCGATATGACCGAGGCCGAAGAGGTGCCGCTGGAGGCGATGATTGAGCGCGAGCCGATTACCGTCATCTGCTCCAAAATGGGCTGGATCCGGGCCATGAAGGGCCACCAGCCGCTTGATATCGACGCGAAGTTCAAGGACGGCGACGAGGGCCGCTTCATCTTCCATGCCGAGACGATCGACCGGATTCTGGTCGTCGGTGCCAATGGCCGCTTCTACACGCTGGTCGGCGCCAACCTGCCCGGCGGGCGCGGCATGGGCGAGCCGGTGCGGTTGATGATCGACCTGCCCAACGATGCGGGGATCATCGACCTGATGATCTGGCGTCCGGGTGAGAAGCTGCTGATCGCCTCGACCGCCGGCGATGGTTTCGTCGTGCCCTCGGAAGAGGTCGTGGCGCAGACCCGCGCGGGCAAGCAGGTGCTGACGGTGAAGGAGGGGGTGCGGACCGCGCTCTGCCATCGTATCGCCGGCGATCATGTCGCGGTGGTGGGCGAGAACCGCAAGCTGCTGGTCTTCCCGGTGGCGGAATTGCCCGAGATGGCCAAGGGCAAGGGGGTGCGGCTCCAGAAATACAAGGATGGCGGTCTGTCGGACGCTACTACCTTCAACCTGGCTGATGGGCTGAGCTGGAAGGACCCCGCCGGCCGCACCCGCAGCGAGACCGACCTGACCCTGTGGCGTGGAGCCCGCGCCGCCTCGGGCGCCATGGCTCCGCGCGGCTTCCCGAGAGACAACCGCTTCACCGGCTAAGTCCCGGGACAGGTGGCGGCCTTGACCCGAATCGCCCGGCGGGCCAAGCTGATCCGGCTATTTTCGGATACTATTCCAATTTTGGGAGAAATGACCTTGCCCACCATCATTCTTGACCGCAGTTTTGGCGGCGTGGATCTCACCTCGAGCCAGCCGTTTGGTGGATTGTTCGATGCGGACGTCGGCACGCGGACGTCGAGCCGTCTAACCCTCACGGATAGCGGCGGTGCGTTCAGCTTCATCGGAACCGGCTTCAGTTACACGATGTCGGGCGGGAGGATCGTCGGCATTCCAACCGGAACCGTGACCCAGATGACCCAAAGCGTCGGGTCGCAGACGGTGCTGGACTGGACCGGGCTTTCGCTTTCCGCCAACAGATTCTTCAATCTGACTGCGGCAGGGAACTGGTCGCAGCTCAACACCTTCCTGCTGGGCAAGAGCGACGTTTTCCAACTGTCCGATGGCGACGACCGGGTAGCGAGTTTCGGTGGCCATGATCTGGTGGATGGCTTCGGCGGCAATGACCGGCTCTGGGGCGGCGCCGGCAATGATACGCTACGTGGCGGCGGGGGCGCAGACTCGCTCTATGGCGAGGCGGGGGCGGATGCGCTTTACGGCGGTGCCGGAAAGGATGCGCTTCAGGGCGGCAATGGCGCCGATCTGTTGCAGGGCGATGCCGGCGCGGATCGTCTGGAGGGCGGGGCCGGGACGGATACGCTGGTCGGTGGCGGCGGCAGGGACACGCTGTCCGGCGGCGCGGGAATCGACTGGTTGACCGGTGGTGCCGGGCAGGACGTGTTCTTCTTCGACCGGGCCGGGACCGTCGGGCGCGACATGATCGTCGATTTTACAAGCGGAGTGGACACCCTCCGACTCGACAAGAACGTGTTCGGCGGCTTCTCCTATGATGGCGCGCTGAGGGCTGAGGATTTCGTGGCCGGGACCGCCGCGATGGACAGGTCTGACCGGCTGATCTACGAGCAGTCGAGCGGCAATCTCTGGTATGACAGGAACGGCTCCGCCAAGGGCGGTCAGGTGCTGATTGCCGAACTGACCGATGGTACCGCGCTGGTGGCGAACGACATCTTCATCTTCTGATCCGCGCCGGGTCGGCGGGGGCAGCCGCGTTAGCGGCTGAGCCCGCTCGGCAGGTTCGGCAGGTCGAGCGCTGCGAAGCCATAATGCCTGAGCCAGCGCAGATCCGCCTCGAAGAAGGCCCGCAGGTCGGGGATGCCGTATTTCAGCATGGCGATACGGTCGATCCCCATGCCGAAGGCGAAGCCTTGCCATTCGTCGGGGTTCACTCCGGCGGCTTGCAGCACCTTCGGATGCACCATGCCGGAGCCGAGGATTTCCATCCACTTGTCACCCTCGCCGATTTTCAACTGGCCGCCCACGTTGGAATAGCGGATGTCGACCTCGGCCGAGGGCTCGGTGAAGGGGAAATGCGAGGCGCGGAACCGCAGTTCCACCTTGTCCACCTCGAAAAAGGCGCGGCAGAACTCTTCCAGGCACCATTTCAGGTTGGCCATCGAGATGTCGCGGTCGATGGCGAGCCCCTCGACCTGATGGAACATCGGGGTATGGGTCTGATCCATATCCATGCGATAGACCCGGCCCGGGGCGATGACGCGGATCGGGGCGCCCTGTTCTGTCATGGCGCGGATCTGCACCGGCGAAGTATGGGTGCGCAGCACATGCGGCGGGCGATTATCGCCCGCGGCGCGGTGCATGAAGAAGGTGTCATGCTCCTGCCGCGCCGGATGCTCCGGCGGGATGTTCAACGCGTCGAAGTTATACCAATCGCTTTCGATCTGCGGCCCCTCGGCGACCGAGAAACCCATATCCGCGAAGATCGCGGTCAACTCGTCCATCACCTGCGACACCGGATGGATGCTGCCCGCCCGGCGCGGCCGGCCCGGCAGGGTCACGTCCAGCCATTCCGATTTCAGCCGCTCGTCCAGCGCCGCATCGGCAAGGGCGGCCTTGCGAGCGCGCAGAGCGGCGTCGATCTCGTCCTTCAGCAGGTTCAGCATGGCCCCGGCGGCCTTGCGCTCCTCCGGGTCCATCTTGCCGAGTGTCGCCATCCGGGCCGAAATCTCGCCCTTCTTGCCGAGGGCGGCGATGCGCACTTCCTCCAGCGCTGCCTCATCGGCGGCCCCGGCGACGGCTTCGATATATTTGCCACGCAGTTCGCTGAGGTCCATTCCACCCTCCGTATCCTTGCGCGAGGTAGCTAGCGGGGCAGGGGCGGATTTGCAAGGCCGGCGCGGGTCAGCAGAGGCCGGGTGCCGCGAATTAGCCTCCTGTCCGGCCTTTCCTGTCATGCAGAGAGGACAGGCTGCAAGTCGCCGTCACACAAAAGCAAAAGGCTCCGCGCGGGCGCGGAGCCTTTTTCGTTCCTGGTGCGGGCGGATCAGGCCAGCGCGGCCTTGGCCTGTGCCGCGATGGCGTTGAACGCCTCGGGCTCATGCACGGCCAGATCGGCCAGAACCTTGCGGTCCACCTCGATCCCGGCTTTCGCCAGACCATTGATGAAGCGCGAATAGGTCATTTCGAGGTCGAACAGCCGGACGGCGGCGTTGATCCGCTGGATCCACAACGCGCGGAAATTGCGCTTGCGGGTCTTGCGGTCGCGGGTCGCATATTGGTTGGCCTTGTCGACGGCCTGGGTCGCAGTGCGGAAATTGGTCGAGCGGGCGGCGTAATAGCCTTTCGCCTGGCCGATGACCTTGCGGTGACGCGCATGGGTCACCTTACCGGATTTGACGCGGGACATGTGTCTGGCTCCTCAGCGATCGTAGGGCATGTATTTCTTGACGATCTTGGCGTCGGCGTCGCACAGGATCATCGTGCCGGAGGCGTCGCGCACGAATTTGGTGGTGCGCTTGATCATGCCGTGACGCTTGCCCGCAGGGCCTGCCTTCACGCGACCGGAAGCCGTGAAGCTGAAACGCTTCTTGGCTGCCGATTTGGTCTTCATCTTGGGCATTTCCATCTCCTCGTTGAGAGTGAACGCGCGACTCGGCAATGCCACGGAGGCCGGCCGCGCGGGAATAGAGCGCGCCATATAGGACGCATCCGGGAAAAGCGCAAGTCCGGCTATCGGAGGTGAATGATCTCGCCGACCAGCCGGTAGAAGGCGTTCGGAATGTCCCACAGCCCATAGCCGCCCGGCTTCGTGACCCAGCCCAACGCGATCAGCGCCACCGCGGTCAGCATGAAGATGATGGACATGCGCGGCTTCTGCCCGATATCCAGCACCCGGAAAAAGGAGGAAATCGACAGGGTGCTCAGCACGATGCCGCTTACTAGATACAGATCCGAACTCATGTGTTCCCCCGATCAGATACCGTAGCAGGTTATTCAGGGTCGGCGCGGTGAATCAACCGCTCATCACAGGGAGCGACGCGCAGGATGTTGGTGGTGCCCGGCACGTTGAACGGCACGCCGGCGGTGACGACGATCTGGTCTTTCTCGGTGGCGAAGCCGTAGTCGCGCGCCGCCCGCACCGCCGAGATCACCGCGCCCTTGAAGCGCTCCTGCTCCTCGGTGATGGTGCAATGGGCCCCCCAGGTCAGGCAGAGCCGGCGGGCGGTGCGCACCAGCGGCGTCAGGCCGATGATCGGCACCCGGGGGCGCTCGCGCGCGACGAGGCTGATCGTGGTGCCGGACTGCGAGAAGCAGCAGATCGCCTTGATGTCGGCGGCCTCGGCAATCTCGCGCGCGGCGGCGACAATACCGTCAGCGACCGAGCGGCGCACCACGCGGCGGCTGGCCTCGATCACATCGCGATAGGTCGGATCGCGTTCCACGCTGATTGCCACATTGTCCATCGTGGTGACGGCCTCGACCGGATAGCTTCCGGCGGCGCTTTCAGCGGAAAGCATCACCGCATCGGCCCCCTCATAAATCGCCGTCGCCACGTCCGAGACCTCGGCCCGCGTCGGCACCGGGCTTTCGATCATGGATTCGAGCATCTGCGTCGCCACGATGACCGGCTTGGCCGCCGCTCTTGCGCCGCGCACAAGCCGCTTCTGGATCGGCGGCACTGCCTGCACCGGCAGCTCCACCCCCAGATCGCCGCGCGCCACCATGATGCCGTCGGAGACTGCAAGGATGGCGTCATAGGCTTTCACCGCCGCTGGTTTCTCGATCTTGGCGAGGATCGCGGCCCGGCCGTTGGCCAGCGCGCGCGCCTCGACTACATCCTCGGGCCGCTGCACGAATGAAAGTGCCAGCCAGTCCACCCCCAACGCGCAGACGAATTCCAGATCCGCCTTGTCCTTCTGCGACAGCGCGGCGACCGGCAGCACCACGTCCGGCACGTTTACCCCCTTGCGGTTGGAAATCGCGCCGCCCACGGTCACCGTGCAATCGGCGAAATCCTTGCCGCAGGTCTCTACCCTCAGGCGGATCTTGCCGTCGTTTACCAGAAGTGAGGCGCCCGGTTCCAGTGCGGCAAAGATCTCCGGATGCGGCAGTTGCACCCGGGCGGCATTCCCCGGCGCCTCGCTGAGGTCGAGCCGGAAGGCCGCGCCCTCCGCCAGGTCCTCGCTGCCGCGGGCGAAGGTGCCGACACGCAGCTTCGGCCCCTGCAGGTCGGCAAGGATACCGATCGGTCGGTCGGTCTCGTCCTCGATCCGGCGAATGATCGCGTGTCGGGCGCGGATATCGTCATGGCTGCCATGGCTCATGTTCAGGCGGAACACATCGGCGCCGGCCTCGAAGAGCCGCCGGATCGTATGGTAGTCCGAGGAGGCGGGGCCGAGCGTGGCCACGATCTTCACGTTACGCATCCGTCTCATCGGTCTGTCCTCATTCCCGCAGTGTTCGGCTTTGCTTCCCGTTATGCCGGAAAGCGGCTTTCCGGGCAATCTGCGTTGATAGCGTTAACAGTCGCAGTGAATCGTATTTGCGGGATTCCCTTTGGCCCGGCCATCGCCTATGCCAAAAGACAACGCTTTCAGGTGACGCGGGTATGACGTTTCCTCCCTTTACGATCGAAGGTGCCGGGCGACCCGGCCGCTGGCTGGTGACCTGCGACCATGCGACCAACCGGGTTCCGGCAGAGATCGGTGACGGTGATCTCGGCATCGCTCCCGCCGATATGGCGCGGCATATCGCCTATGACGTGGGGGCGGCGGGGCTGGCGCGGGCGCTTGGCCGGCATCTCGACAGTCCGGTGATCTGCTCGGATTTCTCGCGCCTCGTGATTGACCCGAACCGGGGAGAAGATGACCCGACGCTTGTGATGAAGCTTTATGACGGCACCATCGTCCCGACCAATCGCCATGTGGACGCAATGGAGGTGGAGCGGCGGCTGGAGACACTCTATCGGCCCTATCATGCGGCGCTGGCCGAACTGGCGGCGCGGCGGGCCGATACGGTGATCCTCGCGATCCACAGCTTCACCCCGTGCCTGCGTGGGCGGGCGCCTCGGCCCTGGCACGTGGGTGTGCTCTATAGCGATACCGATGCGCGGCTGTCGCAGCCGCTGGTCGCCCGGTTGCGGCAGGAAGAAGACCTTTGTATCGGCGATAACCAGCCCTATGCCGGCTATCTGCCGGGCGATGCCGTCGACCGCCATGCCTTGCAGCCGGGCCGGCACAACACGCTGATCGAGTTGCGCAACGACCTGATCATCGACGCGTCCGGGCAGGAGGCCTGGGCCGTGCGCCTCGCACCGATCCTGGCGGAGGTGCTGGCGGGGCTCGATCAAGCGCTGGCGGCGCAGGGCGCGCGGATTGCCACGAGTTAGAGGCGCGTCCGTGTTGATCACCGTGTGAGCAGTTCCCCTTGCTCGGAACAAGGCGTGCCGCACCGCCGGGCAGTTCCCGCCCCCCCCCGGTCGGGCGCTTTGTCACCACAAGCGCGGGGATTGGGCATAGGCGGGGTTGCGCCATAAAGTGGCGACCACAATTGTCTCAGTACCTACCCGTGGTCGGGCGCTGCCCTCCGTCGTACGGGGTGAAAGGTAAGGGAGTATGTGGCCGAATGAGCCGCAGGGAAATGCCAAGCGGCCAAATGGTTCAGACTCCCCATTTTCCGAAGAGTCGCCAGCAGGAGGCTCATTACGGTGGCCGAGGGAAACCCCGGCCCTTCCCCTCACACCGCCTTCTTGCGCATCTCGTCGATATAGATCTCCCGCAGTCGCGTCGCCACCGGACCGACCTGGCCGGAACCTACCGGCGCGCCGTCCACCTCGACCACTGGCATCACGAAGGCCGAGGCGGAGGTGATGAAGGCCTCATCCGCGCCCTGCGCCTCGGCGATGGTGAAGTTGCGCTCCTCCACTTCCATCTGCGCCTCGGCGGCCAGCCGCAGCACCGCCGCGCGGGTGATACCGTGCAGGATGTCGTTCGACAGGGCGCGGGTGATGATACGGCCACCCTTCACGATATAGGCGTTGTTGGAACTGCCCTCGGTCACGCAGCCATCCTCGACAAGCCAGGCGTCGTCGGCCCCTGCCGCCTTCGCCGCCATCTTCGCCATCGAGGGGTAAAGCAGTTGCACCGTCTTGATGTCGCGCCGCCCCCAGCGGATATCCGGGACCGAAATCACCTTCCAGCCGGCCTTTGCAGCGGGTGCCTCGGCCATGCCGGGCTTCGACTGGGTGAACAGCACCACTGTTGGTGGAGTATCCGTGGGCGGAAAGGCGAAATCGCGGTCCCCCGGATTGCCGCGCGTCACCTGCAGATAGACCAGGCCATCCTCGACCCCGTTCCGCGCCACCAACTCGCGATGGATCGCCAGCCATTCATCGTTGCTATGGGGGTTGCGGATCTCCAGCTCGCCCAGCGAGCGGGCGAGGCGGGCGCAGTGGCCCGCAAAGTCGATGAGCCTGCCGCCCAGAACGCTCGTCACTTCATAGACGCCATCGGCCATCAGGAAGCCGCGATCGAAGACTGAAATCTTCGCTTCCTGTTCCGGCAGATAGTCTCCGTTTACATAGACGGTGCGGCTCATCTTCTCGTTCCTCGGCCCAGCCCTGCAATAGGGGTGATGTGCGGCAGGCCGAAGAGCAGGTCAAGAACCAATACGGTGATGCCGCCGTGCAGCGCCATTGCTGCGGCCGCAAATCGCCCTTGCCAATTATCGCGCAACAATCTACCGCTACCTGCGCGCTGGCTGCAATATCCTTACCACGAGCCAGGTATCCTTGCCGAGAGATTGACCATGAGCTTCCGCATCCAGCCCGCCGCTCCCGCCCGTCCGAACCGTTGCCAGCTTTTCGGCCCCGGCTCCCGGCCCGCCCTGTTCGAGAAGATGGCGGCGAGTGCTGCGGATGTGATCAACCTTGATCTGGAAGATTCGGTCGCTCCCGACGACAAGCCGCAGGCGCGGCTGAACATCATCGAGGCGCTCAACACGCTGGACTGGGGCAAGAAGACCCTCTCCGTGCGCATCAACGGGCTGGACACGCCGTTCTGGTATCAGGACGTGGTGCAGGTTCTGGAAAATGCCGGCGACCGGCTCGACCAGATCATGATCCCGAAGGTCGGCTGTGCGGCGGATGTCTATGCGGTGGACGCGCTGGTCACCGCCATCGAGCGTGCCAAGGGGCGGGTAAAGCCGCTCAGCTTCGAAGTGATCATCGAAACGGCGGCCGGCATCGCCCATGTCGAGGAGATCGCCGCTTCCAGCCCGCGCCTGCAGGCAATGAGCCTTGGTGCGGCCGATTTCGCGGCCTCTATGGGGATGCAGACCACCGGTATCGGCGGCACGCAGGAAAACTATTACATGCACCGCGAGGGGCAGAAATACTGGTCCGATCCCTGGCATTGGGCGCAGGCCGCCATCGTCGCCGCCTGCCGCACCCATGGGGTGCTGCCGGTCGACGGGCCGTTCGGCGACTTTTCGGATGACGAGGGCTTTCGCGCGCAGGCCCGCCGCTCGGCCACGCTGGGCATGGTGGGCAAATGGGCGATCCACCCCAAGCAGGTCGCGCTGGCCAATGAGGTCTTCACCCCCTCCGAACAGGCGGTGACCGAGGCGCGCGAAATTCTCGCTGCGATGGAGGCCGCGAAGGCGGCGGGGCAGGGGGCTGCGGTCTACAAGGGGCGGCTTGTCGACATCGCGTCGATGCGGCAGGCCGAGGTGATCGTGCGGCAGGCGGAGATCATCGCCGGCGGCGCGTGAGGACCTGTTGACGGTGTGGTGAAGCGGGGGCTCTGCTCAAGGTCATAGGGTTCCGGGCATTCACCGCTCGCCAAAGGAATGCCCGTGCCGCCAGCGGGGAGAGGAGGCCCTCGGCGGCATCAAGGGGAGGAGCGGGCCCCGCAGCCCCGGTCGCGGGGCCTTGTCGCTTTTCACCGCTTCGGTTGCATATCTGCTGCCGCGGGGGCATATAGCCGGGGTCACTTGTGGAGTGCCCGATGAACTATCTCGAATTCGAAAAGCCGCTGGCCGAGATCGAAGGCAAGGCCGAGGAGCTCCGGGCCATGGCGCGGGCCAACAAGGAAATGGATGTCGAGAAGGAGGCGGCGGCGCTGGACCGCAAGGCCGAGACGCTGCTGAAAGACCTCTACAGGGATTTGACGCCCTGGCGGAAATGCCAGGTCGCACGCCATCCGGACCGTCCGCATTGCCGCGACTACATCGACACGCTGTTTACCGAATATACCCCGCTCGCCGGAGATCGCGCCTTCGCCGATGATCACGCGGTGATGGGGGGGCTCGCCCGTTTCAACGACCTGCCGGTGGTGGTGATCGGCCACGAGAAGGGCAATGACACCAAGAGCCGGATCGAGCGCAATTTCGGCATGGCCCGCCCCGAGGGCTATCGCAAGGCGATCCGGCTGATGGATATGGCGCATCGCTTCGGTCTGCCGGTGGTGACGCTGGTGGACACGCCCGGTGCTTATCCCGGCAAGGGCGCGGAAGAGCGCGGGCAGGCCGAGGCGATTGCCCGCTCGACCGAGAAATGCCTTCAGATCGGCGTGCCGCTGATCTCGGTGATCGTGGGCGAGGGCGGTTCCGGCGGGGCGGTGGCCTTCGCCACGGCCAACCGCATCGCCATGCTGGAACATTCGGTCTATTCGGTGATCTCGCCCGAAGGCTGCGCCTCGATCCTGTGGAAGGATGCCGAGAAGATGCGCGAGGCGGCCGAGGCGCTGCGTCTGACCGCGCAGGATCTGCAGAAGCTGGGCGTGATCGACCGCATCATCAAGGAGCCGCCGGGTGGTGCGCAACGTGGCCGCCGCGAAACCGTCGAGGCCGTGGGCAAGGCGCTGGAAACCATGCTGAAGGAGCTTTCGGGCAAGAAGCCCGAGCTGCTGGTGCGGGAACGGCGGCAGAAATTCCTCGATATGGGCTCGAAAGGACTGGCGGCCTGACCCGCGCAGCCCCGATGTGAGCGCTGCTCGTCCAATGCGCAAAAGGGGGTGCTCGCGTACCCACTTGAGCCTTCAGCTTAATTCGCCCCCGGAGGATATGTTCAGACGGAAAATGAACAAGAGGGTCCTTCCCTCATTTTCTGTTCAGAAATACCTTGAGGTGAGGCTATGCCTGATCAAAGCCTTGTAGCGACCGATGATCTTTGTGGCGTCGCCCAGCTTGAGTTCCGCGCCCTCCGTGAGGCGCAGCTGATCATCAGTTGAGAACCGAGCCTGGTCGGTGAGACTATCTGCTCGACGGTCCAGCCAAAGCGCCGCGTCATCTGCGGAGCATGGGACGGCAGACGCCTTTTTGATCGCATCGCTGAATACGTGGGGCGTCGCGGTCATGTAGAGACGTTGCGCACCCGCGCTAAATGCCTGATCGCGAGTTGCTTTCACCTTCGCCTTCGCCTTCGCGTGTCCCCCCAAGTTGTGCGGTGGGCTTCGTCGCAGAAGATCGGGTCGAAGTCGGGCAGGTCGTGCCGGTGCTGTGCGTCCAGGATGAGCCGTATGGATCGGTAGATGGTAAATACAACGTCATGCGGCCTTTTTGCCCAAGCTATTCATCAGGCGTGCAGTCTCGTTGTCATTCCGGGCCCTGTTCGAGGACCCGCGCCTTGTTCTGGCCGTCCGGACCGCTGATACCGGCCTACCGCCCCGCCTCTGCGGCCAGCCGGTCGGAGGTGGCCTCGATCTCTTCCGCCAGTCGTGCGGTGAAAGCGTCGTTCGAAAGGCCCGGTGCGATGGCGGGCAGGAACTCCACCACGGCGAGGCCCGGCTTGCGCAGGATGCCGCGTTTCGGCCAGAACAGGCCGACATTGGTGGCAACCGGCACGCAATCCTGGCCGAGCTGGTCGTAGAGCAGCGCCGCGCCCACCTTGTAGGGCGCCTTCACCCCCGGTGCGACCCGGGTGCCCTGCGGATAGATGATGAGCTGGCCGGGCAGGCTCGCTCCTGACTTCACATCGGCCATCATGCGGGTGATCGCCGCGCCGCGTTTGCCGCGATCCACCGGCACACAGCCGATGCGCAGCGCATACCAGCCGAGGATCGGTGCCCAGATCAGTTCCTTCTTCATGATGAACTTGCCGCGCGGCACGGCGCCGAAGATCAGGATGATGTCGAGGAAGCTCTGGTGCTTGGCGGCGATCAGCACCTCGTCCCGCGGCACCTGACCGCGCACCTCGGTTCTCAGGCCGGTGAGCAAGGCCAGCGACAGCTGCACCCATGCGCAGAAGCTCCGGCAGGCGGAATGGGCATGGCGGCGGTCGATCAGCGCCGGGATCAGGAAGACGAGGCCGATCACCAGCATCGACAGATACATCTGCACGACGAAGATCAGCGACAGCACCCATTGCAGCGGCAGAAAGCGGCGCATCAGGTCAGTTCCCTCAGCTTCTTGAAGGCGGCGGTGCGGGTGGCGAGGAAGGCGACCGTCGCTGCCAGCGGCGGTAGCGCCAGCGGCCAGAGCCAGCCCCGGCCGGTAAAGCCGAGCCCGGTGAGAAAGCCTCCGGCGGCATCGGTCGAGGGCAGCAGCGCCACGCCGATCATCCCGGCCAGGGCACCGGCGGCGGCGCCACTGAAAGCGCGCAGGGTGAAGCGGCGCACGAAGGCGCGGGCGATATAGGCGTCGCGCGCACCGACCAGCCGCAACACCCGGATGACCTGTGCATTGGCGGCCAGTGCCGCATTGGCGGCCAGCGTGATCATGGCGGTCATCGTGCCGCCGATCAGCAGGATCGAGGCGATACCCAGGAGCCGCAACCGCCCGGCGGCTATGGCGAGCGGGCGGCGCCAGCGGGTGTGATCATCGAGCACGGCACCCGGCGCCTCGGCGGCAAGCCGCTGGCGCAGCCCCTCGGCATCGTAGCCGTCGCCGGTTTCCCTGAGATCGATCAGCCGCGGGATAGGCAGCGCGTCTACCGGCAGGTCGGGGCCGAACCATGGCTCCAGCAGCACCCTCTGCTCCTGGTCGGAGAGCGCGCGCGCCTCGGCCACGCCCGGTGTGGTGGCAAGCAGGTCGAGCACGGCACGGGTCTGCATCTCCATCTGCTCGGCCGGGGCGGAGATACGGATGGTTGCGGTGCGGGCCAGCGCGTCGGACCAGCGATCCGCCATCCGGCCGGCGGCGAGTGACAGCGCCAGTGCGAAGACGGCAAGAAAGGTCATTGCGCCGGCGGTGAAGGTGGTCAGCCAGGCAGTATGACCGGAGGGCGGCACCACCCGGTCGGCATGGCGGTCGCCCTGCAGCAATGTGCGGATTGCGCCGGACATCACAGATCCGCCCCCGCCAGTTGCAGTCGTCGGTTGCGGATGCGCAGCACCCGCGCCGCCACCTGCGATTTCGCTTGCCGGATCAGGTTCAGATCATGGGTGGCGACCACGATGGTCTTGCCCATCCGGTTCAGTTCCACCAGCAGGGTCAGCAGGCGCAACGACATCTCCCAGTCAAGGTTGCCGGTGGGTTCGTCCGCCAGGATGATCTCGGGGCCCACGATCACCGCGCGGGCGAGCGCCGCGCGTTGCCGTTCGCCGCCCGAGAGCGAGGGCGGCAGTGCGTCGGCCAGATGGCGCAGGCCGACCCAGGCCAGCAGATCGCTCAAATCTTCGCCTGCGACCTCGCGCTGCGAGACGGTGAGCGGCAGGGTGACATTGGCGGCCAGTGGCAGATGGTCGAGAAACTGGCAATCTTGATGCACCACCCCGATGCGGCGGCGCATCTGCGCCACTTCGTCACGGTCGAGGCTACGGACCTCACGGTCGAACAGGGTGACGTGGCCGGTGGTCGGCAGCAGCTCGGCATAGCAGAGCTTCAGGAAGGTCGACTTTCCGGCACCCGACGGGCCGGTGAGGAAATGAAACGATCCCGGAGCCAGGCGCAGGCTCATATCCGAGAGCAATTCGCCCCCGCCATAACTATAGGCTACATTCTCGAACGAAATCACCCTGCGCCCCTTGCCCGCCCGTTCTGCACAATCGCCCAGCCGCGCGGTGGATTCAACTGGCCGAAAAGATGTAAAGGGAAAATCCGGCAGCCCGGACTTGGAGAAGCGACATATCGTTGCTAAAAAAGGCTGTCGGGCCGGTGTGGGGAAGGCCGGAGTGGGGATGGTGCACGGATGCGGTTGATCTGCGCGAATTGCGATGCGCAATATGAGGTGGCCGAGGATGCGATCCCCCCCGAGGGGCGGGATGTCCAGTGCTCAAGCTGCGGTTACGCCTGGTTCCAGCCCTCGCCGCACGTCCTTGCCGCCGAGGCGGAGGAGGAGGAGCTGTTCGAGCCGCCGCTGGAAACGCAGCGGGCGCCCGGGGCTGAACCGCCGGAGCCGGAGAAACCCGTGGGAGAAGAGGCCCCTCTCGGCTCGTCGCTGCGTGGTCTTGATGAAAGCCTGCTCGCAGTGCTGCGCGAGGAGGCCGAGCGCGAGACGCAAGCGCGCGCCCGGGAAGAAGCCGTGCCGCTGGAAACCCAGGGGGATCTCGGGTTGGACGGTGCCGCTCCCTCGGCGATCAGCCGGGCGGCGCGGCGCGGCGCCGAATCGGCGGGGATCGCCACCGGGCTGCGGGAGCCTCCGCGCGCGGCCCGGGGCCGCGATCTGCTGCCCGATATCGAGGAGATCAACTCGACCCTGCGGCCCGGCGGCGTATTCGTCGGGGCCAGGACGATGGCGCCGGCCGACGGACGGTCTGGCCCCGGGTTCCGCCGCGGCTTCATGTTGGCGCTGCTGATCGGGGCGGTGCTGGTGTTGGCCTATCTGGTGGCCCTTCGGCTCACTGTTCAGGTGCCGCAACTGGTTCCGGTACTCGACGGTTATGTTGCTATGGTCGATGGGGCAAGGTTGTGGCTGGACGGTCTGATCCGGCACGCGGTGAACGCGGTTCTGGGCTGAAGCCCGGGACAGGGCGGCGGTGGTTCCGGGTGCCCCTCCGGTGTTGCCTTGCGCACCTGAAGGGCCGTGCCTGGCTGCCGGTGGGCGGTTTCGATGCAGATCCATCACTGGCTTGCATCCCCTGCTGCGAAACGGCGGAATTTGGGGGGCCGATCCGCAGCCTCTCCTTTTCCGTCAGAGCGCGCCGATGGCACCTGGCCTTGCGGGCGACCCCGGCTGTCCTGCCACTGCATTGCAGCGGCCATGGATCAGGCACGAAGCACAGGCAACATTCCGCGAGAACACATGCGTGCCCGCTCCGCGACGGTCTCTAAAGAAAAGCGGTCTCCTCGAAACTGCGCAGTTTGCGGGAATGGATCCGTTCCAGCGGCATGTCGCGGATCGATTCCATGGCGCGGATGCCGATCATCAGGTGGCGCGCTACCTGGCTGCGGTAGAAGTCGCTTGCCATGCCGGGCAGTTTCAACTCGCCGTGCAGCGGCTTGTCGGACACGCAGAGCAATGTTCCGTAGGGCACCCGGAAGCGGAAGCCGTTCGCCGCGATGGTGGCGCTTTCCATGTCAAGCGCGATGGCGCGCGATTGGGAAAGCCTCTGCACCGGGCCGGATTGGTCACGCAACTCCCAGTTCCGGTTGTCGATGGTGGCGACGGTGCCGGTGCGCATGATACGCTTCAACTCGTAGCCTTCGAGTTGGGTTACCTCTTCCACCGCGTCCTCGAGCGCGATCTGGATCTCGGCCAGCGCCGGGATAGGCACCCAGACCGGCAGGTCATCATCCAGCACATGGTCTTCACGCAGATAGGCATGGGCGAGGCAGAAATCGCCCAAAGACTGCGAATTGCGCAGCCCCGCGCAATGGCCGACCATCAGCCAGGCATGGGGGCGCAGCACCGCGATATGATCGGTCGCGGTCTTGGCGTTCGATGGGCCGACGCCGATATTGACCAACGTGATACCTTGTCCGTCAGGGCGTTTCAGGTGGTAGGCCGGCATCTGCGGCATCTTGGTCAGGTGCTGCAATACCCCGTCTGCCGTGGTGATCTGCTGGTTCCCCGGCACGACGAAGGTGCTGTAGCCCGAGGCAGGATCGGCAAGCGCCCTACGCGCGACTGCCTCGAATTCATCCACATAGAACTGGTAGTTGGTGAACAGGACATGATTCTGGAAATGCGGCGGTTCGGTCGCGGTGTAATGTGCGAGCCGCGCCAGCGAGTAATCCACCCGTTGCGCGGTGAATGGCGCCAGCGGGCGCGAGCCGTCGGGATATTCTACCAGCAGGCCGTTCACGATGTCGTCATTGGTGGTCGACAGATCCGGCACGTCGAACACGTCGCGCAGCGGAAAATCCAGCGCCCCCTCCTGCGGCACCAGGATGCCAGGGCGGTTGGCGACGGCGAAATGGATCGGGATCGGTGTGGTGGAAAGCCCGATCCGCACCGGCGCGCCATGGTTCTGGAGCAGCAGGCCGATTTGCTGGGTCAGGTAGTTGCGGAACAGGTCGGGCCGGGTCACCGTCGCTACATAAGTGCCGGGCTGGGCGACATGGCCGAAGGAGAGCCGCGAATCCGCCTTGGCGAAGCTGGTGGTGGTCAACCGGATCTCGGGGTAGAAGGCGCGGATACGGGTGATCGGCCGCTGCCCCTCCATGACCGCGTTGAACTGCTTTACGAGAAAGCCGATGGCATTCTCGTAAAGCAGTTCCAGCCGCGCCACGGCTGCGGCGGCATCGTCGAACGCCTCATGTACGGTGTCGGGCGGCGCGAGATAGGTCGGCGGAGGCTGCGTCATGGGTATCCCGTTCCTGCTGATCGCCCTTTCTGCACCCGGGCCTCGTGCCGGATCAAGCCCGGTCTCGGCATCAGGCATATGACACGGGCTTGTATCGGCCGGGGCGGATGCGAAAATGGGGGATAGGGGAGGCGTGCGCATGGGTGGACAGGTATTGGTGACACTGGGCCATGGCTATTCAGCGGCGGCGTTGGCGCGGCGGCTCCTGCCGCAGGGCTGGCGGGTGATCGGTGCCACGCGCGATACGGCGAAGGCCGCTCATCTTGCGGCTGAGGGGGTGGAGCCGCTGCTCTGGCCCGGCGATCTGGCGGCCAAGCTCGCGGAGGCGAGCCATGTATTGCTGTCGATGGCTCCCGATGCGGCGGGCGATCCGGTGCTTGCCGCGCATCGGGCGCTGTTCGACCGGCCTTTGCCGGGGTTGCGCTGGCTTGGCTACCTTTCCACCACCGGGGTCTATGGTGATCATGGCGGCGGCTGGGTGGACGAGGATACGCCGCTCACCCCCGGCACGGAGCGTGGCTGGCGGCGCGTTGCTGCCGAAGCCGACTGGCAGGTGCTTGCCGCCCGGCATGGCCATCCGCTGCACATCTTCCGGCTGGCCGGGATCTACGGCCCCGGGCGCGGCCCGTTCCGTAAGGTGCAGGAGGGCACGGCGCGGCGCGTCGTGAAGCCCGGCCTCTATTTTTCGCGGATTCACGTTGATGACATAGGGCTTGTGCTGGAGGCTTCGATCCGCCGTCCCGCCCCCGGCGCGGTCTACAATGTCTGCGACGACGCGCCGTCGCCGCCGCAGGAGGTGCTGTGCCGCGTGGCGGAGTTGCTGGGCCTGCCCCTTCCGCCCGAAGTGCCGATCAGCGACGCCGCGATGACGCCTCTTGCCCGCAGCTTTCATGAGGAGAGCAAGCGGGTGAGGAACGACCGGATGAAGGCGGAACTGGGGGTGCGGCTGGCCTATCCGACCTATCGCGAGGGGCTGGCCGCGTTGATGGCTGAGGTCAGGCCGACCACACCGGAAACGCCATGAGCCGCGTCAGCTCCGATGCGCAACGCGACGTCGGGACCTCGGTCTCCCGGTTCGTTGCGGCGAAGCGGGCAGTGATCAGTGCGCCATGTGCCCGGGGCCCGCTCTTGCCGAGGGGCCAGGTTGGCGGACCGCCGGCACAGTCGGAGGATACAGAGGAGCCCGGGCGCGAATGCCGGTCTGTCCCGGTGGAAAGAACCGCCGGGGCGGGATTCTGCCAAAGGACGGCGAACAGCCACTACGAGATGTCGTTTTTTTTCCGGTTTCCGGTAGCGAATAGCCGGAGGATGCCTTCGAACCCGTCGGAAGCGACGTCGGGCTGCGGATTCGCGACCCGCTCGTGTATGATGGGCAAGACTTTGCCCGGCAGCGCCTCCGCAGAAGGGGCGCGCTGCCATGCAATGCCGATGACGGGCGGCCAGTGATACCGGGCCAACAACACAGGGGAGTGGACCACCATGAAACGACTGATCGCAACATTGACGCTGGGCACCGCCATGGCCGGTCTCGCCGGCGCCGCTTCGGCGGAGGGCTGCGGCAGCCTGACCATCGCCAGCATGACCTGGCAGAGCGCCGAGCTTGCCGCCGCGCTGGACGCCTTCATCCTGAACAACGGCTATGGCTGCTCGGCCGAGGTCATTCAGGGCGACACCGTGTCCACTATCACCTCCATGGTCGAGAAGGGTCAGCCGGAGATCGCGCCGGAAGGCTGGGTTGATCTGGTGCCGGAAGTCATCCAGTCGGGGCTTTCCGAGGGCAGGATTGTGGTGACCTCCGACATCCTGTCGGATGGCGCCGTGCAGGGGTGGTGGATCCCCAAATACATCGTGGATGCCAATCCCGACATCAAGACCATCGACGACATGCTGAAGCACCCCGAACTGTTCCCCGATCCGGAGGATGCCTCGAAAGGGGCGGTGTTCAATGGTCCGCAGGGCTGGGGCGGCACCGTGGTGACTACACAGCTTTTCAAGGCCTTCGGCGCCGAGGCGGCGGGCTTTACCTTGGTCGATACCGGTTCGGCCGCCGGCCTCGACGGCTCGATCGCCCGCGCCTATGAGCGCAACGAGGGCTGGGTCGGCTACTACTGGGCGCCAACGGCGCTTCTGGGCAAATACGAGATGGTGAAGCTCGACCACGGTGTTCCGCTGGACATGGACGAGTGGAAGGCCTGCACCTCCAACGCCGACTGTGCCGAGCCGAAGAAGAACGACTGGCCGAAGGACAGGGTGCAGACCGTGGTCGCCAAGGGCTTTGCCGACGCTGCGCCGGCCGAGGTGATGGACTATCTCACCAAGCGCTCCTGGAGCAACGCCACAGTCAACGGCGTCATGGCCTGGATGACCGACAACCAGGCCACTGGCGAGGATGGCGCGCGGCACTTCCTGCAGGAGAATGAGGATCTGTGGATGGGCTGGGTGACCCCCGAGGCCGCCGAGAAGATCAAGGCCGCGCTCTGATCCGCACCTGAATTTGCCGGGCGGCGCGCCATGCCCCGCGTGCCGTCCGCAGCTTGTTGCACCTGCCTCCCTCCCTCACAGAAAGCTGCGCATGGACTGGCTGACCAAGTTCCCCCAGATGGATGGCGCATTGCTGCGCGAGTTGAACAAGAGCATCGACGGCGCCTTTCGCGGTTTCACCCGTGCCTGGGGCGACACGATCGAGGCGTTCTTCGAGCCGCTGCGGCTTTTTCTCGTGCATTCCGAACAATTCATGACCCGCACGCCATGGATCGTGATCTTCCTCCTGATCGTGGCGATCTCCTGGTTCTGCACCCGGAACTGGAGGATCACGCTGGGGGGCGCCGTCATCCTGCTGCTGATCGGCTATTTCGGCATGTGGGAGGACACGATGAAGACCATTTCGATGATCTTCGTCTGCACGGTGATCTCGCTCGTGGTGGGCATTCCGCTCGGCATTGCCATGGCGCGCTGGAACCGGATGCAGGCCATCGTGAATCCGATCCTCGACGTGATGCAGACCCTGCCGAGCTTCGTCTACCTGATCCCGGTTGTCATGCTTTTGGGGATAGGCAAGGTGCCGGGGCTGATCGCGGTGGTGATCTACGCCATGCCGCCGATCATCCGGTTGACCAATCTCGGTATCCGCCTGGTGGACAGGGACATGCTGGAGGCGGCCGACGCTTTCGGCTCGTCGAGCTGGCAGAAGCTGAAGAACGTGCAGCTTCCGCTTGCCCTGCCTACCATCATGGCGGGGATCAACCAGACCATCATGATGGCGCTGGCAATGGTGGTGATCGCCTCGATGATCGGAGTGCAGGGGCTGGGCCAGCCGGTGCTGCGCGCGATCTCCAACCAGTATTTCTCGCTGGGCATGTTCAACGGCTTCGCCATCGTTGGCATCGCCATCATCTTCGACCGCGTGAGCCAGGCTTTCGGCAAGCGTCTGCAAAAGCACAGCGAGGTGGTCCATGGCTGAGCCGATCGGAATCGAGATCCGCAGTCTTTACAAGATCTTCGGCCCCGAGGCCGCGGTCTTGATGCCGAAGGTCCGCGATGGCATGACCAAGGCGGAACTGAACGAACGGCATGGCCATGTTCTCGGGTTGAACAATATCAACCTGACGATGCCAGCCGGGCGGATCCAGGTGATCATGGGCCTCTCCGGCTCCGGCAAGTCCACGCTGATCCGCCATGTGAACCGGCTGATCGACCCCACGGCGGGCGAGGTTCTGGCCGGCGGCGCGGATGTGGTGAAAATGCCGCCCGAGGCGCTGCGCGAGTTTCGCCGCCACAAGACCGCGATGGTGTTCCAGAAATTCGCGCTGCTGCCCAATCGCACCGTGCTGGAGAATACGGCCTACGGGCTGGAGATTCAGGGTATCGACAGAGGCAGGCGCACGGATACCGCGATGCGCTGGATCGAGCGGGTGGGGCTGAAGGGGTTCGAGAAGAAATACCCCAACCAGCTTTCGGGCGGGATGCAACAGCGGGTGGGTCTCGCGCGGGCGCTGTCGAACGACGCGCCGATCCTTTTGATGGACGAAGCCTATTCGGCACTCGACCCGCTGATCCGGGTGGATATGCAGACCGTGCTGCTCGATCTTCAGAAGGAGATCCGCAAGACCGTGGTCTTCATCACCCACGATCTCGACGAGGCGCTGCGGCTGGGCGACGCCATTGCCATCCTGCGCGACGGCGAGATCATCCAGCAAGGCAGCAGCCAGGACATCGTGCTGCGCCCGGCCGACGCCTATATCGAAAGCTTCGTGCGCGAGGTGAACCGGGGCCGGGTGATCCGCGCCGATGCCGCGATGGAGCCGGTTTCGGGCGAGGCGCCGGAGGTCTCGGTTACAGGCGACGCCTCGCTGGAAGACGTGGCGCGGCTGATGGCTGATCGCCGGGTGACCAGGGTGACGGTGATCGACCCGGCCTCGGGCGGGCCGGTGGGAATGCTGGCGATGGAAAGCGTCATGGCCGCCATGACCAATCGCGGTGGTTACTGATCTCCGGTGATGGGAGGGGGCAGGGCGGAGCCGCATCTTTCCGTTGACGGCCCGTTCCGCTGTCCTCTCGAAGCTGGTCCGGAGCGGGGCATGGTTCACCGGTCTTTGCACCGGCGACAGATACCTCTCCCGGATATATGGTAGCCCCGTGTGCGCCTTGTCCCCGCCCGGAACAAGGCACGAAATGCCGCCGGGCAGCGCCCGACCGCCCGCAGGCGGGCGCTTTGTCACCACCAGCGCGAGGATCGAACAGGGGCGGGATTACGCCATAAGCCATAAAGTGACGACCCCAACCGTATCAGGCACCCACCCACCTGCGGGCGGTCGGGCGCCGCCCTTCGTTGCGAGGGGGCACAAGCGGATTGGCCGCCTCCCCCAAGAGGCTGTGCGGGCACTTTGGGTGAATGTCGATCCGCACCCGCTCCTGCCTTTGCGGGTTGCCGGGCGTTGACCGGGCGGGGTGGCGGGTCTATGCCCGGCAGGTGCTGCCAGCGGAGGCTCCCTTGACCATCTACCTGCACCAGTCCGACCTGCCCGACGGGCTCGACCTCGGCCCCGTGGTGGCCATCGACACCGAGACGATGGGCCTCGACCCCCGGCGTGACCGGCTTTGCGTGGTGCAACTATCGCGCGGTGACGGCCATGCGCATCTGGTGCAGATCGTGCGCGGCCAGACCAGCGCGCCCAATCTGCAGCGGCTGCTTGCCGATCCGGCGGTGCTGAAGCTGTTTCATTTCGGCCGCTTCGATATTGCTGCGATGAAGCGGGCCTTCGGCGTTACCGCTGCGCCGGTCTGGTGCACCAAGATCGCCTCGAAGCTGATCCGCACCTTCACCGACCGGCACGGGTTGAAATATCTGCTGGCGGAACTGGTGGGCGTCGATGTGTCGAAACAGCAGCAGACCTCTGACTGGGGTGCTGTGGAACTGACCGAGGCGCAGAAGGAATATGCGGCCTCCGACGTGCTTTACCTGCACAGGCTGAAGAAGGAACTGGAGGCGCGGCTGATCCGCGAGGGGCGGCTCGACCTGGCGCAGCGTTGCTTTGATTTCCTGCCGACGCGGGCAGAGCTCGATCTGCTGGGATGGGAGGAGCCGAATGACCTCTTCCATCACTGATTTTCGCGCCATCGGCCGCCGGGTGATCCGGCGCGAGGCCGAGGCACTCGACCTGCTGGCCGAAAGTCTTGGGCAGAGCTTCGATGCGGCGGTGGCGGCGATTCTGGGTGCGCGGGGCCGGGTGATCGTCTGCGGCATGGGCAAATCCGGCCATGTCGCCCGCAAGATCGCCGCCACCTTCGCCTCGACCGGCACGCCCGCGCAATTCGTCCATCCCGGCGAGGCGAGCCATGGTGATCTGGGCATGGTGACCGGGGATGATGTGGCACTGGTGCTGTCCAATTCCGGTGAGACGCCGGAACTGGCCGATATCGTCGCCCATACCCGCCGCTTCGGCATTCCGCTGATCGGCGTGGCCGGGCGCGAGGGCTCGACGCTGCTCCAGCAATCGGATGTGGCGATCCTCCTGCCGCCCGCGCCTGAAGCTTGCGAGACGGGCATCGTGCCGACCAGTTCCACCACCATGACGCTTGCACTGGGTGACGCGCTCGCCATCGCGCTGATGGAGCATCGGCGGTTCACCCCCGATCAGTTCCGCATCTTCCATCCGGGCGGCAAGCTTGGCGCGAAACTCGCTACGGTGCGCCACCTGATGCATGTCGACCCGCCGCTGGTGGCCGAGGAGACGCCGATGAGCGAAGCCTTGCTCATGATGAGCCAGAAGGGCTTCGGCGTGGTTGGCGTCACCGATACGGAGGGCCATCTTGAAGGGATCATCACCGATGGCGACCTGCGGCGTCACATGGCGGGCCTGTTGTCGCTGACTGCTGCGCAGGTGATGACGCGGGGGCCGCGTACCATCTGGCCAGATGCCTTGGCGGAAAGGGCGGTGGCGGAGATGAACGCGCGCAAGATCACCTCGCTGTTCGTGGTGGAGCCGGAAGGCTCGCGCCATGTCGTGGGGTTGATCCATGTCCATGACTGTCTGCGCGCCGGGGTCGCCTGACGGATGGACGGGCATTCGCGCCTCGTCGGCTGGCTGAAGGTGGCTTTGCCGCTGGCGGCGCTGGCTTTGCTCTCGACGCTGTTTCTGGTTTCCCGCTCCATCAACCCCGGCGACGCCATCCCTTTTTCCGAGGTTGATATCGCCGACCGTTTGCGCGAACCGCGCATGACGGAACCCGCCTTTGCCGGCGTGACCGAGGATGGCGCCACCATTACGTTGACCGCCGACGAAATGCGTCCGGGGCAGGGCAGGGGCGCCGCGGCGCAAACCCTGCGGGCGCGGATCGAGACCCCCGATGGCGGGGACGCTGCACTTTCGGCGGGATCGGTCACGGTCGACGAAGGGGGGCGGGTGCTGGTGCTGGGCGAAGGGGTGCTGGTCTCCACCTCGACCGGCTATGAGTTCCGCACCGAGGCGATGTCGCTGGCGCTCGATCGAACCGGCGCGCGCAGCGCGGGGGGGATAGAAGGTTTCGGTCCGCCCGGTCGGCTGACGGCGGGCGGGGCAGAGATCACCCGTGCCGGCGAGGCCGGCGACTATGTTCTGGTTTTCAACAATGGTGTCCGGCTGATATACCAGCCGGGCAAACCCTGAGAGGCCCCGGATGCTCCGACTGCTTGCCCCCCTCGTCGTGCTCTGTGCTCTGGCCGCACCCGTCGCGGTGATTGCGCAACAGGCGCAGATCGCCTTTGGCGGGCTGAGGCAGGATACCTCGCTGCCGGTGCAGGTCGATGCCGAAAGCCTCACGGTCGATCAGGCGGATGGCAGTGCGACATTTTCCGGCAATGTGCGGGTGGAGCAGGGTACGATGCGGCTGGCGGCGGCAATGGTGCGGGTCGAATATGCGCCCGGCGGTGGGGCGATCTCGCAGCTTCATGCCAGCGGCGGGGTGACATTCGTGAACGCGGCGGATGCGGCAGAGGCGAAGGAAGCGGTTTACAGCATCGCCGAAGGCCGTGTGGTGATGACCGGCGACGTGCTGCTGACGCAGGGGAGAAGCGCTATCTCGGGCCAGAAGCTGGTGATCGACCTCAAGGCGGGGACCGGCGTGATGGAGGGTGGCGTCTCCACTGTCTTCGTGCCGGGGAGCAAGTGATGTCGGCTCCGTCCGACACCGAGGGCCCGGTCGGCCTTT
Source organism: Gemmobacter sp. (assembly GCA_031260425.1). GTDB lineage: Bacteria > Pseudomonadota > Alphaproteobacteria > Rhodobacterales > Rhodobacteraceae > Gemmobacter. Next base: position 24,917 of record JAIRJX010000327.1, read on the forward strand.
CCGTTCGCGGGCTACGCAAGAGCTACAAGAAACGACTCGTCATCCGCGACGTGACGCTGAACCTGCAACGCGGCGAGGTGGTGGCGCTGCTCGGCCCCAACGGCTCAGGCAAGACGACCTGCTTTTACGCCATCGCGGGTCTCGTCCCCGCCGACGGAGGGCAGGTGCTTATCGACGGCACGGACGTGACGGCGCTGCCGATGTATCGCCGGGCGCGGCTGGGAATGGGTTATCTTCCGCAGGAGATGTCGATCTTCCGGGGGCTGTCGGTCGAGGACAACATCCTTGCCGTGCTGGAAATCCGCGAGGGTGACAGCCACAAGCGGCGAGAGCGGCTGGAGGAGCTGCTGTCGGATTTCTCCATCACCCATCTACGCCAGGCGCCCGCGCTCGCACTTTCGGGGGGCGAGCGGCGGCGGGTCGAGATTGCGCGCTGCCTTGCGGCCAACCCGAAATACCTGTTGCTCGACGAGCCCTTCGCCGGGGTGGACCCGATCTCGGTGATCGAGATCCGGCATCTGGTGCAGGAGCTGAGGGGGCGCGGTCTTGGTGTGCTCATTACCGACCACAATGTCCGCGCGACGCTGGAGATCGTGGACCGCGCCTATATCCTGCATGACGGCCAGGTCCTGATGAGCGGCACCACCGACGAGATCGTGCGCGACGAGACGGTGCGGCGCGTCTATCTCGGGCAGAATTTCAGGATGAATTGAAGCGGACGGTTTTCCGCGCGAAGGTTTCGCGCCGGAGACCCTTCGATGATGCCAGCAGGAACGCGGCTGTTGACAACATGACGATTCTTGCCGCCAAATGGCTGGGATGCGTGCGATAATTGCCCCCTTTCCGGCTCATCTCACGGCAGTTTCCTGCCCCGATGAGGCTGGAAAGGTTTTCCGGTCGACCCTATGTGAAATTCATCAGCGGGTAACCCTGCATGATGCAGGTTGTGCCTTGCTGTCATCGTGAAGGAGAAGTCATGCGTTACCAGATCAGTGGCAAACAGATTGACATCGGCGAGGCGCTTCAGACCCATGTGAAGGCCGAACTCGGCGAGGTGGTGGAGAAATATGCTCAGCGCCCCACCGAGGCCAATGTCGTGTTTTCCAGGGCGGCGCATGAATATGTCTGCGAGGCGACGATCCATCTTTCCACCGGGCTGAACGCGGCGGCAAAGGGGAATGCCGCGGAAATCTATGCCGCTTTCGAAGCTTGCCGCGAGCGGCTGGACAAGCAGCTTCGCCGCTACAAACGCCGGCTGCGCGACCATCACCGCGACCGCACGGCCCCTGTTGAATTCGATGGCGGTTCCGCCTATATCCTCGCCGCGACCGAGGAGCCCGAGGATTCCGATACCGCGCCGCTTCAACCTGTCATCATTGCCGAGATGGAGACGAAGATCCCTTCGATCACCGTCGGCGAGGCCGTGATGCAGATGGAGTTGGCGGGGCAGAAGATGCTTGTGTTCCGCAACGAGGGACATGGGGGCGTGAATGTCGTGTATCGCCGTGAGGACGGCAATATCGGCTGGATCGACCCGCGCAACAGCAAGTGACGCGCCGGCGGGCGCTGGATGGACGGCGATCCTGATGGACATATCTAAACTTCTCAATCCGCAGGCCGTCAGGGTCGTCAGCCAGCTGACCAGCAAGAAGCGGCTGTTCCAGGAAATCGGCGAGATGGCGGCGCAGGCTTACAAGCTGAACGCCTCCGTCGCCATTGACGGTCTGCAGGAGCGCGAGAGCCTTGGTCCCACCGGTGTGGGCCACGGCATCGCGCTGCCGCATGCCCGGCTGGAAGAGCTGGGCGGGATCATCGGTGTCTTCCTGCGGCTGGAAAAGCCGCTGGATTATGACAGCGTGGACCGTCAGCCGGTCGATCTGGTCTTCGGTCTGTTTGCGCCCAAGGATTCGGGTGTTGATCACCTGAAGGCGCTGGCGCTGGTCAGCCGCACCATGCGCGACAGCGGTATCTGTGCCAAGCTGCGCGCCAATACCGATCCCGCGAAGCTCTACGCGATCCTGACCGAAAACCGCGCACCGGCTGCGGCCTGAGGGCGCTATCCATTGCGATGGATGGCCGAGGCCAGACCACGGCCGATCTCTTGCCAATGACGATCCGTCTTCTCGCCATGCCGGGCACAAGACACGAAACCTGCCATCGGAAAGCCCTTCGCCACCCCCTTGTCCGTTTTGGTCTTTGCTTCTTGCCCAAATACTCAGACGACATCAGCCGCAGGAAGTGCCGTCTGGCATGGGAAAGGCCACGTGGGCGGGTGCCTGACGCGGGGATCGCCATACCATAGGGTGGACCACAATCCCAACTGCGCTCGCCAGCGGTCGGGGGTTGCCCTCTGTCATGCAGGATGTCGGAAGGGGCGGATGGCTATCCGTGCGCGCAGTCAATCCCGCCAGCGACCGAAGCTGAAGCCGTGATAGTCCCGCTGATAGGCATCTCGCGCTGCTTCTTCGATTTCGGGGTCGTTGATGAGGGCGAGATCGGCGGCCAGCGCCGCATCCTCCTGCGACACCGGCGCCGGTGCGCTCAGGCCGAGTTCTGCGGCGAGGAAGGCCAGCCCTTCAGTCAGCCGGTCCTCACGCAACACCAGGTCGGGGGGCTGGAACTGGGCAAAGCCGTTCAGTACCGCGCTCTGGCTCGCCAGCCGGGCGTCGATCTTCTGCCCGGTTTGTCCGCCGAGATAGAGCTTCAGCCAGCGCAGGAAATCGAGGAACCCAGTCCGGTGCGCCGCAATATCGACCAGATCCGCCGACAGGTCGAGCTTGTAGGCGCGCGTCAGCAGCCGGTGCAGGTCGCCTTCACGGCCCAGCACAACGCGGCGATAGCCGTCATAGGCGCGCAACAGGGGATGGCGTAGCACGGTGAAGCCCCGATGCGCGCCTTGCTGGCGCTTCCACTGGCGAAGTGCCTTCTGGGTGAAATCTCCGACCAGCCCGTCCGGCGCGGTGGCGGCCATCCAGTGCCGCACCGTCGCCTCCGGCCCGCCCCGCAGCGGCATGTAAAGCAGCCCGGCCCCGGCGGTGGCGATGAAGCCGGGGATATGGGGGCCGCGCCGGGGCTCGAAATTCGGGGTGCGCGACAGGTTGAAGCGGTCGAGCCGGGCAAGGGCCGTCTCCATCGCCTCGGGGTTCACCAGCTTTCCGGCGATATCCTCGGGGTTCTGCTTCTTCAGGCGGCTGTCCAGTTCCTCCAGCCGCCCCGCGACGCCGAGAAAGGCGGCAAGCCCGTTAAGCACCGCAAGATCGCTCAGATCGTCATAGTCGATATAGAAGGCGGTCTGTCCGCCGGTCTGGAGCGCGTGCATGAGTTCGACCTGGAAGTCCTGCACCGCCGTCATATGCGCTTCGAACCCGGCAGCGTCGAACTCTACCTTCGCAGTCCTCAGTCGGGTCGCATTGGTCAGCCGCCATTGATCGGTTGCCTGCGCGATCCGCAGGCTGACATAGCTGTCGAGCGGATTACGGGTCAGGATGATCTTGGCGCAGGCTGGATCGGCCAGCACATGGGCGATCACCCGTGCGTCATGGTCGTGAAAGCAGCGGAAGCCGGCAAGGCCGTCGGTCTGCCGCCGCATCGCGGCCAGCACCCGAAGCGGATTGCGGTCGCGTTCGTCCATGTCGATGCCGAAGAGGTTCGTCGCGTCCTTCTTGCCCATGAAATGCGGGTTGAACACCTCGCCATGGCAGGTCACGCCCGGCAGCATATTCAGGTTGGCTTCAAGGAAATTCGATCCGGTCCGCATTGCCGCGAACATGACGAAGGAGGTGAACCGGCCCAAGCTATTTCACCAGATAGGGGCGGCCGCGCCGCGCGATCATGGGGCGGGGATCATCGCCCGCCGGGAAATTGCCCATCAGGGTTGGTTGCATCCCCTGATTGCGCAGGTTCTGCAGGAACTGGCCGAAGCCGGTCAGGTCCGCCATGCGCGGCGCTTCGGTCAGCCGGCGGCTGGAGCGGGGGCTGATCTCGTCGATGATGGTCTGCAATGGTTCCATCGGGTTCTCGATGAATTCGGCCAGCGTCCAGATCCGCACCCTTGCCTTCACCGTCAGCGCCCGCAGCACCCGGAGATGATCGGCCTCGATCTTCTGAAGCTGCGCGGCCTCCTTGCGGATGTCGCTGAAATTGCTGTTGGTATGAAACAGCGGCACTGCCCAGGCACCTGAGATGACAGAGATCTGCGCATGAGGATCGCGGGCGAGGAACTCACCGATCTTCTGCTTGTCGCGCGGGCCGAACTGGAAGCATTGCCGCTCGCCCCGGGTGTTCCAGATCAGGTTGTAAAGGAAGCCGCGCGGATTGTAGTCGCGCAGGTCGGCGCTATCCGGGAGCGCGCCGTTGTAGATCCGCTCGTCCCCGGCGAATTCCACCCGGTCCGGCGCGAAGAGGTGACCGTGCACCCGGGTTCCGGTCGCCTTGCCGAGCCAGGTGTCGAAATTCTCGAACAGGTCAGCGAAGCCCTGGAATACCGAATAGGGCGCGGCGGTCATGCCGTTTTCCCAGTTCAGGTTGGGGAAGCGGCTCTGCATGTAAAGCCCGGCGCGGCCCTTGGTGCGCCGTTCTACCGCCTTGGCGAACAGCCGGTCGATCTTGCCGGGATTGGGCTCCGCCTGTGGCTGGCTGGCCAGATCTTCCGACAGGAAGGTGCGGTAGAGCTTGTCGGCCTGCGGCCAGATCTTGCGGACGACGAAATAATCCGACCGCCGCAGCAGTTGCAGATGATCGTCGTAAAAGACATGCGGCTTGCCCTGGAAATCGAACTTCGACAGCGTGAGCGAGCGGCTTTCGACATTGGCCGAGACCTGGCGTACCAGCGTCTGGAAATAGCTTTCATCGGGGATCCACACCCGCTGGAAATAGCGGTCGTTCTCTTCCCGGTCGGGGCTGTCGAGGATGGCGCTGAGCGTCTGGCGGGTCAGGCACCACCATTGGCTGCCCAGATGCGGCACCATGCCGGCCGGGATGCGGCGGCGGAAGCGCAGCCGACGTTGCAGCCGGACATAGGCGTCGAACAGCCGGCGCTGCTTTCGCCACGAGAACGGGAAGCGCAAGGTAAAGCGTTCGGTGTTCAGCCCGCCGATGGTCCAGCCGACATCCTCGGTGGTGACGCTTTCGATGAAATCGGTCTTCGGACGCTCGTCCAGATAGGCGACCAGCTCCGGCACCGGCCGGAGCGGCAGGCAGGAGCCGGAGGAAAGATAGACATGCCGCACCCCGGGAAACTCGCGAAGCAGCAGGCTTGACGCCGCCTGCGTCGCCGCCACCAGCCCCCAGGTGCCCCATTCACCGGAGAAGCGTTCGGAAAAGCGGATATCCGCCACCCCGGTCAGATCGCGCTTCAACCGCTTCAGCGCGCCGCGCGACACGCGCCGATCGACATGGATCACCACCGGGCAGCCATGCCCGGCCAGATGCCGCGCGACCTGCGCCGCCCGATCGAACGAGGTGTGGCAGAGCATGACGAAGCCGACTGTGCTCACACTCGCCCCCTCATGCCCAGTTGCCCTTGGACATCAGCCCGAGGATCTCGAGCTGGCGCCAATTGATGTATTTCTCGCTCCACTTGCACCAGAAATCGGGGGAATTGGTCAACCCTTCATGATAGGCGCGGTATTCGTTGCTGTTGGCATAGTGCTGCTTGCGCGCCATCTCTTCCTGCGCCTTGACGGCGAAGGTATCGAGGAACTTGGCATGGAGCAGGCAGCCCGACGCCTTTTCGCCGCCCCATTCGTCATAGACGAGGTTCAGCCCGCGCGGCAACAGCATGTGGGTGGAGCTGACATAGGCATAGTCGCGGTGCCATTTCACCAGCGGGATCTTGTTCAGAGCCGGCGCACGTTCCGGCGCGTCGCTGAAGAAGGTGCGCGCGCGCGGGCCGCCCTGGATCCAGAGATTGCCGTATTTGCGGTTCTTCGCCATGGTGTAGTTGCCGCTGTCGAACCATTGCGCGATCTCGAACGGATCTTGTCCCTCGTGATAGGGATGACGGCAGATCGGCCCCTTGGGATACATGTCGAGCAGCATTGCCGAGAAGGAGCGGATGGAGCTCGCATCCAGCCAGTCGGTCAGGGCGCGCAGCGGGCGCGTATCGCAGAACGGATAGACGAAGAACTCGTCCGCATCGACGACCAGCGTCCAGTGCCCATGCGCATAGCGCATCTGAAGCCAGTTCAGCCAGTCCACCCCGTAGCGCGAGCGCTTGTAGCTGGCTTTCGTCGTCCAGAGCGAGATATCGGCCTGCCGGGTGAGGTATTCGCGGGTGCCGTCATCGCTGTCATTGTCCACGAACAGGAAATGATTGATGCCGAGGTCGCGGTAATAGCTCAGGAAATACGGCAGCCGGTTCCGCTCGTTGCGGATGGTGCAGAACAAAAGCAGGTCGTCCTGGCGGATCGAGGTGGTGCGATTGGCAGCAGCGGTCAGTTCGCGCCGCTTGCGGAAGGCGCGGATACGCCAGCGTTTGCGCGCCAGTCGCAGCATATATGTCGCCAGAATCCCCAAACCTTCACACCTCCTTCGAAGTCACCCTGCCCAGGCTACCAGCCATCTCTTAAAACGGAATTGAAATGCGCCGCCCAATCGGGGATGCGGGTCTTTTTCTCCGCCCCCCCCCGTCTCCATCCCTTCAAATCGGAGGCGGAGAGTCGTTTCACTGTTTCCTTCCAAGAGTAAACGTCGGATTTGTCAAGGTAAACCGGATAGTCGCCTAGAACTTCACGCAGGACCGGAAGATCGGATACCACGGCGGGGGTGTCCAGCGCCATCGCCTCGACCGGCGGCAGGCCGAAACCCTCGGCGAGCGTCGGGAAGAGCAGGGCGCGGGCGCCGGTCATCAGGCCGGCCACGGCGCCATCCGGCAACCCCGCAATCTCCAGCACATGGGGCGGGCGGGTGTCGAGACGGCGGAACACCGCCTCGTTGCGCCAGCCGCGACCGCCGGCGATGACAAGCTGCGGCATGGCGCTGGCGGGAAGCTCGCGGTCCAGCATTTCCCAGACATCGAGCAGCAGGGCGTGGTTCTTGCGCGGCTCGATGGTGCCGACACAAAGGAACCAGGGGCGCGCCGGATCAAGCCCGGCCAGGTGATACGGCTCTGGCGGGACAGGCGGTACGCCAAGCGGGGCGACGATCCCCGACGGCACCCGGCCGCACCGGGCAAGCTGCGCCTCGTTCGCCTGCCGGGTGCTGTGACTGGTATGGATCACCCGGTCCGCCCCTGCGGCGATCGCGGCGAGCTTGCGGCCGAAGACTTCGGGGATACCCGGCCTGGTATATTCGGGATGATCGAGCGGAATTACGTCATGGAGCAGGACCGAGCTACGCAGGCCCGCCCTGGTCATTGCCGCAAACAGGGGCGGGGTCAGATTGGCATGGCCGGTATTGTAGTAGCATCCGCCCCGCGGCAAACAGCCGAGCAGGCGCGGCAGCAGCGGCGGCAAGGCGAAGGCTATGGCCACCGCCCGCACCGCCGTTTCGGCCCGGGCGCGGAGCGGATCGCGATTTGCCAGCCGGGCGCGCAGCATGGCACGCTCCGGCAAGGCAGCGCCCCGCGCCAGCGCCGCGATATGCTCCGCGCCCGCAGCATCAAGCAGCGCGAAGCCCGTCCTGAGCCTCACCAACGCAAAAAGCGGCGCACCGTCGCGCGCCGCCCTCAGATGATCGAGATAGGCCAGCTCCACCCGGTCCACCCCGGTCAACGGCCCTCGGCCCAGACGCGACACCAACCGCGTGAGGTCGAGGATCCGCGCCAGTGGCAAGGCTTACTGCGCCGCCTTCTGCTGTGCGATCGTATTGTGCAGATAGGCAGTGAATTCGTCGCGCAGATCGGGGCGGGCCATGCCGAAGGCGACGGTGGCCTGAAGGAAGCCGGCCTTCGATCCGCAATCGTAGCGCTGGCCGCGGAAGCGGTAGCCGTAGACCCCACCATCCTTGGAGCCGATCTCCTCGGCTATGGCATCGGTAAGCTGGATCTCGCCGCCGACACCCTGCTTCATACGGTTGAGTTTGGTCAGCACGCTGGGCGACAGGATGTAGCGGCCGATCACGGCGAGGTTCGAGGGCGCTTCTTCGGCCTTCGGCTTCTCGACCATGCCCTTCGCCTTCACGATGGCGCCCATGTCCTCGGCAATGTCGAGCACACCATAGGACGAGGCCTTGGCCGGCGGCACCTCCATTGCGGCGACCATGTTGCCGCCGGTCTGTTCATAGGCCTCGACCATCTGGGCAAGGCAGGGTTTCTCGGCCGCGATCACGTCATCGGGCAGCAGCACCGCGAAGGGCTCATTGCCGATCAGACGGCGGGCGCACCAGACGGCATGGCCAAGACCCATCGGTCGGTTCTGCCGCACATAGGCGATGGCGCCACTGTCCATGTTGGTATCCTTCAGGATATCCAGCAGCTCGGTCTTGCCCTTCCTGCGCAGCTCGCTTTCCAGTTCGGGCGCGTGGTCGAAGTAATCCTCCAGTGCGGATTTCCCGCGCGAGGTTACGAAGATGAACTCCTTGATCCCTGCCGCGCGGGCCTCGTCGATCGCGTATTGGATCAGCGGGCGATCCACCAAGGTCATGATCTCTTTCGGGATCGACTTGGTGGCGGGAAGGAAGCGGGTTCCAAGGCCGGCTACCGGGAAAACGGCTTTCGACACCTTCTTGGTCTTCATGTCAGAGCTCGATTCTCTTGTGCATTTGTCAAATCTGCCTGCACCACACAGGGGCGCCTGCTCTCATACTACCGAAGTTCCCGATGAATGTGCGGTGAAAAATGCGGATAGTCCAGTATGATGGCCGTTTTGTGACGTAAGGGCCGGTGTTTTCCTGTGCCGGACCGGTATTCGGGATTTTCCCATGCGGGCCGAGTGTTTCGTGCTGCGTCGCATATCGTCTCAGGCCAGGTTCCTCTCGCGCCGGAGGGCGCCCGACCGTCCCTCAGGCGGGCGCTATGGTGAAGTTGGCGCGAGGGGAGCCAGGCGGGGTTGCGCCACGGAGCGGCGCCCGCGATCGTGGCAGCATCTGCCCGCGGTCAGGCGCCGTTCTGCCGAAAAAGGGACGAGACCCTGAGATCGCGGGGGCCTCCTGCGCGATCACATGAACCGGGGATGAATGCAGGTCGATCCCGGGTCGTCGCAAGAGGATCTCCTGCAACGATGTGATCCCTGCACTGGCGGTAAGCGCGCCGTCACCCCGGCCATTCTACGCCGCCGGCGGATTTTTCCGCCATGACGGCCCAACCACCTTCTGCCCGCATGGGGGCGGCGTGGAAAGGCACCATCGGCGTCCGGAGGAAACCCGCAACCTCTCACGGCTGCGACGGCCCGGTCTGCCTCACCCTGTGCTCCCGCACTGAGATGTAGATGGCGCAACCGATCAGCACGCCCACGCCGGCGAAAGTCCATATGTCGGGGAAATCGCCGAAGAACCACCAGCCCACCACCACGGACATGATCATCTCGGTATAGGCGAGCGGCGCAAGCAGGCTTGCCTCCGCCCGGTCATAGGCCATGACGATCAGGTAATGTCCGGCCGTCGCAATGAAGCCGAGGGCGACGAACAGCAGCCATTGCCCTGCCGTTGGCGCCTGCCAGAACGGCCAGAGCACCAGGCTCACCGCAGCCGCGCCGATCAGGCTGGTGTGGAAGGTGATGACCATCGGATGATCCTGCCCCGCCATCCGCCGCGTGATCAGCATGAAGAGGGCAAGGCTCGTGCCCGAGACCAGCGCCAGCGGCATACCCGGATTGATCTCCTGAAATCCCGGACGGATGATGACGAGGGTGCCGAGAAACCCGATGGCGACCGCAGTCCAGCGGCGCCGGCCGACATGCTCGCCCAGGACCAGCGGCGAGAGTGCGGTCACCACCAGCGGCTGCACGAAGAAGATTGCCAGCGCATCGGCGATCGGCAGGAATTTCAGCGACCAGAAGAAGCAGAATGTCGCCCCGATCAGGAAGCCGGCCCTGAGCACATGCAGGCCCGGTTGCGAAGGCCAAAGCCCGCGCGGCCCGGCGGCGCGCGCGGCGAAGGGCGCGGTCATCAACAACCCGATCGCCATCCGCGCCCAGACGATCTCCAGCACCGGCATATCTTGCAGGGCCAGCATCTTGGCGACCACGTCGAGGAAAGGCATCACCGCCATTGCGGCCAGCATCAGGCCGATCCCGGCCAGATTGCGTCTCTCGTCGTTCATGCGCGCCTTCCTCACCTGCGGTCCTGCCCGCCCCGGCACGGGGGATCATCCATCCTTGACGGAAATACCGCGAGCTCGGCAATTGCCGCTTTTCCGTCTGCATGGAAGCTGTGACAATGGCAACGCAATAACCTGAAGGAGGTCCATCATGGCCGAACCCCGCGCCCCGCGGCTCTGCGTGCTGATCGACGCCGACAATGTGCCCTCCGGCTATGCGGCTGCGATCTTCGAAGAGATCGCGGGCCTGGGCGAGGCTTCGGTGCGCCGGATCTATGGCGACTGGTCGGCGCAACGGCTGCAAGGCTGGGCGCGCAAGGTCGCAGCGCTGGGGCTGGTGGCGGACCAGCAGTTTTCCAACACCAAGGGCAAGAACGCCTCGGATATCGGCCTTGTCATCGCGGCGATGGATTTTCTGCATTCGGGCCTGTTCGACGGCTTCGTGCTGGTCTCGTCGGACAGCGATTTCACCCGGCTTGCCGCCAGGATCCGCGAGCAGGGGCTGGATGTCTACGGCATCGGCGAGAAGAAGACGCCCGAGGCATTCCGCATGGCCTGCAAGCGTTTCATCTATGTGGAGAACCTCGGCATCGACGAGGCGGAAGAGGTGCCGCCGGAGCCCGGCTCCCCCGCCCGGCCCGCCGAGCCCCGTCCGCAGGGCAGACGCGAGAAGGAATCGCCACAGAAGGCCATCCCCCTCGTCGCCGCCGCGATGCGTGCCATCGACCCGGAGGGCGAATGGTATTCGCTGGGCCAGATCGGCCAGTTCATCACCCAGGCCAACCCGGATTTCGACACCCGCACCTATGGCAGCGCCAAGCTGTCGGATCTGGTGCGCAAACTGACCAGCCGCTTCGAGGTGAAGCCGGGGCCGGGCGGGCAGTTGCTGGCGCGCGATCTGTCGTGAGAGCCGGTCCTATTGCGGCGATGAAGCGGTTGAAGTCATGAAGTGTCGGGAAAGAAGCACTTCAAGCTGCCTGTGAATGCCCTCTCGTTCGGGCCGGCCCTGATGGCCACGCCTGTCATCGGTGCAGCCGATGGGCGGCGAGAGCCTGAATCCGAGAAGCCGGCTATCGCGCCTCGCCTGCCCCGTGCGTCGTGGTGCGCCTCGCGTCCGGCTGGCGCATTCGCGGTAGGGTGGTCGGGTTGGTGAGGGCCATCGCCTTCGCCACCATGCGTCGGCTCAGCCTGGGTCGCGCCGGGCTCGAAGCCCCGGCCAGCGCCTACCCCACCATCGGCGGGCGCTTCTCGCCCACTGGGGCAGGCACCGGCTTTTCGTCGGCGCGAATGGCCCACATCTCTTGCCGCACTGTCTCGCGCGGGCGGGGCAATGCCTCGCCCGCCCAAGGGGCCGTAGCATATTATTCCGGTTTCCGACCTGCGGCCCCGAGACGGTCCACTTCAAAACAAACCGGCCGCGAAGGGATGGAAATCCTTGACCAGACAGCGGCTTGCTCTCATCTTCGGGCCGTGTTCCACGAGGATCCCATGGCCGATACCGCAGACCCGCAGGATGAATCCGGACCCTTCGGCCAGCCGTTGTTCGAGGATCCGTCTGCCAGGGCCCTGAAACGGGTGGGGGTGGTTGACGTCGGCTCCAACTCCGTCCGTATGGTGGTGTTCGATGGTGCCGCGCGTTCACCGGCCTATTTCTACAATGAGAAGGTGATGGCGGGCCTCGGCAAGGGGATCTCTGAAACCGGTTTGCTGAATCCCGAGGGGGCGAAGCGGGCGCTGGCGGCACTGAAGCGTTTCGCGCTGCTGGCCGAGGGGATGGGGGTCCAGCCGCTGACCGTGATTGCCACTGCCGCAGTACGCGAGGCCGAGGATGGCCCCGCCTTCCAGGATCAGGTGCTGCGGGAGACCGGACTACGGCTCTGGGTGATCGATGGCGGCGAGGAGGCGCGGCTTTCGGCGCAAGGTGTGTTGCTGGGCTGGCCGGGCGCCAAGGGCATCGTCTGCGATATGGGCGGCAATTCGATGGAGCTCGCGCGGATCGGCGAGGGTCAGGTGGGGTGTCGTGTCACTTCGGCGTTGGGGCCGTTCCGGCTGCAACAGGTGCAGGGCGGGCCGAAGAAGCGGCGCGCGCATATCCGGCGCACCATTCGTAAGGTTCAGGCCAAGATAAGATCGAAGGGCGAGCGGATCTATCTCGTCGGCGGAAGCTGGCGGGTGATCGCCCGGCTCGACATGGAGCGGCGGAGCTATCCGCTTACCGTGCTGCACGAATACCGCATGACGCCGAAATCGCTGCTCGACACGCTGGACTGGATCGCCATGTCCGATCTGGGAGTACTGCGTGCCCGCACTGGCACCTCTGCCGAGCGGATGGAACTGGTGCCGCTGGCCTGCGAGGTATTGCGCGAACTGGTCGACATCCTCAAGCCCACGGAGATCGACATATCCTCCTTCGGTATTCGCGAGGGTCTGCTTTACGAACAGATGCCGGAACGGCTGCGGGCCCGCGATCCGCTGATCGAGGCCTGCCGCGCAGCCGAGGCGGCGCAGGCCCGCATCCCGGGTTTCGGCAAGAAGCTTTACGCCTTCATCGCGCCCCTGTTCCAATCCGCCACCGCCGAACGGCACCGGCTGATCAAGGCGGCCTGCCTGCTGCATGATACAACGTGGCGCGCCCATCCGGATTACCGGGCAGAGGCCTGTTTCGACAATGCGACCCGCGCCAATCTCGGTGGGCTTGATCATCCGGGGCGGGTGTTTCTGGGCCTCGCCTTGCTGCACCGCTATAAGAACAGCCGTGCCGGCAGCCGGATGGAGCCACTGTTCCGGCTGCTTGGCGAGGACGAGATGGCCGAGGCCGAGGTGCTGGGCAAGGCGATGCGCTTCGGCGCCATGTTCTCCATCGACCGGCCGGAGGAAGCGGGCAGCCTGCACTGGCAGCCAAGGCGGAAGGTGCTGGAGCTGCGGCTGACCGAACGTGGTGTCGGGCTGATGGGAGAGGTGGCACAATCGCGTTTCAACGCGCTGGTGCTGGCGCTGAAGGCCACGCCGAAGATCACGTCGGGGGCTGCCTGAATGCTGATCCTCGATCATCTCGCGCTGGCGGCGGAGACACTGGAAGAAGGTGTCGCGCAGGTCGAGGCCATGCTGGGCGTGAAGCTGGCCGTCGGCGGGCAGCACCCGCTGATGGGCACCCATAACCGGCTGCTGGGGTTGGGTGATCTTTATTTCGAGGTGATCGCCATTGATCCGGCGGCGGCGCGCCCGGCTTTTCCGCGGTGGTTCGACCTGGATCGTTTCACTGGGCGGCCGCGGCTTGCCAACTGGATCTGCCGCTGTGACGACCTGATGGCGGAACTGGTGCTTTCGCCGCCCGGAGCCGGTGTGCCTGTCGCGCTGGCCCGTGCCGATTTCCGTTGGCGCATGGCGGTGCCGGCGGATGGCATCCTTCCCTTCGACAATGCCTTCCCCGCGCTGATCCAGTGGGAGGGCGCGGCCCATCCAGTGCAGCGCCTGCCGGAAAGCGGGGTGCGTCTCGAACGGCTGGAGATCGCCCATCCCGAGGCTACGGCGTTGCGCTCGGCGCTGGCCGGGCGGCTGGATGATCCGCGCGTGGTTTTCGTCTCTGGCACTCCGGCGATGCGGGCGATCCTGACTACGCCACGGGGCCGCCAATGGCTGGAATGATCCGCGAGACCTGCCCTGAGGATCTGGAGCCGATCCGGGCCTTCTGGAACCCGCTGATCCGCGACACCATGGTCACCTTCGCCTCCATCGAGCGGACCGAGGCGACGATGCGCGCCTATTACGAGGCGCATCGCGCGGCGGGGCAGGGCTTTTTCACGGCGCTCAGCGACGGAGTGCCGGTGGGCTTTGCCGCCTACAGCCAGTTCCGCCCCTCGAACGGCTACGCACGTGCCATGGAGCATACGGTGATCTTGTCCAAGGCGGCTTGGGGCAAGGGTCTTGGCCGGGCGCTGATGGCCGCAGCAGAAAATCATGCCCGCGCCGCCGGGCATCTGTGCCTGATCGGCGCGGTATCGGGCGGCAACCCGGCGGGTCGGGACTTTCACGCGGCGATAGGCTACCACCTTGTCGGCACAATGCCCGGCGTGGGCTGGAAATTCGGCAAGTCCTGGGACCTGTGGCTCATGCAAAAAAACTTGACCTGACAGGACGGAATTTCCCCGCTATCGTCTTGCCATGACAATTTGGGGCCGCATCTTCGAGGCGATTTCAGCGATGGTCCAGGGGGAAAGCCTGGCCTCCGTCTTTGATCGCTTGCGCCATCCACCCGAAGCCTGCCCGGAGCGGACGGTGGCCTTCACCATCGCGGTGATCGCGCTGGGTGCCAAGATGGCCAAGGCAGATGGCGAAGTGACGCGAAACGAGGTCGCCGCTTTCCGGCAGGTGTTCCATGTCCCACCGGAGGAAGAGACCAACGCGGCGCGGGTCTTCAACCTGGCCCGGCAGGATGTCGCGGGGTTCGACATCTATGCCCGCAAGATCCGCAGCATGTTCCAGGGCGACAGCAAGGTATTGACCGATATACTGGAAGGGCTGTTCCACGTCTCGGTTGCCGATGGTGATTATCATCCGCAGGAGGATGCCTTCCTTGCTGAGGTCGCGCGCATTTTCGGCATTGCCGAACCCTGTTTTCGCGCCATCCGCGCCCGCTATGCGCCCGAAGCGCCGCGCGATCCCTATGATGTGCTGGGCCTGCCGCATGGCGCCCCCCTGAGAGAGGCGCGAGCAGCCTGGAAAGCGGCGGTGCGTGACAGTCATCCCGACCGGCTGATGGCGCGTGGTGTGCCGGATGACGCGGTGAAGCTTGCCGAGCGGCGCCTGATCGCGGTGAACGCGGCCTGGGAAGAGATCTCGGCCCGCGAGGCAGCATGAGCCGGAAACCGCTGCGGCTCGCCACCTGGAATGTCGAATGGTTCAATGCCCTCTTCGATGACGCCGGGCGGCTGTTGGAGGATAGCCGGCCTGCGCATCGCCACGGTGTCACGCGCGGTGATCAGCTTGCGGCCATCGCCATCGTGATGACTGCGATGGATGCCGACGGGATGATGATCATCGAGGCGCCCGATACCAACGGCAAGCGCCACTCGGTCACTGCGCTGGAGAATTTCGCGACGAAATACGGCCTGCGCTGCCGCCGCGCCGTCACCGGCTTCAAATCGGAGACCGAGCAGGAAATCAGCTTCATGTTCGACTCCGACCGGCTGGCGGCGCGGCACGATCCGCAGGGCGAGCCGCGCTTCGACGGCACCTTCCGCTATGATCTCGACGATGACGGCATTGCCGAGCCCATCCGCCCGTCGAAGCCGCCGCTGGAGCTGGCCGTGACGGCGGATGGGACGGAATTGCGGCTGATCGGGGTTCATGTGAAATCGAAGGCGCCACATGGCGCGCGTCACGCCGCCGAGGCCACCCGGATCTCCATCGAGAACCGGCGCAAGCAACTTGCCGAATGCCACTGGCTGCGCGAGCGGGTGGCCGGGCATCTGACGGTGGGTGATGATCTGCTGGTAATGGGCGATTTCAACGATGGCCCCGGTCTCGACGCGTTCGAGCGGCTGTTTGGTCATTCCGGGGTCGAGGTGGTGATGGGTATCGGCTGTCCTCCGGCGGAGCAGCTTTACGACCCCCATGCCGATATGGCGCTAAGGAGCCGCCTGCAGCCCACCACCGCGCGGTTCTGGAACAACGATCAGGAGCGGTATTTCGAGGCGCTGCTGGATTTCATCATGGTCTCACCCGGATTGCGGGCGCGTGCGCCACGCTGGCGGATCTGGCATCCGCTGAACGATCCGCAATGCCGGGGGGTGCCGGAACTGCATGATGCGTTGTTGACCGCTTCGGATCATTTCCCGGTGACCCTTGACCTGCCTCTTTGAGATGGGCGCAACGGTGCCTATATTGCAGGCATGATCCGCTGTCTCGCCCCCATCGCGCTGGCGCTCAGCCTCGGCGCCGCTTTTGCGCAGGACGACCCGCCCCCTACTTCGGAGCCGCCCGGCCTGATGGAGCGCGGGGTGGAGATGTTCCTGCGTGGGCTGATGGAGGAAATGGCGCCGACCATGCGCGACATGGAAGAGGCATTGCGGGACCTTCAGCCACAGGCGCAGAAGCTGATGGAGATGATCGGCGATTTCCGCAACTACGAAATGCCCGAGATGTTGCCGAATGGCGATATCCTGATCCGCCGCAAGCCGCCGGCACTGCCTCCCGCTCCGCCGCCGGGGGGCGAAGTGGAGCTTTGATGGGAACTGCCCGGTCCTCGGCGCTGCCGGTCTTTCTTCGAGGATATTCTGAACGAGCGAGGGAGCGGCACGGACCGTCCCCCGGGTGTCGGGCTGTCGGGCACATCGCGGATATCGGCGAACCGCTCAGGTCGATTCGATCA
Source organism: Gemmobacter sp. (assembly GCA_031260425.1). Classification (GTDB taxonomy): domain Bacteria; phylum Pseudomonadota; class Alphaproteobacteria; order Rhodobacterales; family Rhodobacteraceae; genus Gemmobacter. Next base: position 41,482 of record JAIRJX010000327.1, read on the forward strand.
GCCTCATATCTTCATCACGAAGCGGCCCTCCCGGCTGGTTGATGGCCATAGCCGACACCAGTTCCCGCCGTTTCAGCCGATGGGCGAACTCGGGCGGAAAGAGATCGTGCCAGTTCCCGACATTCAAGGCTTTTGCAGCATGTGCGGGCCAATCGGCATTATACATCAATTCTCGCGCAAGCAGGATGATGTCCGCGCTGCCCTCGGCAAGAATGCGTTCTGCGTGATGCGGCTCGGTGATCAGGCCCACCGCCGCCGTGGCGATGCCGGCCTCCTGTCTGATCCGGCGCGCATATTCGACCTGATAGCCCGGCACACGCGGCAGGATCGGCATCGGCGAGTCGCCCGATATGCCGCCCGAAGAGCAATCGACGACATCCACTCCATGCAGGCGCAGTTCCTTCGAGAGTGCGATCGAATCCTCGATATCCCAAAGACCACCACGTCCATCCACTGCGGAGACTCGGAAGAATAACGGCACATCATCCGCGATCGCACCCCTTACGGCCTCGGCGATTTCCAGAGCAAAGCGCATCCGGCCCTCGCGGTCGCCACCATAGCCATCGGTCCGCAGGTTGCGCAGCGGCGACAGGAACTGGTGGATCAGATAGCCATGGGCACCATGGATCTCGATGATCTCGAAACCGGCGTCCAGAGACCGCTTCGCGGCCTCGACAAAGGCGCCGATGACAAACCTGATATCGTTTCTGTCCATTTCGCGGGGGAGGCTGTGTCCGGGGCTGTCGGGCACCGGACTGGGGGCAATACCCTGCCATGGCGGCATCCCGGGAAGCGCGGTCTCCCGGGTGATCGGCTCCCAATCCCGTTGGGCCCCGTGGTTCGCGGCCTTGGCTCCGGAATGTCCCAATTGTATGGCCGGAACCGCACCATGCGTTTTCAGAAACGCGTTGATGCGGCGGTAGAGGGGGACATGGGCGTCGTCCCAGATACCGGCGCAGGCATAAGTCTTGCGCCCGCCGGGCTCGACAGCCGTTTCTTCGCCAAAGACGATCCCGGCACCCCCGATGGCATAGCGTCCCAGATTGACCAGGTGCCAATCCGTCGGCGCTCCGTCTTCAGACAGATATTGGCACATCGGTGATACGCCGATCCGGTTGCGGATCGTGACGCCCCTGATCCGGAGCGGCGTGAACAGCAGCAGCGGGTCGGAGGTCCGGCCGGCCGGTTCGTCGGAAAGGGCGTGGGGCATCAACCTGCAACCTCTTGTTCTGCCGTAAGCGGTTCTGCCATCTTCATATCGTGGTGCATCCTTCGGGCGCCAGCCTCAGAAGGGATCGCCATTCAGAAGCCCCCGGCGGCCATGGGTGATTCACGGAACAATCCATATCACTTTTGCCCCAACCCGTGTGCGCCCCGATCCTGACCGGAGCAACGGCGTGGCGCATGCGACTGAGAGCCTCACAGGCCGACGTTTTGGGGTGGCCGGCGCGGGGAGTGGGGCCAAGGCGGAGTTGAACCACAAAGTGACGACTTCTATCGTCGGATATGTCCGGCGGCGGGTGGGAGGCCTGCGGTGGAAGTGGCGGTGCCCCCAAGGGGCGGCATGAGTTCTGGAGGAAGGTCAACCCGGCTCAGACCGCCTCAATCCGTTCCCCCGCCTCGCAGGGCCGCAGTTCCGCCCAGCGACGGCATTCCTGCCTTAGTCTCGCGCGGAAAAGGGTCAGGCGGAAGACCGGCTCGCTGCGATCGGCGGGTCCGAACAGGCCCCCCCATTGTTCCCAATAGCCGTCGGGGTGAAAGCGGTGGCGATGGCGCAGCGCGGTCGGGCTGAAGCGGAACAGGGTGACGAGAGCTCCCCCCGCGACGGCGGCGCGGGCGGCGCGGGCCAGGCGGGCGTGTTGCCACGTCCGACCGGCGATCACCCTGCCGGGGCGGGGGCCGGTGCCGGGCAGCGGCATGAAGCCGTGATTTCCGGCTGAGGAAAGCGGCTCCAGCGCGGGCAGGGCACGGCGGGCGCCATCGGTGATGCCGTCCTCCAGCGTATGAAGGGTGGGTTCCACTTCGCTGGGCTCGATCCGGCCATCGACCATGTGGCCGATCATACGGCGGCGTTCGTCGTTGCGCAGCCGCTCCAATGCGCGGGCCCAATCGTTTTCCGGGGCGTGACGGCGCAAAAATACCATGGCGGAGGCTCCGATCTCGTGCAGGTCGCGCGGCACTCGGTCGGCGCGGCGGCGGTCACTGGCAGCGAAGCCATGCTGCACTTGCGCCTGCGGCACTATGGCGGTGAGGCCAAGGGGCGCCAGCCGCAGCGCTACATCGGCGTCGTCAAGATAAAAGCGATAGGCGGGATCAAAGCCGCCCACCCGCAGGAGGGTATCGCGGCGAAAGGCGCAATTGGCACCGACCGGTTTCACCGAGCGTAGGGGGGTGCCGGGATGCAGGCTGAGACCGGGGGGGACCACCAGCGGATGATCGGCACCCGTGGCATCGGTCTCCACCGCCCGCCACTGGAAGGATAGCCCGTTACGCCCCCGCGTGAAGCCGGTCGCCGCCACCACGCGCGGATCGGCGAAGGCGGCAGCAAGGCGTTCGGCCCATGTCGGCTCTGCCACCGCGTCATCGTCGATGAAGGCCACGATCTCGCCCCGCGCCATTGCAAGGCCGATATTGCGTGCCGCAGAGATATTGGGCGCAGGATTTTGCGCGACCCTGCACCCTTCAGGGATCGGCACGGCGGTGGGGTCATCGGTCACCAGGCAAAGCTCAAGTGCCGGATGATCCTGCTGTTGCAGGCTGGTCAGGCAGCGCCGCAGCGCATCGGGCCGTCGCCAACTCACCACGACCACGCTGACCGTGGGCAGGCTCATGAGGTTGTTCGGGGGACAGTTCGGGGGGCTGCTCATGCCATAGCGGCCAGCATGGCTTCGATACGCGGCACGTCTTCGGGGTTGTTCAGTTCCCAGAACTGCCGGCCCCGCGCCTCTACCTCGACGCAAAGCACAGTGCGACCCTGTTCGAGGAAGCGGAGCTGCTCCAGCCCTTCCAGCCCCTCCAACGGGCCAGCCGGCCAGCTCGGATAGGCCCGGAGCGCGCGGGGGCGATAGGCGTAGACGCCGACATGATGGAAGACCGGGGTCGGCTCGTCCTCGTCATAGCTCCTGCCGGTATAGGGGATGACCTCTTTCGAGAAATAGAGCGCCCGGCCGCCCGCCCCGAAGACGGCGGTGGTGCCGCCGACCCGGCCCGCCCGGCGGTCGGCGAGGAAGCTTGCCACTGCCCGCCCGTCGCAGCGCAGCACCGGCGTTGCGATATCGGCCTGCGGATCGGCGCGCAGCCCGGCGATCAGGTCTTCCACAAACCAGGCGGGCGTCAACGGCGCGTCACCCTGGAGGTTCACCACCATCTCGAAGCCCGGCAGCCGGGTTGCCACCTCGGCGCAGCGCTCGGTGCCGTTCTGGCAGGTGGTGGAGGTCATCACCACCTCGGCGCCGAAGCTTTCGGCATGGGCCTTGATGCGGTCATCATCGGTGGCCACCACCACTCGATCAACGCCCTTCACCTCCTGCGCCGCTTCCCAGCTCCGCCGGATCAGGGTCTTGTCTCCGTCCGGCCCTTTCAGCGGGACCAGCGGCTTGCCGGGATAGCGGGTCGAGGCGTAGCGGGCGGGAATGACGAGAAGGACACTCACTTCTTCAGCTCCACACCGGGGGCGTAGGCGATGAAGAACGGGTTGTCCCAACCCGGTTTTCCATAGGCGAGCGGCGTATGATCGTCGAAGCGCACCATCTGGCCGCCGGCGCCACGCAACACGGCATCACCCGCCGCCGTATCCCATTCCATCGTCCGGCCGAGGCGGGGGTAGAGGTCGGCCTCGCCCGTCGCCACCAGACAGAACTTCAATGACGATCCGGCGGAACGGCTGTCCCTTACATTGTATTTGTTGATGTATTCATCTGTCGCCGCGTCGCGATGCGATTTGGAGGCCACCACCATCAATGCGTCATTGTCTGGTGTCGAAACCCCGATCCGCAGCAACTCGCCGGGCCTGTCCTTGTCGAGTGCACCGGTTTCCTCTACTGCCGCGCCGTTGGCCAGAGTGTAGAACAGCCGTCTCTGCGCCGGGGCATAGACCACGCCGCGCAACGGCACGCCATTCTCCACATAGGCGATGTTGACGGTGAAATCACCGCGGCGCTGGATGAACTCCTTGGTGCCGTCGAGCGGATCGACGATCAGGAAGGTCTGCGCACTCAGCGCGTGGCTCGCCGCCTGCTCTTCGGTGATGAGCGTCACGTCGGGGAATGCATTGCGCAAGCCCGCTGAGATCAGCGCGTCCGCCGCCTCGTCCGCCAGGGTCACCGGAGAGGCGTCGCTTTTGGTCTTCACCCCGAAATCTGCGGTATTATAGACCTCCATGATCCGGTCGCCGGCCTGAAGCGCGAGACGGCGGATGACGGGGATGAGGCGGTTGAAATCCATCTTGGGCTCCGGCAGGCTAGCTTGAGTTGCGCGAAATATCGATCTCCCTTATCATCGCTCGTCAAGAGAACGGCAAGATTTCCCGGCGATACTGGCAGCAGCATTCCAGGCGGAAGAGGTTGACATGTTCACGATCGAGCAACCGCGCAGCACCTTCAGCTCGCTGCTGAAAACGGCGGAGCTGATCTTTCACGTCGCTGTGCGCAATGTGCGCAAGAGCAACGGCAATGCCGTCGTCGGCCTGCTGATGAATATCGGACAGACGGTGCTGCTGCTGGTGATGTTTTCCGTGATCACCAATCTTCTCGGCAGTTCGCGCGCCAGCCTGATCCGGGGGGACAAGGTGCTCAACCTGATGTCGGGCATCTTCATGTTCATGACCTTCAACAAGACGATGGGCGCCGTTTCCGGCGCGGATGGCCCGACCTCGTCGATGATGCTCCATGCGCCGATGAATACGCTGGTTGCCATTCTCTCGGCCATGCTGGGCGCGGTTTACCTTCAGATCCTGTCGGCCTCGGTGGTGCTTTACACCTATCACGCAGTGTTTGGTCCGATCACGATCCGTGATCCGGTGGGGGCGATGGCAATGCTGCTGCTGTCCTGCGTCGCCGGGGCGGGGGTCGGGATGCTGTTTCGCGGTGCGCGCCCCTGGGCGCCGGGGGTGATCGGGATCGTGAACCAAGTCTTCATGCGGGCCAACTTCATTGCATCAGGCAAGATGTTTCTTGCCAATAATGCCCCGGCGCGGTTGCGGATGTGGTTCGATTGGAATCCGCTGTTTCACACCATCGATCAGGGTCGCGGTTTTATCTTCCTCAATTATAATCCGCACTTCACCTCGATCGAGTATCCGGTGAAGGTCGCGTTGACCTGCATCGTCATCGGCATGATGGGTGAGCATTTCACCAGCAAGCACATGTCGATGAGCTGGGGGGCCAAGGGATGATCCGCATATTCGCCTTGCTGCTGTTACCGCTGGCCGCGCTGCTGCCGCCGGCCGCCCGGGCCGAGGCGCTGCCCGCGCTCTATGACGTGAGTGGTGTCGCGGCGGGGGATGTGCTCAATCTCCGAGCCGGACCGTCGGCCTCGGCCGCGCGGCTGGGTACGCTTGCCTCTGACGCGGTGGGGGTGGAGGTGACCGCGCTGTCCGAAGATGGTCGCTGGGGGCGGGTGAATATGGGTGAAGCTGCGGGCTGGGTGGCGATGCGCTATCTCGCCCGGCAGGTCGGGCCGGACTGGGACAGCCTTGCCGCCCCGCTGGCCTGTTCCGGCACGGAACCCTTCTGGTCGGCGGAATACGATCCCGCAGCGCAGACCTTCACCCTGCGAAGCCCCGGGGATCCGGTGGGCCGGCGGCTGGATATCCTCGGGCACCGGTCCACAGCCGGCCGATCCGGCAGGATCGGGGTCCTGTTGCCGGAGGGGTTTGCCCTGCTCGCCGCGGAGAATTGTTCCGACGGCATGAGCGATCGTGCCCATGGCATCTCGATCAGCCTGTTTCCCACCCCCGGTGCGGCAGCGGAAGGCCTCTCGGGCTGTTGCTCGCTCGCCCGCTGAGACCGGGCGGCAACGCTGTGGTCATGTAGAAAAATCCTCCCGTCGCCATGCTTGCAGCCTGGCAAACCCCTGCCTATATACGCCCGGAAGCCGGTTCGGGACGCGGTCGCGTTCCGGCTGCTCGACTGGGATTCGGAGACAGAGGCCTTATCAGGCTCCGCCTCCACAACATCGCCGAAAGAAGAGGTAGAATAATATGGCCAAAGTCATCGGGATCGACCTCGGGACCACGAATTCCTGCGTCGCCATCATGGACGGGTCGCAGCCGCGCGTCATCGAGAACTCTGAAGGGGCACGCACCACCCCCTCCATCGTGGGCTTTACGGAAAACGAACGTCTGGTCGGACAGCCGGCCAAGCGGCAAGCCGTGACCAACCCGGCCAATACCGTCTTCGCCGTCAAGCGCCTGATCGGCCGCCGCATCGGCGAGCCGGAGGTGGAAAAGGACAAGAAGCTTGTCCCGTTTGCCATTGTGAACGGCGGCAATGGCGACGCCTGGGTCGAGGTGCGGGGCGAGAAGTATTCGCCGGCGCAGGTCTCGGCCATGATCCTTCAGAAGATGAAGGAAACAGCCGAATCCTATCTGGGCGAGACCGTCACACAGGCCGTAATCACCGTGCCCGCCTATTTCAACGACGCGCAGCGTCAGGCTACCAAGGATGCCGGCAAGATTGCCGGGCTTGAGGTCTTGCGCATCATCAACGAGCCGACCGCCGCTGCGCTGGCCTACGGGCTCGATAAGAAAGACACCAAGACCATCGTGGTTTACGACCTCGGCGGCGGCACTTTCGACATCACCATCCTTGAGATCGACGATGGCCTGTTCGAAGTGAAATCGACCAATGGCGATACCTTCCTCGGTGGCGAGGACTTCGACATGCGGATCGTCACCTATCTGGCTGACGAGTTCAAGAAAGAGCATGGCGTGGATCTGACGCTGGACAAGATGGCCCTGCAGCGCCTGAAGGAAGCCGCTGAAAAGGCGAAGATCGAGCTCAGCTCGTCAAGCCAGACCGAGATCAACCAGCCATTCATCTCGATGGACCGCAACTCGGGCACGCCGCTGCACCTGGTCATGAAGCTGACCCGCGCCAAGCTGGAAAGCCTTGTCGACGACCTTATCCGGAAGTCGCTGAAGCCCTGTCAGGCTGCACTGAAGGACGCGGGCCTGTCGACGTCGGATATCGACGAGGTGGTGCTGGTCGGCGGCATGACCCGGATGCCCAAGGTCATCGAAGAGGTCACCAAGTTCTTCGGCAAGGAGCCGCACAAGGGCGTCAATCCCGATGAGGTGGTGGCGCTGGGCGCGGCCATCCAGGCCGGTGTGCTGCAGGGTGACGTCAAGGATGTGGTCCTGCTCGACGTGACGCCCCTTTCGCTGGGGATCGAGACGCTGGGCGGCGTGTTCACCCGGCTGATCGACCGCAATACCACGATCCCGACAAAGAAGAGCCAGGTCTTTTCGACTGCCGAGGACAATCAGAACGCCGTGACGATCCGGGTCTTCCAGGGCGAGCGGGAGATGGCGGTCGACAACAAGCTGCTTGGCCAGTTCAACCTTGAAGACATTCCCCCCGCTCCGCGTGGCATGCCGCAGATCGAGGTGACCTTCGACATCGACGCAAACGGTATCGTCTCCGTTTCGGCCAAGGACAAGGGCACCGGCAAGTCGCAGAATATCACCATCCAGGCGTCTGGCGGTTTGTCCGAGGACGAGATCGACAAGATGGTCCGCGATGCCGAGGCCAACGCCGAAGCCGACAAGCAGCGCCGCGAACTGGTCGAGGCCCGCAACCAGGGTGAAGGCCTGCTGCATTCGACGAAGAAGTCGCTGGCTGAACATAGCGACAAGGTGGACCCGTCCACCGTCGAGGTGATCGAGCTGGCTATGGGCGCGCTGGAGGAAACCCTCAAGTCCGAAGATGCGGGCAAGATCCGCGGCGGCATCCAGAACCTTACCGAAGCCGCGATGAAGCTCGGCGAGGCGATCTACAAGGCGCAGGCGGCGGAAGCCGATGGCGCCGGCGAGGATGGCCCGCGTCCGGTCGACGACAATATCGTTGACGCCGACTTCGAAGATCTCGGCCGGGACAAGCGTAAGTGACACCGCGCGATACGGGGAGGGGGCGGTCCAGCGACGGGCCGCCCCTCGCCGATAGGGGATGGATGATCCATGGCGAAACGTGACTATTACGATGTGCTCGGCATCTCGCGCGGGGCGTCGGCCGAAGAACTGAAGAAGGCCTATCGCCAGAAAGCCAAGGACCTGCACCCCGACCGCAATGCCGACAATCCCAATGCCGAGGCTCAGTTCAAGGAAGTGAACGAAGCCTATGACATCCTGAAGGATGCCGAGAAGAAGGCGGCCTATGACCGCTATGGTCACGCAGCCTTCGAGGGTGGCATGGGCGGTGGCGGCGGCCCGCGCGGCGGCTTCAGTGGCAATGGCGATTTCGCCAGCGCCTTCTCGGACGTGTTCGAGGATCTGTTCGGCGATTTCATGGGCGGCCGGGGTGGCGGTAGCGGTGGTGGGGGGGGGCGGTCGCGGGCGCAGCGCGGGTCGGACCTGCGCTACAATCTGCGCGTATCTCTGGAAGAGGCATATAAAGGCGTCCAGAAAACCATCAACGTGCCGACTTCGGTGTCTTGCGAGGCCTGCCATGGCAGCGGCGCCGAAGGCGGCGCGGAGCCGGTCACCTGCCCGACCTGCTCGGGGCTTGGCAAGGTGCGCGCGCAGCAAGGTTTCTTCACGGTCGAGCGTACTTGTCCCACCTGCAACGGCATGGGGCAGATGGTGAAGAACCCCTGCAAGGTCTGCCAGGGCGGCGGTCGGATCGAGAAGGAGCGGGCGCTGTCGGTCAATATCCCGGCGGGGGTGGAGACCGGAACCCGCATCCGCCTTGCCGGCGAGGGCGAGGCGGGGCTGCGTGGCGGGCCGACGGGTGATCTCTATATCTTCATCGAGGTGCGCGAACACCCGATCTTCCAGCGTGATGGGGTGCATCTGTTCTTCCGCGTGCCGGTGCCGATGACCACTGCGGCCATGGGGGGCGAGGTCGAAGTGCCGACGATCGACGGTGGCCGCTCGCGCGTGAAGGTGCCGGGTGGTAGCCAGACTGGTAAGCAGATGCGGCTGCGCGGCAAGGGGATGCCGGCCCTGCGCGGTGGTGGTGCTGGTGATCTGCTGATCGAATTGGTGGTGGAAACCCCGGTCAACTTGACGGCGCGGCAGAAGGAGTTGCTGCGCGAGTTCGAGAAGCTGTCAGAGGAGAACAACCCGGAAGCCACGTCCTTTTTCAGGAAGGTAAAAAGCTTCTGGGATGGGATGAAAAGCTGAAAAGGGTGCCTCGGGGCGCCCTTTCGTTAGCAAATCAGCGGGGGATCGTGAAGCCATGCGCGGCGAAGATGCCAGCCGCCCGCACACCCGATAGTGCTTCGTAGAATGCCGTGTCGGCGGGGTCGGCCGCGCCGGTCAGCAGGGCTGCCGGATAGATGATCGGCTGGTGGCTGTCGGCGGAGAAGGTGCCGACCACCGTGACATGAGGGGCCGCCGCAGCGTCGGTGGCATAAACGATGCCATAGGGCGCCTCGCCTGAGGACACCAGGGCCAGCGCTGCCCGCACATTGTCGGTTTCCGCCACCGATGGCGCTACCGAATGCCACTGACCCAGATGCTCCAGCGCCGCCTTGCCATATTGGCCCGCCGGCACCGAATCAACCAGCGCCATGGCGAGCTTGCCGCCGCCCAGCAGCGCCTCCAGGTCGAAATCCGGCCCGATCTCCACCGGGCTTGCATCGCCGTGGCTCACCAGAACCAGTGTATTACTCAGAAGATCGGTGCGCCGGCCGTTGGCCACCAGCCCGGCCTTCTCCACCTCATCCATCCAGCTCGTGGCGGCGGAAATGAAGATATCGGCCGGCGCACCCGCAACGATCTGCCTGGCGAGCTGGCTGGAGCCCGCATAGGAGATCGTTACCGTATTGCCCGTCCCGGCGTGGAAATCAGTGGCAATCTCATCCAGCGCATTCTGCAATGAAGCGGCGGCGAAGACCATCACCTCCTCGGCGGTGGCCTGAAACGGCAGGCCGAGGGCGAGTATGCCGCCCAGAAGCAGGAGGTTGCGCGAAAGGGGGGGCAAGGAACCCTCGTTCGATATAGCTTCCAGAGCGTATCGCTAGCACGGGCAAGGGCGCAAGTGATATCCCCGCTGAGAAATATCGTGCGGCACACAACCGGGAGATCCCGGGGAAGGAGGGCCGCCACCTGGCCCGGCCGTGCGCCGGGTATTCACGATCGAAAATCATCCATGGGATGGCTTCCCCGGCGCTTCTGATTTCTCACGGTGTTTGGGGGGAGACGATGAGATGGCCTCAGGCGCGCCTGAAGCCGGATGCGTGACCGTGCCCGTCATGGGCCGCTGGGGCAGGCGCTCTGACGGATCGTACGGAGATCATGGCCGCTGGGCCATACAGTATGAGGAATGATCTTCCGTCATTTCCGAGGCAGCTTCAGCTGATAATTTGCCGATACTGGTTCGGAGTGACACCGAAAAAACGCCTGAATGTCGTTATGAAGTGGGACTGATCGGAAAAGCCGCAGATGGCGGCAATCTGCGCATTTTCGAGTTTGGGATTCCCGAGCAGCCGGCGTGCCTCGCTGACCCGCCGCGCGGTAATGTAGCGCTGTGGTGTCACATCGGCTGTCGTCGCTTTGAAGCGCTGACAAAAATTCGTACGGCTCGTCCCCATAAGCGTGGCAAGATCCTCCAAGCTTATGCTGGATGATAAATGCTCGGAAACATAGTCGCGGATTATACTGGCTTCATATGCGCTGAACGTATTCGCTGATACTGTCTTGGGACTGCCGACCTCAGAGTAGTGCGTCAGCAAATGAACCGCAAGCACCCGGGAAAGATAGTCGATCTTCAGTCGGCCGTTGGCTGTCGGATCATAAAGCGCAGTCATGATCGCATGGATCGCCTCATAAAGAATGAGATCATCTGCCCCAAAAGTTTCGATGATGCGCAGCCTGTTCTTGTCACTCGGGAATATTTCCTCGGCGACCTCGTCAATAATACTCTGCCGTAAATATAAGTGATACGCTCTCACGGGGGCATGAATCGTATCATGCGCCATTTCTGCTGAACCAAGGAGCGAGACCGTGTGTTTACCTGTGGTTCTATCCCAGCGACCCGTGGAGGTTATACGGCGAATACTGCAGGGGCGGTCGCTTGCGGCAAGCCAGACGGCATCCACAGGAACGTGCGCCCGCTCGCAAGGCAATTCGTCGGTCTGAGCGGCGAATGTATCCTTCCAGCCTAGACCTTTACTGGATTTGAGCAAACGAACGTTATCGTCGATCCACAAGGAGGTCTGTTGAATACTGAATTCATCCAGCTCCCGAATGGATGGTTCCTCAGCGCTTTTGACCGCTACCGAGCCGGAGTTCTGCCGGCGCCACATCAGTGGTTTGGAATTCGTAAAATTCCGGAAAACAGATGTGAAATGAGATCCACTGGAAAATCCCGTCTTTCGGGCAATCTGGGCGAGACTGAGGGTGCTGCTGGCAAGAAGCTCCTTGGCAGCGTTAATCCGAGCATTCATGATGAGCTTGCTCGGTGACATCCCTGTCGTTGCCATAATGCGTCGGGTGAACTGCGTGCGACTCACGCCGACGTACTGTGCAATATCATCGACTTTGATATTGTTGGACAGGTTGGCCTGAAGATATGTCTCGATCTGTTGCAGTGTTGCTTTGGAGAGTTTGACATCGTTTTGTTTGAACGATCTGGTTTTGGGAGCGACTGAGGGCTCTACGTGAGTGGCTGACAGCTTGTTGAGATAGGCTTGTGCTGTCTTGCTGATACGTTTTCCCGAGCCTGTGCCAATGATCTGCGGCAATAGCAACAGGTTGTCTTGCGAGAACTTCCTTATTTTCTCCTCGTAGGACGTCATTTTGGATATACCCGAAGTTCTCCCGAAGCACTAGCATGCCCCATGCCCCAGTCGATCAGAGGGGTTTTGTCATATCCACCGAATATACCCACCCGAGCTCGATATATTGCCGAACAAACACGCCGGTGCTGTCAAGCGGTGGCGATGGTGTTGGTCTCGTGCAGATCAACCTGACGACTGAAGCCGTCATCGCAGTGATCGTTCATTGCACCGCCCCCTCGTCATCTCCATCATCGCTCAGATAGGACACGATCTTTGCCATGCTGGTCATGAGGCGGCGTGTTTCATCCTCAACCGCAACTGTTGCAACAGCCAGGAGGATTTTTTCCATCTCGCGAAGTAAGTCTCTCTTGCCATCGCGATAGCCGGATGAATAGAATCGCTGCTGATTGGCTTTTGCTGATTCCAATTCAATGATCACGTCCGTTCCTCCCCGGCTTTAGGAAAAGCTCTTCGGCTCAATCTTGCCACGACCCCCAAGCAGCAGGATTGATAACGGCTGCCGCCTCTGCGCGAGTGACATATGATCTTCAGGGGAAGAGACTGCGAAGGGAGGAAGTTTGTATTCTGCATGATTATCTTGCGTGTCGGATGGTTTGTCGCGGGGTATACTGTCGGTGAGCTTTGGGCGTCCTCAGATCAGCGGTCTTTGTTTGTTGACGTGCCGCTCTGCCAGCTTTCTGCCGTCGCGTCCCGACAGCAGCGGACGGACGGAGGGGAAGGGGTTCTCCTTGCCGAAGTTGCACAACTCCGGGAAGATTGCCTGAATTTCGTCGATCGCCTCCGGGCCAAGTGCCTTTAGCGCTTCGGGCCCCGGGTAAAGCGACTCGGTCTCTGCACCGTTCGAATAGACGATCTCGTGATCTTCAAACAGGAGGTGCCAGTATTCAACCGTTTCCTGCTCACTGGTATCAATGCCGTCGATCGCAAGCAGTTGTTTTGCGGCCACCAGAACTTCGGAGGCGCAGAACATGTTTTGCGCAATCCTTGATTTTGCCAGCACTCTGTGCTGCGGCGATATGGTCAGATCTTGCGAAGGCGTATTTTCTCCAAGCGCACCTTTCCTGATGATGATCGGCCGCAGTTTCGGATTGGCTTTCAGCGCCGCTGCACTCAGGTGTCGCGAACCGATCCAACTGATCGGCTTTGCGCCATTGTCACGGGTCATCACCAGGTCACCGGCGGACAGCACCTCAACCGGAACATCACCATGCGGCGTCCGGATCAATGTACCACGGGCGAAACACCAGACATTCACCTGTTCATATGTCAGCTTCTTGCCTGACAGGAACTGGGTGAGATAGTCCAGGCGAAAGGTCAGCGTCGGCCCGCTCATGTCGGTGCCGTTGAAGTTCAGCGTGACGCTACCGGTACCCGTAGGACTGTAGCTCTGCCGGAGGTCATGGTCGAGCGCGTCCAGGGGAGACGTGAAGCTGGTGCCGTTCAAGAGGTTATAGGTCTTCAACGTTTTCATGTTGAAGATAGCGCTCAGGTCGACGCGGTCGTTGTCAGTATTGATGCCGCTGTCCCAGGTGTCGACACCACCGAGGGTCTGGGAATCCCTGCCGAAATCGGCGATAGTGTCGTTGCCAAGTCTATCCCAGACAAACAGGTCACTACCCCTGCCGCCGAACAGCAAATCGTTTCCGGCGCCACCTATAAGGGTATCGTCATCAAAGGGTTGGGAGAGGTCACTATTGGCGGCGTTATTGCCGTGTATGGTATCATCGCCGTCGCCGCCCATGAGCAGGTCGTTTCCGGCATCCCCCAGTATACTGTCATTACCGGTTCCGCCATCTACGACATCATTGCCGACCCCGGCCCGGATCGTATCGTTGCCACCGAGGCCGTTGATCGTATCATTACCGTTATCGTTGCCAATGCTATCGGAGCCAAGGATCAGATCACCGGCCGCAGTGCCATTTATGCTATCACTTCCTACGGTGCCGTAAAGCGTCGCCATTACTCAGCCTCCTTGTGGCCAAAATTTCCAACCAGATGAAGGAAATGCCGCCCAGCATATTCTTGTGTTGATGATTTCAGATGTGTCCGGGTGATCTTTATTCCTGCA
>JAIRJX010000337.1 GCA_031260425.1 Gemmobacter sp.
AAGGTAACCAGGTATGATACAACAATCGCCTCAGCCGATTCTATCATGCATTTTGAGTACTGGATCGATGGCTCTGCGGTAGACCCAAACAGCGACGGCTACCTGCCAGTGGGATAAACTTCCTGCATGCTGGATCAAACCCTGACCTTGCCCGAAGACCCCGAGGAGTTGCGCAGCTTCACAGCGCGGCTCCTGGCCGAGGTCAAGGCGCAGGCGATCCTGATCGCGAAGCTCCGGCATCAGTTGGCCGGGCACCGGGCGCACCGGTTCGGGGCCTCGTCCGAGACGGCGGACCAGCTGCAACTGGCCCTCGAGAGTGAGCCATGGGAACGCCACTGGTCCGAGAGATCATGGCGAACGAGATCGCCGCCGCCGCGATGACCGCACGGATGAAGCTGCCGGATGTCGAGGAGAAGGACAAACCCAAGCGCCGCCCGATCCCAGATCATATTCCGAGGATGGAAGTCGAGCTGACGCCCGGCTCGGACGCCTGTGCCGGGTGCGGCGGGCGCCTGCGCCGGATCGGCGAAGACGTCACCGAAGAACTCGAGTATGTCCCAGGCCGCTTCATCGTGAAGCGGATCGTCCGTCCCCGGCTGACCTGCGCCTGCTGCGAACGCTTCGTCCAAGCGCCGCTTCCGTTGCGCCCCATCGAGCGCGGCCGCCCGGGGCCGGGCCTCCTGGCCCATGTCCTGGTCAGCAAGTATGCCGATCACCTGCCGCTTCTGTGATCGGGCGGGTTTGGTCAAGCATCCAGCAAGCAGGTCCTTACTTCTGTCCGTGGTCGGCATGCCGCCACAAGATGCGGACTATGGTGAGGCGGGCGGCTCCAATCTTTACCTCGTGCTCTCTGCGACATGGGCAGATACGAGCTCATCCCGTCCTCCGTCCCTGCTCGGGACGCCACCCACCCGGAGGGGGCGGATCGGCTTGCGCGCAGTTTGGTCCTAGGAAGGAGGCGCGCGTGTCGAAGTCTTGATGCGTCGTTTCGTCATGCCTGGGCGAAGTCCTGCGCCGATGCCGGTTCCTTTGTTGTCGCCCAGAACGCTGTTCCGGACTTCCACATTGCCAGCAGCATGGTCGCCAGCTTTCGCGCCACGGCCACGATCGCCTTCTTCATGCAGGTCCTCTTGGCGATGCGCAGGCCCCAGGCCTTCAAGGGCGACATCAGACGCACGCGTCCCAGAATGGCCGCCGCTGCCTCGAAAAGCATCGTGCGCACCCGCGCATCGCCGCCTTTCGTGATGCGGCCGACGATATCGGTCTTTCCAGACTGCCATCCGCTCGCCGATCGCCCGAGGTCGTCGTCGATGACCTCGATGTCGACGAAGCCGCGCTGACGCGCAACATCGACCAGATCGTATTGCCGTCGCTGGCTCTCCAGGTTGGTCATGACCTGCGACTGCGCCGACTGGCGCACATGGACGACGGCCTTGCGTTTGAGCGGCGGCGCCGGAATCAGATCAGTACTGGTCATCGCCGAGGCCCTCGACAACGAGCCCTGCCGCCTGCATCAGGATCTGCACCAGCATCGACGCCGCCTTTTGCCGTTCCATTTCGTCCAGCCCCTCCAGTAGTCGGGGTTCGAAATCCAGGTTCAATTGCCGGCAATGGGCCGGCGCCATGTTGCGATGCTTCATTGTCTTCCTCCCGGGCGAAGCCATGTTCAGCTCGGAAGTGTGCAGGCCCGGCGACACGCGTGACCAGTTCACGCAACTCGAGCAGCGCCGCCAGATCGACCCGCGGCGCACCTATCGCCATGGAGACGCAAACCACCGGATCGACCATCCATCCGGCGATCTTCACGACAACGCCTGCCGGACCCGGAACCTGGAGAAACTCGCCAGTGGCGCGCCTCTCGACGCGCCGTACGCAAACCTTATGGCCGAAATAGGGATGCCAGCGGTAATGAACTTCCAGTTCACCTCCGACATGGGCAGAATGAACGGGCGATGGCCCTCGGCAGAAAAGCCTGGCTCTTCGCCGGATCCGAGGCAGGCGGAGACCGCGCTGCCTTCATGTATTCCCTGATCGTCACCGCCAGGATGAACGACATAGACCCACAGGCTTGGCTCGCAGATGTTCCGGCCCGGATGCCCGATTACAAGATCACCAAAGTCGACGACCTGCTCCCCTGGCAAGGGAACAGATAGCGGTCAGACCGGACGGTTACCGTCAGTCCGGGCAACATCCCAGCCGGATACCAGGGTTCTCGGATACCCCCGCATAAGCATTGTCGTGACTTGCCACCGCCCGCCCGGGCGCTAAGCTGGTGTGCTGAAGGAGATCATCGTATGAAACAGGTTCCGCTCGGCCAGACCGGCATCAGTGTCTCGGAACTGTGTCTCGGCACCATGACCTGGGGCACTCAGAACAGTGAGGCCGAGGCGAATGCCCAGATGGACCTCGCGCTTGAGCGCGGGGTGAATTTCTGGGACACCGCCGAGATGTATCCCACCAACCCCGTCCGCGCCGAAACCGCAGGCGGCACAGAGACGATCATCGGCAACCGCCTCGCGAAGGGGGGCCGTGACAGGGTGGTTCTGGCCACCAAGGTCACGGGTCTGGGCCAGACCATCCGCCCCGGACAAAGGGTGACGGGGGTCGCGTTCACCACAGCGCTCGACGCCTCGCTGCAGCGGTTGCGCACCGACTATATCGACCTCTACCAGCTTCACTGGCCCGACCGGGGCTCCTACCATTTCCGCCAGATATGGGACTATCGGCCGCCGCATGACCGTGCGGCGGCGCTGGCCGCGATGGAGGAGGTGCTGCACGCCGCCGAAGCGGCGGTTGCGGCAGGCAAGATCCGCGCCATCGGTCTTTCGAACGAAACCGTCTGGGGCGCCGCACAATGGCTACGACTGGCGAACGAGGCGCGGCTGCCGCGCATGATGACGATCCAGAATGAATATTCCCTGCTCTGCCGGCAGTTCGACAGTGACTGGGCGGAGCTCTCCGTGATGGAGGACATGACGCTTCTGGCCTATTCGCCGCTGGCCTGCGGGCTGTTGTCGGGCAAATATGCCGGCGACGTGATCCCCGAAGGCACAAGGCGCGAACGCACGCCGGACCTCGGCGGGCGGATCACGCCGCACGTCTTCCCGGCGGTCTCGGTCTATCTCGGGCTGGCGCGGGAATACGGGCTCGATCCCTGCCAGATGGCGCTGGCCTTCACCCGGCGGCGGCCCTTCCCCTGCATCCCGATCATTGGCGCAACGCGGATCGAGCAGTTGCAGGCCAATATCGCGGCGGCAGATCTGGCGCTGTCCGACGAGGTTCTGGCACAGATCGACGCGCTGCACCGCGAGCACCCGATGCCCTACTGAGCCGAAGACCGAGAGGGGTCCGCCCTTGCCGCGACTGATCGCCGCACTGCTTCTCGTCACGCTCGCCGGTTGCGCCGGGGCGCCCGACCCGGTCACGGCATTCCGGGATACCGCAACGCCGATCTATTCCAACGCCGTGCTCGATCCGGCCCGGCTGGAAGGCACGTGGCGGCAGGTCGGCACCTTCGCGTCAGGCGGCGGCACATCGGGCGGAAACCGCTGCGACGGCGGACAGGTGAGGTTCGGGGCCCCGCAGGGCGGACGGCTGCCGGTCATGGCCGATCTCTGCCTTGACGGCCTACGGCAGGCGTTCCGGGGCGAGGCTGCCGTCACGGCGCCGGGCCGCTTCGTGCTGGCCGGAGCCAAAGGTGCGCTGGCCGAGCCTTGGTGGGTGCTCTGGGCCGATCACGACAATCGCAGCCTGGTCATCGGCACGCCCTCGGGCCGGATGGGCTTCATCCTGGACCGCAGCGCCGAGATGCCCGGCGACCGGATCACAGCCGCGCGCGAGATCCTCGACTGGAACGGCTACGCGCTGTCAGGGTTGCGGATGTTCTGATCCGCGAGGCGCACAACCGGGCAGAAAAGCCCCGTGCGCTGGTCGTGCAAGAAGGGAAGCACCCCCCATGCTGCGACGGACCGGACAGTATGTCCGGCGCGGAACATCCTGGCGGATCGGCGTTCAGCCAAGGCACCCGCATTCCATTTCGGGGTGAAAACCTGGGTCTTCTCAGCAGTGCAACGAGCGGACGGCATCCAACTGCGAGTGAGTGCGTCCGCCGGTCGTGGACCAGCCACTCTACCCATGCGCAATTATGGCACCTGTGTCACCGAAGCCCCCCGGGAGAGATCGCGGCTCCCCCTGCTATGCGGGGAAGGGGGCGCTCGCGCCCCCTCTTGAGCCTTCGGCTCAATTCACCCCCTGAGGATATTTATGAACAGATGATGAACAGAAAAGCGCCCGCGGTTTCATCTGTTCAAAAATATCCTCAGGGGTGTTGTGTCACCAATTGTTCCGCAGTGCCACCAATTGTGCCGCACTATCGGCAGAGGACGGCTGAGGGCGGAAGACTTTGGACGTGATTATCTGGGATCGGGTGATGACAGGTGATTGCGGGTGGTGAACTTTCCCTCTCGGTGCCGGCATCGGTGTATGGTGCTCTGGCTGACGCGGCGGTGTTTCGGGAAGGTTTGTGCGACGGCCTGGGCCAGTTGCGGGAAGGTCATCCGGCTGATGCGGGCGATGACGAAGGCGCGCAGTTCCGGGTCGGGTCTGCCAGCTCGAGCAGCCGTTCTTCGCACGGCAGGTCTCCGGGAAGCTGGCGCGGACCCCCGCACCGCCCGGACGGGACGCGCGCCGGTGCGTGCCGCAGCCGCCTCATGCTCCTCGGTGGCGGTGGCGAGTGCCACTTCGAGGTCCTCGAACGACAGTTCGAGCTGATCGGGGGAAACCCTCATGGCCGCATCCCGAGGGAGTTCCGAATGCCGTTCCGGCATGAACCATCATCGTTGCGGCGACAAAGAAACGGCGCCCCGACGAAGGGGCGCCGCTGGTGCGGAGTGTGGCCTGTTGTGCTTACCAGCCGCCCTCGATACGGCGGTCATCGACGGGACCACCAAGATCGAAGACGATCAGCTTCGGCTCGGTGAAGCTGTGCAGGAACCATTCCGACAGTTCGCGCCCGACGCCTGAATTGCCCGCGCCGCCGAAGGGGGCCAACTGGTCCCAGTAGTTCGAGGTCTCGTTCACGTTCACTGCGCCATGGGGCAGCGCTTCGGCCACGCGCCAGGCTTTCGACATGTCCTGCGTCCAAAGCGAGGCAACGAGGCCAAGCTCGGATTCATTGGCGATCTCGATGGCTTCCTCGTCGGAAGCCACCTTCAGCACCAGAGCGAGCGGCGCGAAGGATTCGCCCATGCCCTTGATCATCTCGCGGTCAAGCCCGGTTACGATGGTGGCGGGATAGTAGAGGCCCTGTTCCGGCCCGAACTGCTCGATCACCGCGCCTTTCTGGCGCAGGTCCTCGACATGCGCGCGCGCTCGCTTGAGCACCGCCGGATTGCAAAGCGGCCCCATGTCGCAGGACGGATCGGCGGGATCGCCGAACTTCATCGCGGCAGCCGCCTTGCGGAACTTGGCGATGAATTCGTCATAGACCGCCTCGTGCACGAAAAGCCGCTCGGACGAAGTGCAGACCTGCCCGGCATAGTAGAAGGCGCCGGTGATCGCCGCTTCGACCGCGCGGTCGATATCCGCATCCGCCAGCACGATCTGGGGGCCGTCGCCGCCCAGTTCCAGCAGCATCGGACGCAGCGGGTTGACCCGTGCGATGTCCTCACCCGTTTTGTTGGAGCCGGTGAAGAAGATACCCTTCACATCCTTATTGCGCACCAGATGCGCGCCGACATCGCCCAGCCCCTGCACCATGTTGATGACGCCTGGCGGCAGGCCCGCCTCCTCGAACAGTTCGGCGACCATGGCGCAGCAGACCGGCCCGTATTCGGTGGGTTTCCAGACCACGGTATTGCCAGCGGCGACCGCATGGGCCAGCGCGATCGAAGATATGTCGGTCGGGAAGTTGAAGGGAGTGATCACGCCCATCACACCCAGCGGGCGATGGCTCAGCACCAGCCGCTTGTTGCGGGTCTTTTCCTGGGTCGAGGGCAGGGTCTTGCCGCGATAGCGCAGGATTTCCTCTGCTGCCTTGCCCCAGGACGGGCCGGAATATTCAAAGGTTTCCTCGCGCGCGGCCATGATCGGCTTGCCGACCTCTTTCGTCACCATTTGCGCCATTTCCTCGGCGCGTTCGCGGAAGAGAACCTGCACCTTGCGCAGGATCTTTGCCCGCGTCTGAACCGACGTCGCAGCCCAGGCGGGAAAGGCGGCCTTGGCGGAAGCGACGGCACGGTCCACATCATCCGGGCCGGCGCGGCCGACCTGATGCAGGATCTGCCCGGTATGCGGGTCCGTCACCGAAAAGGTTCCCGCCGATCCGGGCAGCCATTTGCCGTCGATCAGTGCCCCGCTCAGCAGGCGGGAATTGTAGCTCATTCCGAGTGAGTTGGTAAAACGGGTCATATCAGCTTCCTGTTGACGAATGGATTTATGGGGCCTGCGGGTCAGGCGTATTGGCCCTGGATGCGCAGGCGGCCGAGGTCGAAGACACAAAGCGGGGCCGTCCGGGCGATCAGTTGTTTCTGGGCGCCGTCCAGCGCACCCACCAGAACCTCGGTTCCGGGATCACTGTGGGGCGTGTCGATCTGTGCGAGTGCGATGACCTTGCCCAGAGCGGGAGAGCGGGTGATCGAGGTCAGCCGCCCGACCGGGGTCATGCCGATGCGCAGAGGGGCGTGCGGCAGGGGCGCCTCGCCGCCGTCGAAGACCAGTGTCACCAGCCGGGTCCTGCCCCAGGCCTGCGCCTTCGTCAGCGCCTCGCGCCCACGGAAATCGACATCTTTCGTGTTCAGCGCCACTGTAAAGCCGATCCCCGCATCATAGGGCGTGGTGCGCCCGTCGAATTCGGCGCCCGCCAGCGGCAGGCCCGCCTCGATGCGCAGGGTGTCGAGCGCCGTCATGCCGACCGGCGCGATCCCGAAGCGGGCCCCCTCTGCCATGATCAGGTCGAAGACCTGCTCGGCATCGCGAGGGGCGCAGAAAATCTCATAGCCCAGCTCCCCGGTGAATCCGGTGCGCGAGATCAGCACCGGCAGGCCATTTTCGCCACCATGACGGGCCACGGTGAAGCGGAAGCGCTGCAGTTCGCCCACCGCAGGCCGGCCGGTGACCGGGGCGAAGAGTTTGCCGAGTATGTCGCGCGAATGCCGGCCCTGCAGTGCCAGATTGGCCACCTGCGTCGTCGAGTTGCGCACCGAGACCCTCAGATCCGAGGCCTTCGCCTGCTCTTGCAGCCACAGGATCGAGGCATCGGACCCGCCGATCCAGCGGAAGCTGAGCGGCGTCATGCGTAGAAGCGTGCCGTCGTCGATCATGCCGCCCGCATCGTTGCAGAGCGCGGTATAGAACACTGCGCCGACCCCCAGCCTGCGAATGTCG
>JAIRJX010000036.1 GCA_031260425.1 Gemmobacter sp.
GTGCCGGGCTGAAGGGCCTGAGCGACAACCAGAAGATCGCGTTCGAGTTGCAATCCGGTCGCGACGGTCGGTCCTCGGCCTCGGATCTCAAGCTGCTCTGAGAGCGGATCAGGTTGGAAAGCGGCCCCCTCGGGGGCCGTTTCTCATTTCAGCAGCGCCGATTGCGCCGCCCCGTCCCAGCCGAGGAACCATTGCCCCTCCGCCTCGATCAGCGGGCGCTTCATCACGGTGGGCTGCGCAGCAATCTGCGCCTCGGTTTCCGACGCCTTCAGGAAATCGTTGAACGAGCGGTAGGTGGTGGAAGATTTGTTGACGATCCGGTCACCGAATTCCGCCACGACCCGGGCGATCTCGGCCTCGGAAAGCGGCTCCCTGCGGATGTCGCGAAAGGTCACATCCCACCCCGCCGCCTCCAGCGCCTTCAGCGCTTTCTTGCAGGTGTCGCAGGTGGGGATTCCGTAAAGGATCATGTCAGGATCTCCGGTTGGAGGCAAAAAGGGGGCCGCATCCGGCCGGCTGGCAAGAGGGAGCGGTCAGCCCCATACCTCCACGAACTCTCGCCACTCGCCCTTGCTCATGCCGCTGTCCTCCTGCCCCACCGTCTCGCCGGCGAGGCGGCGCTTCAGGACGGTGACGGCTTTGGAGGAAAGCGTGGCGCCGCCCATCCGGTAGTCCTCGAAGGCGGCGAAGGCAACCGGCACCCAGTCGGCCACCATGCGGGCGATGGTTTCGGCATAGACGCGGATCTCGTATTGCGCGTGAGGATCGGCGCGCAGGCGCAGGAAGTGGAACAGGTTGTGCAGATCCACCTTCCAATACCATTGCGTATAGATATTGGCCGGCAGGTTCATCCGGGCGAGTTCGCGGGCAAGGCCCTGCTGGCCATCCTGGCTCAGCATCTCCTCGTAATGATCATAGCTGCGCGCGGCGTCGGATTTCAGGATCTCCAGCACCCGCGCGGCCTCGGCCCCCTCCAGCATGGCGCCGCGGCCCTGATTGTTCACCGTCGATTGCGCCGCCAGATGTGCGGGTTCCGGGATATAGAACTCGCGGTCCATCACGGAATAGCGGGCGGAATATTCGTTCACATTGGCGGTGCGGTGGCGGATCCATTGCCGGGCAACGAAGATCGGCAGCTTCACATGCAGCTTCAGCTCGCACATTTCGAAGGGGGTCGAATGCCAGTGCCGCATCAGATAGCGGATGAGCCCGCTGTCGTCGTTCACCTTCCGCGTGCCCGCACCATAGGAGACCCGCGCCGCCTGCACGATGGAGGCATCGTCGCCCATATAGTCGATCACTCGCACGAAGCCGTGGTCAAGCACCTGATGCGCAAGGTAGAGATGCGCCTCCATCCCTTCCGAGACGGTGCGCAGGGTGGCGCGCGGGGCGGCGCGCAGGGCGGCGATCTCGGCGTGCTGCTCGGAGGTCAAGGGCATGGGCGTGATCCTTTGCTGAGTCGCTTGCCACTATATCTGGGCGCGACCTCGCACAGAACCCACAGGATGATGCAGGCATTGTGACCCGTCGCCGGGTAAGGACGATTCGGGAAAGGCACCGGAGCCCGTTGGGTTCGTGCGGTGTTCCGTGATCCTGACACAATGCAGTTGGTCCGGCTCTGTGTAGCCACATGGCGAACGTCCCGACCGGAGCAAGGCCCGACCCGCTGTTGACAGCGGCCTTGAGCCCCGTGTCGACGGTCGAAGAGAAACCGGCCCCCTTCCACATCTCCCCGGGGCGTCGTGGGGAAACCACGGCTTCCGCTTTCAACGCCCCACACAGCCGAGGGCAGCGCCCGACCGCGGGTGGGCGGCTCCGACGATTGAGGTCTGCACTTTATGGTGCAATCCCGCCTATGCCCGATCCCCGCGCTTGTGGCGACAAAGTGCCCGCCTGAGGGGGCGGCCGGGCGCTGCCCCTGGCGGCGCGTACCGCGCCTTGTTCCAAGCGGGGGAATGAACTCACATAACGCTCAGGCAAAGGCGGCAGACGATAAGTCATACGGCATTCTTCATTGCCCGGAGAAATCCTGAATGCCCCAAGTCCCCTGCCCTCCGGTTCCGGGGCCTCCGATAGCGCTTCCGGCTGGCATCCGCCGCCAAACCGCCTATCCTGCCCGCAATCAGCCAGACAGGAGTCGCCGATGACCATCCGCTATCTTCACACCATGGTCCGGGTGCTGGACCTCGACGCGTCCATCGCCTTCTACCGCCTGCTCGGGCTGGAGGAGACCGGACGGATGGAAAGCCAGCAGGGCCGCTTCACGCTGGTCTTCCTTGCCCCACCCGGCCAGCCCGATTGCCCGGTGGAGCTGACCTTCAACTGGGACGGTGATCCCGGCCTGCCCTCGGACAGCCGGCATTTCGGCCATCTCGCCTATGAGGTGGATGACCTCTACGCAACCTGCGCCCATCTTCAGGCCAATGGCGTGACGATCAACCGGCCTCCCCGTGATGGGCATATGGCCTTCGTGCGCTCGCCCGACAATGTGTCGGTGGAGCTGCTCCAGAAAGGCGCGTCACTGGCGCCGGCTGAACCCTGGCAATCGATGCCCAATACCGGACATTGGTGACGCGGCCGCAAGGGGGCTGCCTGCCCCCGTCGCCTGTGGCGATTCCCCCGGGGATATTTTCCGGACGAAAAATGATGGGGTTGCAGGACCCGGCGGCACCGGGCAGGACAGGCGCATGGGCGAGAGAGCTTTTCTGAATGTCGAGACGTCGCTGACCGGTCGGCGCTGGGTCGGGCCGGACGAAGCCCTGATCCGGCAGGCCGAGGCGCTGACACAAGTGACACGGCTGCCAGCGCCGCTCTGCCAGGTTCTGGCGCGGCGCGGCGTGGCGCCGCAGGAGGTGGAGGGGTTCCTCGCCCCCGCCCTGCGCGACCTGCTGCCCGATCCCATGGCATTGCGCGACATGGCGGTGGCGGCGGAGCGCGTGCTGCGGGCGGTGAAGCGGCGCGAGCGGATCGCCATCTTCGCCGATTACGACGTGGACGGCGGTGCCTCGGCCGCGCTGCTGATCACCTGGCTACGGGCGATGGGGTGCGCGGCTACACTTTATATCCCCGACCGGATCGACGAGGGCTACGGCCCGAACGTGCCCGCCATGCAGGCGCTGGCGGCGGCGCATGATCTGATCCTCTGCGTCGATTGCGGCACGCTCAGCCATAAGCCGATCGCGGCAGCGCTTGGGGCGGATGTCGTGGTGCTGGACCATCACCTCGGCACCGAGACCCTGCCCGCCGCACTGGCCGTGGTGTACCCGAACCGTCAGGATGAGGCTGGCGCGCTCGGCCATCTTTGCGCCGCTTCAGTGGTGTTCCTGCTGCTGGTGGAGCTGAACCGGAGGCTGCGGGCCGAAGGGGAAAGCGGACCGGACCTGATGGCGCTTCTCGATCTGGTGGCGCTGGCGACGGTGGCGGATGTGGCACCGCTCATCGGGGTGAACCGGGCCTTCGTGCG
>JAIRJX010000074.1 GCA_031260425.1 Gemmobacter sp.
GAGCAGCGCGTCGGCGTCGAGCACATCCTCCCGCCGCGCCGCCAGCACGGCCAGCGCCGGGGCCGCCTCCGGCCGGTGGCGGTAGAGCGCGGCAAGGCTTGCGGTCAGCACCCGCGCCGCGCCGAGATCCGCCGCCTCGCGCACCGCCCCGGCCCGCACCCGCAGCCCGTCGAGCCGCGACAGCCGCAGATATGCCAGCCATTCTCGCGCCGCCAGAGCCGCCCCCAGCGCCACCGCAATCGCCGTCAACCCTAGCGCAATACTGCCCAGCAGCGGGTTGCGCGCCAGCAGCCCGGCGATGAAATCATGCGTGGCGACGGCCAACGTGAAGCTGAAAAGCGCCCCGAAAGCCCAGAGCACCGCCTTGAGCAGCGGCGAGGCGCGCGCCAGCCGCCCGGCCACGAGCATCGCCTGACTCTCGCCAGGCGCCTCGGGCACCGGGGGTGCCAGCGTCGGATCGGCAGGGGCATCGTCGTCAAGCTCGATCAGCAGCGGGCGCGTGGGGCGGTCTTCGGTCACAACCGGTCTCCAATCAGGAATTCTGCCGCACGGTCGAGGCGGATATGCGGCGGCCCCTCGCCGGGGCGCAGGGCGGCACGGGCGGGCGCAAAGCCCATCAGCGCGAAATCGGCCTCCAGCCAGCGCTCCGCGCCCTCCCGCGCCGGCGACAGCAGCCGCGACGGATCGGAGGGGAGCTCTCCCGGATACATCGCCGCCTGCCGCCCGGTGGAAAGCAACCGGCCGCGCACCATATCGAGCACCCGCCCGTCGCGCGCCACCTGTTCCTCCACCGTGGCGCGCAGCCCGGCAAGCGACATGGCGGCAACCTCCGCCCCGGCGAAGGCCGCGCGATCACGCGCTTCGCGCACCAGCGCCTCGGTGATCGCGGCAAGCTGCGGATGCTGGCGATGATGCAGGTGGTCGGCCTTGGTGGCGGCGAACAGAATCCTCTCCACCCGCCGCCCCAGCAGGATTTCCGACAGTAACCCGTTGCGGCCGGGACGGAAGGCCGCGAGGATCCCGGCCATCGTCCGGCGCAGATCCTCCAGCGCCTGCGGCCCGGCATGGATCGCGCCCAGCAGATCGACCAGCACCACCTGCCGGTCGATACGCAGGAAATGTTCACGGAAGAACGGCTTCACCACCTTGGTCCGATAGGCGTCGTAGCGCCGCTCCATCTCGCGCCAGAGGCTGCCACGACCGGCGGCGGCGGGGGCGGGCAGCGGCGCGAAGGTCAGAACCGGACTGCCCGCCAGCTCCTCCGGCAGCAAAAACCGCCCCGGCGTGCAATCCGACCAGCCCTCGGCCCGCGCGGCGTGCAGATATCTGGTGAAGGCGGCGGCCAGCGCTTGCGCGCGCGCCTCCTCGAAGGGCAATGCGCCATCCTCGGCCCGCGCGGTGGCAAGGTAGTCGGCCCCCACCTTGCGCCGCGCCAGTCGCCCCAGCACATCCTCGGCCCATTCGGCATATCCCTTGTCGAGCAGCGCGAGGTCGAGCAGCCATTCGCCGGGATAATCCACAATGTCGAGATGCACGGTCCGCGTCCCCGTCAGCCCGGCCAGCAGGCCCGCAGGTTTCACCCGGAATGACAGCCGCAGTTCCGACACCGCCCGCGTGCTTTCCGGCCAGCGCGGATCAGCGCCGGTCAGCGCCGCCAGATGCCCCTCGAAATCGAAGCGCGGGATGGTGTCATCGGGCTGGGGTTGCAGCCAGACCGCCTCGATCCGCCCCGCCGCGCGCAGTTGCGGCATCCGTCCCCGGTCAAGCAGATTGGCGACAAGGCCGGTGATGAACACGGTCTTGCCCGCCCGCGACAATCCGGTGACCCCAAGCCGGATCACCGTGTCGGAAAACGGGGCGGTGACGGCGGAGACCAGCCCGCCCAGGCTGCGGGTCAACGGGTCGGCAAGATCACTGATGGCCAAGGCGGGCTCCTTCCGGATCGGTCGCTTCAAGATAGGTGTGGGCAGGCGGCATGGATAGGGGGAAGGCATGCAGCGGCTCGACAGGTCGGTGCGGCTGCGCTAACCGGGGTCATGCCCAGATACGCGCTGATGATCGAATATGACGGCACGCCCTTTTCGGGCTGGCAGCGGCAGGCCGAAGGTCGCGCCTCGGTGCAGGCGGCGGTGGAGACGGCGCTGGAACGGCTGGAGCCGGGACTGCACCGCATTGCCGCCGCCGGGCGCACCGATGCCGGGGTCCATGCGACCGGGCAGGTGGCGACCTGCGATCTGGCCCGCGACTGGGAGCCAACCCGGCTGATGGGGGCGCTGAACCACCACCTGCGGCCGTCCCCCGTCGCGGTGCTTGCCGTGGTGCCGGTGGCAGAGACGTTTCACGCCCGCTTCTCGGCCATCGAGCGGCGTTATACCTTCCGGCTGGTGCAGCGCCGCGCGCCGCTCACCCATGAGCGCAACCGGGTCTGGCTGGTGGGTCATCGGCTGGATATCGCGGCGATGCGCGAAGCGGCGGCCTTCCTTATCGGCCCTCACGATTTCACCACGTTCCGCTCGTCGATCTGCCAGGCCGCCTCGCCGGTGAAAACGCTTGACGAGATCCGCATCGAGGAGATGCCCTGTCCCGGCGGGGTGGAGTGCCGCTTTCACCTGCGCGCGCGCAGCTTCCTGCACAACCAGGTACGCTCCATCGTCGGCACGCTGGAGCGGGTCGGCGCCGGATCATGGGCCCCCGAGGCGATGAAGGCCGCGCTGGAGGCGTGCGACCGCGCCGCCTGTGGTCCGGTCTGTCCGCCGGGCGGGCTCTACCTGACCGGAGTGGGCTATCCCGCCGATCCGTTCGCGGCGTGATCGCGGGGCCGGGTGCCGCCGGGAATGGCGCGCAAACTTCGGTTCAGTCCACATCAAAGAGAAATGCCGCAGCCCCGGGGCCGATCGACATTCATTCAAGGCCCGTGAGGGCCGTTGGGGAAATCCCTGGCCCCGCGACCCTCGCCGCCCCGCAGAGCGGATGGGTGCCAAACGGCCGCGGTCTGCATCTGGTGACGCAATCCTGCCTATGTCCGATCCCGCGCCTGTAGTGACAAAATGCCCGAGGGGGCGGGCGCTTTGCGCCCTGTTCCGGGCCAGGGGAAGGGCTCACGCGGTGCGGGGCAGAAGCCAATATCGACGCACCATACTTATAGCTCCCGACCGGGGAGCCATAAGCATCCTCTATGTTCTTCACCGCTCATATGGGTGCCGGGCGCCACGGGACATCCACCCGATCGCGGAAGGACCCGCGCTTACTTGCGCAGCAGTTCTTCCAGAAGCTGATTGGTCCTTTGGGTATTACGGAAGATGCCGAAGAACAGATAAAGCATCCCGCCCATGATCACGGCATAGAGGCCGCCGCCGATCAGGACCGCAAGCCCTTGAAGAAAGCCGCCCGCCGGCGAAAACATCGTGAAGAAGCCCGCGATGGCAACGGCAATCACCATCAGCGCCACAAAGGCGGTAACCAGCTTTTCAGACCAGTTGATGAAAAAGTCACGCATTTACCTGTCCCTCGTCGGTTCGGGCAGACCTTTGCCCATGACAACAGAAACACCACCAAAGCAGTCCGTCAACCGACACCGGACCGGCATGAACGCTTTCCCAGGTCCTGCATGAACCCTCGCAGGGCGTAGCATCGCGGGGCCGGGCGGCGTAGTGCAGACCGCAACCACAGCATGCGCCCACCGGCAACGAAGCACGGCTCATCCCTGCATGGAAAGTCGAAGCCGTCAGGAACGGTTCCGGCGGTGTTCGGTCCCTGGCGGCGTCCTCCGACATGGGCGCGCGTGGTTTCCCCACGGATCGGCCTGAACGTCCCGGATGCAGATCCGCCTTCGAACCGGCCCGTCTCGTCCACCTTTCCCATTGTGTGCCTGCCGCGCGGGCGATAGTCGGGGCGGCATGGATGCGGGGATCGAGCTTTCCGGGGTGGAATTCGTGGTGCAGGGGAAGACGATCCTGCACGGTGTCTCGCTGTCATTGACCGCACGGCGGGTCGGCATCATCGGGCGCAACGGCTCGGGCAAAACCACCCTCTTGCGACTGATCGCCGGACTGGTGGCCCCCACCTCCGGCACCCTGCGCGTGGCCGGGCGGGATCCGGCGCGCGAGCGGCAGGCGATGCTGGCCGAGATCGGCATCCTGTTCCAGAATCCCGAACACCAGATCATCTTCCCGACGGTGGAGGAGGAGCTGACCTTCGGGTTGCACCAGATGGGCCGGGCCGACGAGGCGGCGGCGCGGGTGCAGGCAATGCTCGCGGCCGAGGGGCGGGCACATTGGGCCGGCGCGCCGGTCAGCGCGCTGAGCCAGGGACAGAAGCAATGGCTCTGCCTGATGGCGGTGCTGCTGATGGCGCCCCGGCGGCTTTTGCTTGACGAGCCCTTCGCGGCCCTCGACCTGCCGACCCAGGCGCGGCTCAGGCGACGGCTGGCCGATCTGCCGCAACAGATCATCACCATCAGCCATGACCCAGAAGCGGTGGCGGACTGCGACCGGGTGATCTGGATCGAAGCCGGAACGGTGGCGATGGAGGGCGCGCCGGAGGCGGTGCTGCCCGCTTTCCGGGCGGAAATGACGCGGCTTGGAGAGGCGGATGCTGACACTGACCTCCCCCGTTGAGACGCGGCTGCACCGCTGGCCGGCCGGCGTAAAGCTCGGGCTGGTGGCGATGGGTGGCGCGGCTCTCTTCACGCTGCAAACCCCTGTGGCGATCGCCCTTGCGGTACTGGCGGTGGCGGGGCTCTATCTCGTGCAGGGCTGGCGTTTCGCGGCGGAGGGCGCCCGGCTTCTCCGCCCGCTCTGGCCGTTCTTCCTGGTGCTGGCACTGTGGCATCTGTGGCTGGCCGAGCCGGCACGGGGCGCGGTGCTGGCCGGGCGGATGCTCGCCGCCGTGGCGCTGGCCAATCTGGTGACGATGACCACCCGGCTCGACGCCATGCTGGCGGTGATCGAGCGGCTGCTTTCGCCCCTCGCACGCCTCGGCCTGCCGGTGCGGGCGGTGGCGGTGGCCATGGCGCTGGTCATCCGTTTCGTGCCGGTTCTGCTGGACAAGGCAAGGCAACTCGGGCAGGCATGGCGGGCACGCAGCCCGAGGCGGGCCGGTGCCGCGCTGGTGCTGCCGCTTGCGCTCGCGGCACTTGATGACGCTGAACATCTGGCCGAAGCGCTGCGCGCGCGGGGCGGCCTCTGAGACGGGAGCCCCGATGGAACGCAACCTGACCCATATCGCCCTCTTCGCTGCGCTGATCGCGGCGCTCGGCCTCGTGCCGAAGATCGACCTTGCCTCGGGTGTGCCGATCACCGCGCAGACGATGGGGGTCATGCTCTGCGGCACGGTGCTGGGGGCGCGGCGCGGGGCGCTGGCGGCGCTGCTGTTCGTGGCGCTGGTCGCGACCGGGCTGCCGCTGCTGGCGGGCGGGCGTGGCGGCCTGGGTGTCTTCGCCTCGCCGACGGCCGGCTATGTCATCGGCTTCGCCCCTGCGGCTTTCGTGACCGGCTGGGTGGTGGAGCGCTGGCGCGCGGATATCGGCATCGCCGCCTTCGCCGGCGCACTGATCGGCGGCATC
>JAIRJX010000084.1 GCA_031260425.1 Gemmobacter sp.
GCGACGAAGTCGCTGAGCGCGCCGCTGAGGCGGACGGTCATGGTCGTGGTGCGGGGCATGGCAGGCTCCTGTGTCTTGGCGCGTATTCAATATAACCAAAAAACACTACACATCAAGGATGGCGGCATCCGGATGTCGCCCCCTTGCGCAGGACTGCCCAGCGGGGCGCGGATGCGCCAAACGGCCTTGCCTATATCCTGCTGTCACGCCTTCGTCCGGTCGCTGCCTGTCCCACTCACTCGAAAGGAAATGGAATGGCCGTCAGACACCTCAGCCAAATCGAACTCGCCGCACGCTGGAATATCAGTCACCGGACGCTGGAGCGGTGGCGACGGACCGGGGAAGGCCCGAACTTCATCAAGCTCGGCGGACGGGTCATCTACCGGGTCGAAGATATCGAGGCGTTCGAACTGGAGCAACTGCGCGCCCAGAGCAATGACAGGGGCAATCAGGCGGACCGCCGGTAGACTTGTTTGCCAATGTTACGGTGCTGGCTGATCTCCTTCATATCGATTGGCCAGCATCAGGACCATATGGAACACGATGTCCGAATGTCTGGCCAGCGCGATCAGATGCTCGCCGTTCGGTCCCCGCTCGCCCGCGATCCAGTATTTCACGGTCCTCTCGCTGGCCCCCGTCCACCGCATCGCTGTCTTGACCGCCCGATGCGTCGAGCCGAGATCGACCCGCAGCGCCATGGCGATGGCGCTGCGATAATCGGCCACATCGGCCGGCTGGTGCACAATTGTGCCCTTTTTCGGCACAACTGTGTCCATCTTGATCCGCATCTCTGCGTCCTCCTTCGGTAAAACTGTGAAAAGGACATGAAAGCGGCAGTTCGTATTTGCGCCCGAACCAATGACATGGGGCGATTCGCTCGGAGCAGCCTGCATGATCTGATCGGGAGGCGGGCGTGGCTGGTGCAAATACACCTTTATCTGGACAGTCGGCCGGCACACCTGCGAAACTGCTTGCAGCAGAATACGTCCGGATGCCGACCGAGCATCAGCAGTACTCGACCCAGAACCAGGCTCAGACCATCCGCGAATATGCCGAGCGCCGCGGCATCGAGATCATCAAGACCTATTCGGATGATGCCAAAAGCGGGCTGATCATCGGTGGTCGCGACGCACTGCAGCAGATGATTGCCGACGTCGAATCCGGCGCGGCCGGGTTCAGCGTGATCCTTGTCTACGATGTCACGCGCTGGGGGCGATTTCAGGATCCTGACGAAGCAGCCTATTACGAATATCGCTGCCGGAAAGCGAGCATGCAGGTCGCCTATTGCGCGGAGCAGTTCGAGAACGACGGCTCGCCCACCTCGACCATCGTCAAGGGCGTGAAGCGCGCCATGGCGGGCGAATACAGCCGCGAGCTCTCGGTCAAGATCTTCGCGGGACAGTGCCCTCTGATCGAGCTTGGCTTCCGTCAGGGTGGGCCGGCAGGCTTCGGGCTGCGTCGTATCTTGCTAGACGAGCGCGGCGAGGTGAAAGCGGAACTGAAGCGCGGCGAGCAGAAGAGCCTTCAGACCGACAGGGTCATTCTCGTCCCCGGTCCCGAGCACGAACAGGATGTCGTCCGGCGCATGTATCGCATGTTCGTCGAGGACGGCCGATCCGAGCGGGAGATCGCAGATGCCCTGAACGCCGACGGACTGCGCATCGATCTCGGACGGCCATGGACGCGGGCGACGGTCCATCAGGTGCTGACCAATGAGAAATACATCGGCAACAACGTCTTCAACAAGATCTCCTTCAAGCTGAAGCAGCGCCGGGTGGTGAACCCGCGCGAGATGTGGATCCGCGCCGAGGGCGCTTATCCGGCCATCGTCGATGAGGCACTGTTCCTGCGCGCCCGGGAAATCGTCGATGCCCGCAGCCGCCATCTTTCCGATCAGGATCTGCTGGACGCGCTTCGGGCGCTGCTTGCCAGTAAGGGCTTCCTTTCCGGGCTGGTCATCGACGAGCACGAGGACACGCCGTCATCGAGCGCGTTCCGGTCCCGGTTCGGCAGCCTACTGCGCGCCTATGAGATGGTCGGATATCAGCCCGACCGGGACTACCGATACATCGAGATCAACCGCAAGCTCCGCGAGGCTCATCCACAGATCGTTGCCGACGTGATTGCGGGGATCGAAAACGCCGGTGGCAGCGCCGTTCAGGATCCCCGGACCGAGCTTCTGACCGTCAACGGCGAATTCACGGTATCGGTCGTGCTGTCGCGATGCTTCGAGACCGCGGCAGGCTCGTTGCGCTGGCGCATCCGCCTCGACACGGGACTCTTGCCGGACATCACCATCGCCATACGCATGGACGAACTGAACGCGGCACCACGCGACTATTACGTCCTCCCGAGCATCGACATGACCGCGGACCGGCTTCGGCTGGCCGAGCAGAACGGCCTGTCTCTTGATGCCTATCGCTTCGACGCGCTCGATTTCTTCTTCTTAATGGCCGGCAGGGCCAGATTCTCGGAGGTGGCCTGATGCCCGATGATATCCCGACCGATGACCACAAGCATGTGACCCTCATCCCGACCGACAGGATCCGGATCCTCAATCCGCGTGTGCGCAACCGGCGAACGTTCGAGGAAATGGTCGAGAGCATCGCGCGGATCGGCCTCAAGCGCCCGATCACCGTGACCCGACGCGAGGACACAGAGCCAGCAGAATACGACCTCATCTGCGGCCAGGGGCGGCTCGAAGCCTTCATCGAACTGAAGCAGAACGCCATCCCTGCCATCGTGATCGACGCCGAGGAGAGCGATTGCCTCGTCATAAGCCTCGTCGAGAACTGCGCCAGGCGCCAGCATCGCGCGATCGATCCGATGCAGGAAATCGGCACCCTCCGGAAGCGCGGTTACAACGACCGCGAGATCGCCGACAAGATCGGGGTCAGCCCCGAATACGTCAACATGATCGCCGGGCTGCTGGAGCGAGGCGAGCAGCGGCTCGTGTCTGCGGTCGAGACCGGCCTCATGCCGCTGAACCTCGCGATCGAAATCTCCAGAGCGGATGACGAAGGTGCCCAGCGCGCGCTCATGGATGCCTAGGCGACGAGCTGGCGGGTGCTGATCGCCGCGCCGAGGACGCCCATGACCCGGCGCACCACCGCTCCGGTGATGTCCGCCTGCCGCTCGATCCGCTTGAAATTGTTCTCGCCCGCTTCGCCGATCCCCTGAAACTCGGCCTTCACCTGCCGGCCGCCTTCGGCGACGAGGCGGACGGAGACGCGTTTCTGGGCCATGGCTCATTGTTCCTGACGGTCGAGACGACGCTTGCGGACCGGATTCATTGCTCCGGCTCCGGCGACCGCCGGCCACCGGACACCATCTGTTCGTTGAGCTTGCGCACCATCACCGCCTCGATCTCGGGCAGGCATTCGGCAGCGATCAGCGGATCGAGGCCGAGCGCCCGAGCCATGGCTAGCGCCGCCGTCATGTCCCAGCCGAGCACCATGGTCCCGCCCATGCCGGTCGCGACGCGAAGCTGCCCGGTCAGGCGCTGTGCCAGATCCCAGACCTGCCAGCCCTCATACGTCAGCGGTCGGTTCACCCGCGCCGGGCAGTCCAGGCACGAGCCTTCGCAGGCTTCGCAGTAGCGGTCGCCCCTACCGAAGTGCCAGTCGGCGAGGGCGCGAAGGCGTTTTTTTCCGCATCCAGCATCAGGTGTGGTGCGAGACAGCGGGTCTGGAAGACCTCGAACACCGGCCAGATGTCCAGAAGCGCGTCGATCCCTTCCGGGGTGACGGGAACGGGATTGCCGTCGGCATCGCCGACACCCTCCCAGCCGGTGACCACGCGGCGGGCGACCGCCTTCGCCATGACCAGTGCCTGCTCCTCCTTGCTCGCCCCTTCGGGCAGCGCCTCGACAACTGGGTCGTTGCGCGCGACGACCATGATCGCGGTTGTGACGGGCAGGACGTGCAGGCGCAGGCCGGCCCCGAGATCGAGCCATTTCGGCGCGCTGGAAAGGTCGAGACGGATCATGTCAGTAGCTTTCGATGTCGTTGACGAGAACGGCGGTGCACATCCGCCCCAGCGCGGCGTCGCGCGCGGCCTGCCAGTCGAAGCTGGCCTGCACGCCCTGCGGTCCGGAAATCTCGATGCGCGGGCGCGGCAGATAGACGGCGTGGACGGTGAAGGTGAAGCTCTGACCCGAGGTCAGGCCGTAGGCGAATTCCAGTTCGCAAGGGGCGCCGCTGATCGCCTGGCTGACGAGCGTGCTGTCTGCGAAGCGCACCTCGGTGCGGCCGGTGAGCGCGGCAATCGAGGGATCGGCGCCGTCGATCATGCCGTCGGCGCGGATGGTCTCGATCCGGTCCAGATTGTTGGCATAGGTGATCTCGGTCGAGATCACGTTGCCCAAGGCGGTGCCATTGCGTTTGATCGAGCCGTTGAAGTGACCGAAACGGATCAGGTCCAGCTCCGCCGGAGTTCCCGCGCCGCTGGTCGTGGCCACCGTCTCGCCCTGCGCGACCAGCCGCGCGGTGGCGGTGAGCAGGCCCGAACGCTGCATCTGCCAGCTGAGCTGGTCCAGCACCACGCCGGA
>JAIRJX010000114.1 GCA_031260425.1 Gemmobacter sp.
GGCAGCTGGGAGGCATGACTCTGCCGACCACCGCTCCACAGAGTCGAGACCGTCATGGATTTCAACGTCACTTTCGCCCATCCCGAGGACAGCCCCTCTTCCGCACCGATCCAGGTGGGCTGGTTTCTGACCAACGACAAGAACGCGGTGATCTATGATCCGCCAGAACGTGTCAGCCTCCGCCAGACCAACCGGACCCATGCCAAAAGTGCCGCCCGCTGCCCGGGTGTGCTGCAACTGGAAAGCCGGTATTTCATGGTGAAATGCCCGGTCGATCTGCATATCGGCTTCAAGCGCGACGAGAAGGGCAAAGCCGTGCTGGTCAATCGCGCCGGGGCGGCGAGCACGATACGGGCGAACAAGCTGAACGAAATGCTGGCTCTGGTGAACGAGGCCGAGTGGCGCTATCCGGACCGCCCCACGATCCAGATGATCCTGCCCTACTGTTTCATCGCCGACGAGCTGGTTTATGTCACCCAGCTGTCGGCCTTCATGCATTATCGCCCCGATCCGCTCCCCGGCACCATCTTTGGCGGGCGTTTCCCGGTTTCGGTCTGGCCAAGACCGCTGATGTGGGCCTTCGAATGGCACGAACCCCGGAAGGATATCGTGCTGAAGCGGGGAGAGCCGCTTTTCTATGTGCAGTTCGAAGGCATGGATCCGGCCCGTAGCATCAGCGTGATCGAGGCCGAGCGGACACCGGAACTGGCAAAATACATGGAACAGATCGGCGGCGCGGTGAACTATGTCAGCCAGACCTTCAGCCTGTTCAGGGCAGCCGACGCACTGCGCCCGAAAACACTGCTCACCCCAAAGGCAAAACAATGACGCCTTCCAATCATGAGGCCGATGATTTGACCATGAGCACTGACGCCAGGCCCCCGAAGACCTTACGCATCGGCACGTGGTTCTCTTGTATCGACATCGCGGTGGTCGAAGTGCCGAGCCAAGCGGAGTTCGATTTCATCCTGGTCGATGGGGAGCAGGGCCATGCGCCCGTCCATCTGATCCACACCTTTGCCGGCGCCGTCCGGTCCGGCGGGCGCAAGCTGGTTTACCGCGTTGCAGCAAACCGGGTCGAACCGATCAAGTCCGCGCTGGACCAGGGGGCCGATGCGGTCATGGTGCCGATGGTCAACACGGGCGAGGAGGCTCGCGCCGCCGTGCGGGCCGCAAAATATGCGCCGGTCGGAGAAAGAGGGATCGGCCCCTTGCGCGCCTCAGGCTATTACCGCAACTTCGGAGCCTATATGCAAATGGCGAATGCCGCCACCGAACTGATCGTACAGATTGAATCGCGAACCGGTGTCGAAAACTGCCTCGCCATTGCACGGCTGGAGGGGGGCGATCAGCTTTTCGTCGGCCCGGCTGACCTTGCGGCTTCGCTCGGGCTGCCTCTGGGCACGTTGAACAACGAGATGCTGGATGTGTTCGTCCGCGTCGCACAGGCCACAACGAAAAACGGCAAGGTTGCGGGCATTGATTGCGCCGCGCCGTCGCTTATCCCTCGTTTCCGGGAAATGGGATTTTCATTCTTCAGCATCGGCAGTGATCTGCAATATCTGGCCGAAGGCGCAAACGCGATGGTTCAAGCCTGCAAGGCCCTGTGAAGCCCGCCCGGCGAGGCCAACCGATCGCTATTCGGTGCCGTCAGTGCATACTTCGGTCAGCCAAGTCAGAAATTTCCGAACGGATCGGATGGACTTTGAAGCCGGGCGAACAAGCGCGTAATAGGCCAGCGGCGATTGCACACTATGCGGGCTCACAATGGCCAATCGCCCCGACCTGATATCCTCATCGATAAGCGGGAAAAACCCAAGCGCGATGCCTGCACCCGACGCGGCGGCCTCGAGCGCTACATTGGTGTCGTCGAAGACAATGCCGGAACTGGCCCAATCGACAGGAAGCCCTGCGGTCTCCAACCACAGCTCCCAGTCCGATCGCGACCTTGCATGGATGAGTGGCATCGATTCCGACGGCCATGAGGCCGCCTGTTTGATGGCCGCTGCAACCTCAGGCTTGGCGACGGGCTGGAAGTGGAGATTCATCAGCTTGTGCGATTCAAATGACCGCCATTTGCCCGTGCCATATTGAATCGCAATATCGACATCCGCCTCATTCGAAAGCACATGAATTCGATGAACGAGCTGCGGCTGGATTGACGGATGCAGCCGGATGAACTCGCCGATACGAGGAGACAGCCAGCGCGAGGAAAAGAAGGTGCCAAGCTCGATCCGGATACCGCCATCTTCGTCACCATACGAGATCTGGCGGCATATCGCAGAAATGTCGGAAAATGAACTGCTGTCCACATCGCTGAGCTCGCGACCTTCCGTCGTAAGCGCGACCTTCCGCAATTGCCGGACAAAGAGCTTCTTGCCGAAATATTGCTCCAATTCGCGGATCTGCTGGCTGACCGCGCCCTGAGTGACATTCAATTCTTCGGCCGCCGCCTTGAAGCTCCCAAGCCGGGCCGCACATTCGAAGTGACGTAGCGCTTGCAACGGCGGCAGTTTCAACTTCATCTGCATCTGCACCTGCGTTCGGGCCAGGGTGGCGGATCGGCTCCTTGTTGTCAACACACCCCATGGTCGGGCTGAAGGCGCATGGCGCCCCACTTGGTCGCACCCCTCCGGCCACCCGCACGGCGATTTCCGATTGTGGCGCCTGCCGATCCGTCCTAGGGGAAAATCGCCCGGCAGCAGGAGGCGGCGATGACCAGCGACGAGACGAAACCCCGGCGGCCGCAGCAGGTCTATACGCTGGTGGTCGAGGTCGGCCGCAAGTTGGGTGACGGCCTGCCCGACAAGGCGACCGGCGCCGCATTGATGATTTATGCCAGCGGCGTAGACGAGGCCGAGGCGGTGCGAGAGACGGTGGCGATCCTCAAACAGGCCGACCTCGCGCCGCTCGATGTCTCGGGTTACGGCTCGCTGGAAGAACGCCTTGCGACGGGTGACGAGATCGCGCCGGAGGAGCGCGCCCTGATGCAGCGGGCGCTTGACGAGAATTCGGTGATCGTGGCGCAGATGACCCCCTTCTTCGACTGAGGCTCAGGCGACGCAATCGCCGCGACCCAGCAACGCGAGCAGAGGCCGCACCTCATACCCGTGCAGCCGCCGCAGCGGTGACGGCGCCATACTCGCCGGACCGGCAGAGAGGAACGCCACCCCCTCGCCCGCCACCAGCGCGGGCTGGTCCAGTTCCAGCGCCACCCCCGCTACCACGGCGCGCCGCCGGTCGAACAGGGCGGAAGTACCATCGGTCAGATACCGCGCCTCGACCAGCACCTCTTCCACGTCGAACAAGTATTCGACGTTGCTGCCACCAAGCAGGATCTGCTGGTTGGCGCTGACCAGCAGATCGCGGTTCGGCGAGAAATAAGGCGCGCGCAACAGCACCGGCCTGTGCAGGCCCCGCGCCGGCAGGTCGAGATGGCGGACGGTGCGCAGCACCTCCACCCGCCCCTCATGCGTCAGCACCATCTCGCCCCGACACAGACTACCGGCCGGGCGCAGGCCGGTTGGCGTCGGAACAAGTGTGCGCAACCCGATCCAGGGCAGAGCCGGTGGCGGCTCCGCCCCGGCGGTAATCCCGAACCACAATGCGCCCGGATGTCGCCAGGTCAACCCATCCTGAGCACATATCCGGGCCAGATCGTCCAGCCGCAGCGGCGGGGCCGGCCGGCCCCGCGCCTTGCGCACCGCCCCATCCAGCTCGTAGCGCAGCACCCAGCTTTCCGGTTCCCAGCGAAACCCCAGCTGTGCAATGCCCGAGCCCGCCGGCTGCGGCAGCGGCCCGGGCAGCATATGACGCCGCAGTTCAGAGCCCTGCCGGACCATCAGCCCGATCCCCGTCCCGGCATCGTGCAGCAGCGAAAGCGCGTTTTCCCCGCGGCGGTAGTCCAGCAGAACCTGCGGCCCCTCCAGTGGCAGGGCAATCTCTGCGACGAACAGACCACGCTCCAGCACACCTTCCGGCAGCGGCCCTTCCGCCTGGTGGCCAAAGTCGCGGTCAGACAGGGCAATCCAGCCGGTCATGCCCCGCACCCGGTCGCGGCGC
Source organism: Gemmobacter sp. (assembly GCA_031260425.1). Lineage (GTDB taxonomy): Bacteria > Pseudomonadota > Alphaproteobacteria > Rhodobacterales > Rhodobacteraceae > Gemmobacter. The sequence continues at coordinate 4,063 of JAIRJX010000114.1, forward strand.
AACCTGCCGGCCGCACCTTGCGCTTTGCGTTCCTCGCCATCCTGCCCACTGCCCCGCCCGCTTTCGCGATGTCGTTCTTGCCGCATTGTCACTAAAACTCGCCGCCTTGTCACCCGTGATGACGTCCTCAGTCGCGACATCGGCGCAAAGGTGGCGCGCCGGTCACAGTGCCGCGAACCGCTTGCGGCAAGGCCCCCAGCCCTTTATTCCTTGCCGGAAGAAGGAGAGCCGCCATGCCCCAACCCACCGATCCCGTCGCCCTCAGCGCCGCACTGATCCGCTGCCCCTCGGTCACACCCGACGAGGGCGGCGCGCTTGCCCTGCTCGAGCGCGAACTCACGGCGGCGGGCTTCACCTGCACAAGGGTCGACCGGGGCGGTATCGCCAATCTCTTCGCCCGTTGGGGTGCCAGAGGGGCGAACCGCAGCTTCGGCTTCAACGGCCATACCGATGTCGTGCCGGTGGGCGACGCCGCCGCCTGGGCGCGTGATCCCTTCGGCGGCGAGATCATCGACGGCGTGCTCTGGGGCCGCGGCGCCACCGACATGAAGACCGGCGTTGCCGCCTTCGCCGCCGCTGCGATGGATTTCGTGCGCGACACGCCCCCCGACGGTGCGGTGATCCTCACCATCACCGGCGACGAGGAAGCCGACGCCGAAGACGGCACCGTAGCCCTGCTCGACTGGATGGCCTCCGCAGGCGAGCGGATGACCCACTGCCTCGTCGGTGAGCCGACCTGCCAGAACGAGATGGGCGAGATGATGAAGATCGGCCGGCGCGGCTCGCTGACCTGCTGGTTCACGGCCGAGGGCGTTCAGGGCCACTCCGCCTATCCGCAGCGGACAAAGAACCCGATGAGCGCGCTGGTGAAGCTGCTCGGCCGGCTGGAGGAAAAGCCGCTTGATGCGGGAACGGCGCATTTCGATGCTTCCACCCTCGCCATCACCACCATCGACTGCGGCAATCCGGCGACCAATGTGGTCCCCGCGAAGGGCGCGGCCACCGTGAACATCCGCTTCAACGACGCTCATTCCGGCGCAAGCCTTACCGACTGGCTGCAAGGTCATGCCCGGGCGGTGGAGGCGGAAACCGGCGTCCGGATCGGGGTGCGGGTGCAGATCGCGGGCGAAAGCTTCCTCACTCCGCCGGGTGAGTTCTCCACCCTTGTCGCCGGGGCGGTAAAGGCGGAGACCGGCCGCGTGCCGGAACTCTCCACCTCGGGTGGCACCTCGGATGCACGCTTCATCAAGGACCACTGCCCGGTGGTGGAATTCGGCCTCGTCGGCAAGACCATGCACCAGGTCGACGAGCGGGTGGAGGTGGCGCAGATCAACCAGCTCAAGGCGATCTACGGCCGCATCCTGACGGATTACTTCGCATGATGGCGGAGATCGCGGTCACCGAGGATATCGCTACCTGCCGCGCCCTGCGCCGCACCGTGTTCATCGAGGAGCAGGGGGTCAGCGAGGCCGACGAGATCGACAACCGGGATGGCGAGGCGATCCACCTGCTCGCCCGAATCGACGGGCGGCCCGTCGGCAGCGCCCGACTGCTGGTCGAGGGCGACACCGGCAAGATCGGCCGGGTCTGCGTGCTGCGTGAGGCACGCGGCGCCGGCCTTGGCGCCGGCCTCATCCGCCGGGCAGTGACCGAACTCGCCGCCCGCCCCGGCCTGCGCCGGGCAAAACTCGGCGCCCAGATCCATGCGCTTGGCTTTTACGAAAAGCTCGGCTTCACTGCCGAGGGGCCGGAATATCTCGATGCCGGTATCCCGCATCGCGACATGACCCGCCCCCTGCGCTGAGCCCCACCGCCCCCCGTCCGGCCCAGCCTTCCTCTCCGATCCGGCCCTCCCGCTCGCAACGACAAGCCGCTGGAATGTCACCATCGCACGGTCGGTCCCGGCTGCTCCCGATACACACGGGGATGAACCATCGGTTCATGCTCCGGATTGGACATTCCTCACCCGCAGAAAATTACGGGACGGGCGTCCTCCCACATTCATCTGTTCGGAAATATCCTCGGGGGGTGAATTGGCCGCAGGCCAAGAGGGGGGGCAGACAGCCCCCCTCCTCGGGACGCCCGCAGCGCCCGCGCGGACATGTGCAAGTCCGGCACCCACGCCGCCTCAGCGTATCCGCCAGGCCGCCACGATATAGGCGGCGGTCATCAGGTCGAGATGCCCACCACCGCCGTTCTTGGCGATGGTGATCTCCTCCGCCCCGCCCCGCCGATAGTCCGGCAGATCGTAGAAATCCGCCAGCACGTCGGCCTCCGAGATCACACCCCGCGCAATGGGGTCCATCAGTTCGCCGACATGTGCAACCGTGGTCACCCGCGCATCAACGAAAATCCTCGCCCTGCGTAGCGCGGCATCATCCACCTCCCGCATGTCGGGACGGTAGGCGCCGATCAGGTCCAGATGCTGGCCCGGCCGCAGCCATTCGCCCCGGATCAGCGGCGCGGTGCTCATGGTGCAGGTGCAGATGATATCGGCCGCCGCAACCGCCGCCGCCAGATCCCCCGCCACCCGCGCGCCGCTTTCGCGTGCCAACGCCTCCACCGGACCGGGGCTGCGATTCCAGATCGTGAAGCGCGCGCCCGGGAAACCCGTACGATACGCCTCGATCATGGAGCGTGCCACCGTTCCCGCGCCGACGATCAGGATCTCGCGGCTTTCCGGTCGCGCGAGACGCAACGCTGAGAACAGGCTGTCGCCGGCGGTTTTCCATTTCGTCACCAGATGGAAATCGAGCAGCGCCTCCAGTTCGCCCGTCCGGTCGGCATAGAGCGCGACCGAGCCATGGATACTGGGCAATCCCCGCGCACCATTGCCGGGAAAAATCGTCGCGCATTTCACCACCTGCCCCAGCCCGTCAATCCAGGCCGCACGATTGAGGAGCGAATCCGCACCGCGGCGAAGCAGCGTGTCGCCGATTTCGGCGCGCGGCAGGCGATGGCCGGCCTCGAAAGCATCGCAAAGGGTAAGCCAGTCCAGATACGCCTCGGCCTCTGGCCCGATGAGTTCCACTGTCACAGCCCT
>JAIRJX010000202.1 GCA_031260425.1 Gemmobacter sp.
GCGCCGACAGGTTCGACCGGCCCATGACCCCCAGGCTGATGCCGCAGATCATCGGGATACCCATCAGCAATGTATGGGCGCGAAAGCGCAGATGGATACCCTCTTCCGTTGCAGGCCCGCATTCCGCTGACGGGCGATGCGGCAGAGTGTGGACGGGGCTCGGCGAACCTGTCAAGATCTTATATATATAGAATGGAAAATTGGCATTTGATATATATTTAGCGAAAGACGGAGGAGAGCCGGATGCAGGATGAAAGCACACAGACCTCCAAGACCGGGGCAGCCTATCGCCAGTTGCGGCGGGATATCCTGTCGGCCCGGCTGCGCCCCGATACGCCGTTGAAGCTGCGTCAGCTCGAGGCTCGCTATGGCCTCGGCTGGACCCCCCTGCGCGAGGCGCTGTCGCGGCTCGAGGCGGAGCGGCTGGTCGTCTCCTCCAACCACCGTGGTTTCGTCGTGGCGCCGGTCTCGCAGGCAGAGCTGGAGGATCTGGCACGTGCGCGCCACGCGGTAGAACTGCCGCTACTGTTTGAGGCGATGGAGCATGGCGGCACCGCATGGGAAGACGCCATCATCACCGCACATTACCGCCTGTCGCGATGCAAGACCTATGTCGAGGACATGTCGGATGCGGCGGCTGACGAATGGGATGCCCGGCACGAGGCATTCCATGCAGCACTGCTTGGGGGCGCACCGTCGCATTGGCTGCTCCGGCTGCGCGCGATCCTCTCTGATCAGTTGCTGCGGCATCACCGCTATCTTGGTCTGCTCCGGGTGGATGAAAGCCGGGGCATGACGCCGGAGGCCGCGGCGCGCCACACCGCGCTCCTGCGCGCGGCGCAGGCGCTGGAGCCGCATACCGCGCTGATGCTAGCGGTGCTCGGCCGCGATGCCGCGCGGGTGCAGGTGCTGTTCGGAGAGCATGTCGGCCACACCGTCCGCGTCTATACCGAAGGCGCCGCGCCGCTTACGAGCGGGTGCAAGGATCGATGACCGGCCCGCCGCCATATCCGGGCTTCGGTTCTGCCGAGCCGGAAGGCCTTCCGAAGGTCGGAGATGCGTTCTCCCCTCGCTTCTTTCTTCCCGCATGGCGATCGCTCAAGAAATTGCGAGCCATTCGCAATATCTCTTGAATTTTGATAATGATTGTCATTTTCATTACATGACCACAGCAGAAGGGTCTGTCGGATGGTATTCACCACGGCGCGCCTCCTCGGGGCGATGATGATAACGGCGGCACTGGCAGGCGGGGCCTCGGCCAGGGACCGGCTGAAGGTAGTGACCACTTTCACCGTGATCGCCGATATGGCGCGGAACGTAGCGGGTGACGCGGCCGAGGTTGTCGCACTCACCAAACCGGGGGCGGAAATCCATGGCTACGAGCCGACACCGCAGGACATCGTGCGTGCGCAGGATGCCGACCTGATCCTGCGCAACGGGTTGAATCTCGAACGCTGGTTCGAACGGTTCCTCGCCAATCTGGGCGATATTCCATCGGCTACGCTGAGCGACGGGATCATCCCCCTGCCGGTCGCGGGCGGCACCTATGAGGGCAAGCCCAATCCCCATGCCTGGATGGGGCCGGACAACGCACTGATCTATGTGGACAATATCGCCCGCATGCTCGCGGAGCACGATCCGGCGAATGCTGCGACCTACGCCGCCAATGCGCGATCCTACAAGGCTGCGATCAGCGCCGTCATCGAGCCCTTGCGCGCCCGCATCGCACGGGTCCCCGAGGCGCGGCGCTGGCTCGTCACCTGCGAGGGCGCCTTCAGCTACCTCGCCCGTGATTTCGGGATGCGGGAACTTTACCTATGGCCGATCAACTCCGACCAGATGGGCACGCCGAAACAGGTGCGCCAGGTGATCGACGGAGTGCGCGAGCACGCCATCCCGGTGGTATTCTGCGAAAGCACGGTGAACACCGCCCCCGCCGAGCAGGTGGCGCGCGAGACCGGCGCGCGCTATGGCGGGGTGCTTTACGTCGACAGCCTGTCGGGGCCGGAAGGGCCGGTGCCCACCTATCTCGACCTGCTGGCGGTGACGATGGAGACCATCGCGGCGGGGCTGGAGGGGGCGCGATGACCCAAGGTATCGCGGTACGCGCCGTGACCGTGGCCTACAGGACCGGCCTCACCGCGCTACACCATGCCAGCTTCGCGATCCCGCGCGGCACCATCACGGCGTTGATCGGCGTGAACGGCGCGGGGAAATCGACACTCTTCAAGGCGATCATGGGCTTTGCGCCCTCTGCCTCGGGCGAGATCCGGCTGCTTGACCTTTCGGTGAGAGAGGCGCTCAGGCGCAACCTCGTCGCCTATGTGCCGCAGGCCGAAGAGGTGGATTGGTCCTTCCCGGTGCTGGTCGAGGATGTGGTGATGATGGGGCGCTACGGTCATATGGGCTTCCTGCGCCGGCCCCGCGCTGCGGACCACGCGGCGGTTGACGCGGCGCTGGCCCGCACCGGCATGACAGTGTTCCGCCATCGCCAGATCGGTGAATTGTCAGGTGGCCAAAGGAAACGGGCCTTTCTGGCCAGAGCGCTGGCACAGGAGGGGCAGGTGATCCTGCTCGACGAGCCCTTTACCGGCGTCGATGTGCAGACCGAAGACCAGATCATCGCACTTCTGCGCGCGTTGCGCGACGAGGGGCGGGTGATGCTGGTCTCCACCCACGATCTCGGCTCGGTGCCTGAGTTCTGCGACAGGGTGGTGCTGATGAAAGGCACGGTGCTGGCCCATGGCCCGACCGAGACCACCTTCACCCGGGAGAACCTGCAAGCCGCTTTTGGTGGCGTGTTGCGGCATCTTACCCTTGGTGACGATGTGCGGCACTCCGCTCGCGATCCCTGCCCTGTCACTGTCACGATCAAGGACGAAGGCTCGACGCTGCGCTGTGGCGAGCAGAACCCGATGCCAGATACGGGTCCTCATTCGCCATGATCGAAGATTGCCCATATCCGATTGGAGTATCGGCCCCGCGCGCGTCGGACATCGGACCGCATCTGTCGTGTGGACCCGCATCCTGCCCGGAACAGGGCACGAAGTGCCGCCGGACAGCGCCCGACCGCCCCCCGGGCGGGCGCTTCGGCGACGTTGACGTGGAGATCGAAATAGGGTGGGGTTTCACCATAAAGTGCAGACCACGACCACCGCAAACGCCCACCCACAGTCGGGCGCTGCCTTCTGCCATGCGGGAGGTCAAAGGCGGAAGCGGTGGTTTTTCCACCCGGCCCTATGCACCATGCCTGAATGTCCGCCCCGACGGAGGGATGGAATGACCCTGCTGCTGGAGCCTTTCGGCTATCACTACATGACCAATGCGATGTGGGTCTCGGCGCTGATCGGCGGGGTATGTGCGTTTCTCTCGGCCTTTCTCATGCTGAAGGGCTGGTCGCTGATCGGTGATGCGCTTTCGCATTCGGTAGTACCCGGGGTGGCGGGCGCCTACATGCTGGGCCTGCCCTTCGCGCTGGGAGCCTTTCTCTCGGGCGGGCTGGCAGCGGCGGCGATGCTTCTTCTGTCGGGTCGGTCGGGATTGAAGGCCGATGTCGTGATCGGCCTGATCTTCACGGCCTTCTTCGGGCTGGGGCTGTTCATGGTCTCGATCGATCCGATGGCGATCTCGGTCCAGAGCATCACCATGGGCAATATCCTCGCCATCACGCCGGCGGATACGGCCCAACTGGCGATCATCGGCTTCGTCTCGCTCATGGTGCTGCTGGCGAAGTGGAAGGATCTGATGGTGGTCTTCTTCGACGAGAGCCACGCCAGGTCCATCGGCCTGCGCCCCGGCCTTCTGAAGGCCGTGTTCTTCGCGCTGCTCTCGGCCTGCGTAGTGGCGGCAATGCAGACGGTAGGGGCGTTTCTGGTGGTCGCGATGGTGATAACGCCGGGAGCCACTGCCTATCTGCTTTGTGATCGCTTCCCCCGGCTGATCGCGGTCTCGGTGATCATCGGAGCTACAACCGGCCTCATCGGCGCCTATGCGAGCTATTTCCTCGACGGAGCGACCGGCGGCATCATCGTGGTCTTGCAGACACTGATCTTCCTGGCTGCATTCGTGAGCGCGCCGAAGCACGGGTTGCTGGCCGCGCGTCGCCGCGCCAACCCCGCGCTGCGGGAGGGGAGACCATGAGCGAAACACCCCTGCGGCCGTGGCTCCGCACCGCCCTGCTCCGCCGCGAATGCTCCTGTTCCGTGCTGCGGAGAGGTGCGTCATGATTGACGCGCTGCTTCTGCCCTTCCACTTCCCGTTCATGCGCGACGCTTTCCTGATCTCGGCCATCGTGGCTGTGCCGACGGCGCTGCTGTCATGTTTCCTTGTCCTGAAAGGTTGGGCGCTGATGGGGGATGCGGTGAGCCATGCGGTACTGCCGGGTATCGTTCTGGCCTATGTCACCGGATTTCCGCTGGCCCTTGGTGCCTTCGGGGCGGGGATGCTGGCCACGCTCGCCACCGGCTATCTCACTGAGAACAGCCGGGTGAAGCAGGATACCGTGATGGGGGTGGTGTTCTCCGGCATGTTCGGGCTGGGGATCGTTCTTTATACCGCCATCACTTCGGACCTGCATCTCGATCATGTGCTCTTCGGCAATATGCTGGGGGTCGGGCCCGAGGATCTCTGGACGGCAGGCGGGATCGCGCTGGCGGTGACGGCGGGGCTGCTGCTGAAATGGCGTGACCTGATGCTGCATGCCTTCGATCCGGCACAGGCGCAGAGCGCGGGCCTGCCGATCAGGGCGCTGCACTACGGGTTGCTGGCCGCGCTGTCTCTGACCATCGTTGCCACGCTGACCGCGACGGGGTTGATCCTGGCGGTAGGGCTGCTGATCGCGCCGGGGGCCATCGCCTTCCTGCTGGTGCGCCGCTTCGGGCAGATGCTGGCGGTGGCGGTAGTGGTCTGCGTCGGCGCGATGTTGGCGGGGGTCTATCTCGGCTTCTTTCTGGACAGCGCGCCGGCACCGACGGTGATCCTGATCCTGACCGCGACCTTCCTGCTCGCCTTGCTGCGCCGGCTGCGCCAGACGCGCGCGGGGCGCTCTCTGGCGTGAATGGAAATGCGCCGGGAAGGCGGCAGCTGGCTCGCGGGTGGATCGCCATTCGGGAGTGGATCGAGGGAGCACCCTCCCGTCGCCTTGGCCACCCCATGCAACGGAGGGGGGTGCCCGACCGCGGGTGGGTGCCTGATACGGTTGGGGTCGTCACTTTATGGTGACAACCCCGCCCATGCCCTGTCCTCGCGCTTGTGTCACGATAGCGCCCGCCCCGGAGGGGTAGTCGGGCACTGCCTGGCGGCGCTTACGCGCCTTGTTCCGGGCGGGGGCAGGGCTCAGGCGGGTAGCTTGAGCCTTAGGAAATCCCACCTTTCGTCTTTGCCCCCAAGCAACGGTAGGCGGTCGGGCGCTGCCCCGGCCGCGTTGCGCGCCTTGTTCCGGGCGGGGGCAGGGCTCAGGCGGGCTGCGAAGAAAGTGATGAAGGAGGTTCCGAGGTTCCGTGTTTTGGTCATGGCTACCGGGAAGCATCCGAATGCAGGTTCCGCCTCAGCCAACCACCAACCCGCTTCCCGCCTCCAACCGGCCGATCACTGCCGCCTCGTCAAAGCCGTGGCGGTGGAAGCAGTCCAGAACCTCGGCTGCCGTCTCCGGTGCACAGGCGACCAGCAGCCCGCCGCTGGTCTGGGGATCGGTGAGCAGCGCGAGGTCGGAATCGGGCACCCCCTCCAGCGTCACCACGCCGCCATAGCTCGTCCAGTTCCGCCCCGAAGCGCCAGTGACATGCCCCGCCGCCGCCAGATCGAGCGCACCGGGCAGCAGCGGCACCGAGCCCCAGTCGATCCGCAGCCCGAGGTCCGCCCCCCTCGCCATCTCCAGCGCATGTCCTGCCAGTCCGAAACCGGTCACATCGGTCATCGCATGGACGCCCGGCAGCCGCGCCAGATCCGGGCCGGGGATATTGAGCCGGGTGGTTGTCGCGATCATCCGCGCATAACCCGCAGCATCCAGCGCGCCTTTCTTCAGCGCCGCCGAATAGATGCCGACGCCAAGCGGCTTGCCAAGGATCAGCACATCTCCTGCCCGCCCGTCGCGGTTGCGCTTCAGACGCGCCGGGTCGACCAGACCCAGCGCCACCAGCCCGTAGATCGGCTCCACCGAGTCGATGGTATGGCCGCCGGCGATGGGGATCCCAGCCGCCCGGCATGCCTCGGCCCCACCGTTCAGGATGCTGCGGATCGTGTCCTGCGACAGCACATTGACCGGCATCCCGACCAGCGCCAGCGCGAAAACCGGGGTGCCGCCCATGGCGTAGACGTCGCTGATCGCGTTGGTCGCGGCGATACGGCCGAAATCGGCGGGATCATCGACGATGGGCATGAAGAAATCGGTGGTGGCGACCATCGCCTGCCGCTCGTTGATCTGCCAGACGGCCGCGTCGTCCGAGGTCTCGATCCCGACCAGCAGTTCGGGCGGCACTGGCAGCGCCACACCGCCGCGCAGAATGCCCTCCAGCACACCGGGGGCAATCTTGCAGCCGCAACCGCCGCCATGCGAGAGTGAGGTCAACCGAGGTTCCTGTGTCGTCATTGCATCCTCTCCGTGATCTGCCGCGCCACCTCCGCCGCCAGCGCCGGCAGCGCCTTGGGCGCGAGGCTTTCCGCGTGGATCGCCGTCGTTTTCTGATCGCTGCGGGCGCGGTGGCGGGCATAGCGCGGGTCGTAATGCCATTCCATCAGCCCCTCCGCCAGATCCTTGAAGGCACCCGCACCTGCCATGGCCTGCCATTCGGCGATCCGTATGGCGGGTTGGTAAGGGGCCAACTGGTCGATCGTAGCAGAAAGCCGGACCGGATCGGCGGTCATGTCGGCATAGGCGCGGGCGAGATAGCCGGCGCGCTCGCCCCGGGGCGCCTCGATCACCAGATGCGGGGCCGCCGCCATTGCCCGCCATAACCGGGGCGGCAGACGGCAGGCACCGATGGCAGAGCTTTCCGCCTCGATCACCACCGGTCGCTCGGGGTCGAGATCTGCTATCAGATGCGCCAGTTGCCCCTCGAAAGCACGTTGGCCGGGCTGTGGCCCCATCGCGCCGAAGAGCGAGCCGCGATGACGGGCCAGCCCCTCCAGGTCCAGCACCTGCACGCCATGCGCGGGCAACAGGTTCAGCAGCTCGGTCTTGGCCGAACCGGTATTGCCGTCGAGCAGCACGACCGGGCAGGGGAAGGGGGTGTCGTAAAGCGCCTCGATCACCAGCCTCCGCCAGCTTTTATAGCCGCCCTCCAGCCGCTCTACCCGCCAGCCGATCTGGCCAAGGATGGAAGCGAAAGACCCCGAGCGCTGCCCACCACGCCAGCAATAGACCAGGGGCCGCCAGCCGCCCGGCTTGTCTGCCAGCGCCTCCTCCAGGTGGGTTGCTGCGTTGCGCGCCACCAGCGCCGCCCCGATCCGGCGCGCGTCGAAGGGCGAAATCTGCTTGTAGATCGTGCCGACCCGCGCGCGCTCCTCGTCGCTCATCACCGGCAGGCTGATCGCCCCGGGCAGATGGTCCTCGGCATATTCCGAAGGCGAGCGAACGTCGATGATCGTATCGAAGCCGAGACGACCGAGATCGAGGAGTGAAGAGAGCGTGGCGGGCATGGGCCGGACCTGTCGAAAGGGGCAGCCTCAGCCATTGCGCGAAAGTGCGGGCACCGCAACCCGAACAGCCGGGTCGCCACCGATAAAATGATACTTCCCGGTCGGGACCGCCGGTCCGCTTTCTGGAATTGGACGGGGTTGATGGAACGGCAGCCCCGACACGCCGTCATCACCCGATGTATTCAGTCGGCAAAACCCCGGTCTTGCCCGACCCGGCCCCAGAGGCAAAGCGTTCGCCCGGCCATTCGATAAAGCAAGCTGTCGCGGTGGTGGGTTGCCGCCCCAGCGGCACCGATGCGTGATACTTCTCGGGCGTGGTCAGAACATGGCCGCCGATCCGGACCAGCCGGCCCGCCGCAAGATGACCCGAAAGCAGCATGGACCAGCCAAGCGCCACGCCCTCGCCGTTCAGAGCGGCCTCGATACTGTCTGTATAGTGGTTGAAGCGCAGCGAGCTGCGGTCCGAAGCGCGGGCGAGCTCGGGCCCAAGGCCCACCGCCTGCGCCCAGCTACGCCAGGACAGCCAGACAGGGTTGACACTGTCCGCGGCGATCAGTGGCATCCGCGTGATATCCACCGCCCGCGCATCCGCTCCAGTCCGGGCAGGCAAGGCCGGGCTGCAGACCGGAAAGACCATATCGGGATGGCTCACGATACTGTTGCCATCGGCGAAGAGCGGGCGGGCGAAACGGATACAGACGTCCAGCCTGTCGCGTCTGAGATCGGTCGTGCGATCTTCGGCCACCAGTTTCGGCCGGATCCCCGGGTGACGCGCCCGAAATTCCGACAGCCGGGGCAGGATCCAGAAATGGCTGAAGGCCAAAGTCGCCCCGACCGATACCGTGTCATCGGAGTGCGAGCGCCGGATCGTCTCGATCATCTCGGCTATATTGCCGAAGGCGCCGGTAACGGTCGCGGCCAGCGCAACCCCGCCGGGGTCAGCACCACCTTACGGTGCTGGCGCAGGAAGAGTGCGGCGTTCAGTTCATTTTCCAGCGCCTTGATCTGGCGGCTGACCGCAGCCTGGGTCACCCCCAGCTCGGTTGCGGCCTGGGTGAAACTGCCAAGACGCGCCGCCACCTCGAAAATGGCAAGCGCGCTCATGGAAGGGATGCTGCGGCGCAGATTGGCCGTTCCTGCTCCTGTGCTGTTCTGGATTTCACATAATCTGAAGTCATCAATTCGTCGAGAATTTCTGTGGTTGAGCAAAGCTCGGCCCGCGCCGATTCTGAGCGGCAGATATCGCAATCTTCCACGCTCCGGATGCGCATTGATGACGGGCGGACAGTTCAGGGAACCAGAGCATGATCGACCAGGACACGCTTCTTCCGCATCTGAACAGTCAGACCTCCGGGCGTCCGCTGACGCGGCCTTTCTACACCGATCCGGCAGTCTATGAGACCGATCTGGAGCGGATCTGGTATAGCCAGTGGATTCATGCCGCAGCTGATGCCGAATTTCCCAAGGCCGGGGCCTATGTGACCCTCAGGCTCGAGGCTTACCCGCTGGTGATCGTGCGCGGCGGTGATGGCCAGATCCGCGCCCTCCACAATGTCTGCCGTCATCGCGGCCAACGGTTGTGTTCCAAAGCCTCCGGCGTGGCGGCGCGGCTGGTGTGCCCCTATCACCAATGGACGTTCGATACCGAGGGCAAGTTGTTCTGGCTGGCCCAGCCCTATATCGAGAGCAATTTCGATCCGAAAAACGGCGTGAATATCGTCGGCGGCCATATCCGACTGCCTGAAGGCCCCGGCCTTGGCGTGGTGCCGGAAGAGGGCATGTTCGGCGCGCCGGTAGCATCTTTTGGCTGAAGGACAGGGAGTGGGACGTTTTGATGGAAAATGCGCGCTGGTGACCGATGCTGCAGGAGGCATCGGGGCCTCCGTCGTGCGGATGCTCCGGGCGGAGGGCACGCGGGTTGCAGTGGCTGACCGTGACGTGGCGGCGATAGCGGCGGAGGCGCATCTGCCCGGCGATCTGCGCGACACCACCTATGCTGACGGGCTGGCCCTCACTGCCATGCAGGCGCTCGGGCGGCTGGATATCGTGGTGAACAATGCCGGGGTGATCACCCGGGGCAAGGTAACCGAGACCTCCGACAACGACTGGGCTCTCTCGCTCGGCGTCAATGTCGAGGCACCTTTCCGCATCAGCCCCACGGCAATTCCGTTGATGGCCGGGACGGGGGGCGGGGCCATCGTCAATGTCGCCTCCTGCTGGGGGCTGCGGCCGGGGCCGAACCATGCCGTCTATTGCATGACCAAGGCGGCGATTGCCTCGCTCACGCAATGCATGGGGATGGATCATGCGCATCAGGGCATCCGCATCAACGCCGTCTGTCCCAATGAGGTGGATCCGCGCCGATTTCACTGACACCGCAAGCCCCGCCCGGATCGTGGGCGAGGTGATCGGGCGGGCGGGCCGGCTGGATGTGCTGGTGAACAACGCGGGCATGATGCAGGAACTCCTGGTCGAGGAGACCGGCCTTGACGACTGGGAGCGGAACCTGCGCGTCAACCTCACCGCGCCATTCCTGATGATCAAGGCGGCACTCCCGCATCTGCGGGCGGTGCGGGGCTCCATCGTCAATATCGGCTCGACCGAGGGGATAGGCCCCAACCCGAAACATGCGGCCTGTTGCGCCAGCAAGGCCGGGCTGCATGGGCTGACACGCGCGATGGCGATCGACCATTCAACCGAAGTGCGCTGCAATGCCGTGGCGCCGGGCTGGATCGATACCGATCTGAACGAAGCTTTCATCGAGGCGATGCCCGATCCGATCGCCTTCCGGCAGAATATCGGGCGTATCCACCCGGTAGGCCGCACCGGCAGGCCGGACGAGGTGGCGGCACTGGTGGCCTGGCTTGCATCGGATGAGGCAGGCTTTGTCACCGGTCAGGTCTGGAAGGTGGATGGTGGCCGGATGACGAAGCTGAGCCTGCCATAGGCGGGACAGGGACGGATTGCCTCCGGTGCAGATGCGACGGAGATTACCCCGATCAGCACAACGTCGTTCGGTGCGAGAGCGGGGTCCGGCCATAGAAGGCGCGGAATGCCCTGGAGAAATATGATGACGATTTGAACCCGCTGGGAAAAGCGATTTCCGTAATCGAACAATCCGTCTGCACCAGCAGGTTGCGCGCCCTGTGCAGACGCAGGGCCACGAAATAGCTCGTGGGCGTCGCATTCAGGTAGCGCCCGAACAGCCGCTCCAGTTGGCGGGAGGAAATATCGAGCCGCTCGGCAATGCAGCGCGGAGAGATCAGCTCTTCGATGTGATCCTCCAGCCGCAAGCTTGATGACGGGCTTTTCGCGGCCTGTGTCTGCAACGGGCTTGGCACCACGCGCAGCACTCTCGCCGGGATTGCTGCGGCGGAGCTTGCTTCGGGACAAAGCTCTGAGGTGACCAGTCATTTCGGCGTCGAGGCACAGCCTGACAGACTGCCGCCGCGTCCGCTTTCCACCATCGGGGCGAATGTCTTTCTGCGCTGGAAGGAATGGCGCGCGGGCCGGGAGTGATTTGCAACCAACGCAGGTCGAACATGAACAGAGCCAATCGACATTCGTCCCCGGCTCTGGTGACCTCGCAGGAAAACGCCTCCACCTCTGTCCCGGGTGCCCATGCCGCCCCCTTGGTGGTTTCTCCGGTGCTCCGTGGCGCTAACCGTTTGACCTATTGGCCGCTGGCCAACCGCACTCCCAGCTTCGACAGTTCGGCCTGTGTCGGCGTCACCGCGCCGGCTGACATGCGTTTCTCGGCGGGAACGTACCGGCCATTGCCCGAGGTCCCGCAGAAGGAATGATATTCCGCGACGACTTCTCCACGCAGGAGCGTGATTGCCGGCCAGCCGGTTATGCGCATCCCCTGATAGGGAGTGTAATCCACCGAGTGGTGGAGAAGCCCATTGTCGATTATCGTCTCATACCGGTCGTCCCAGATGCAGAGATCGGCATCGGATCCAACGGCTATGGTGCCCTTTCGGGGATAAAGGCCGTAGATCTTCGCTGCATTGGCGGAGTTGAGCGCGACGAAGCGGTTGATGTCGATGCGCCCCTTCCTGACACCTTCCGAAAACAGGATCGGCGATCGCGTCTCGATCCCCGGCACACCGCTAGACATGCGATTGAAGGGCACGTCGCGGCCATGCGGGAACTTGCCGGAGGAATCGAAGCGGTAGGGGCTGTGATCGGAGGAGAAGACGTCGAAGAAGCCGTCTTCAAGGCCCTGCCAGATGGCCGCTTCGTTACCGCGCCAACGTGGCGGCGGGCTGCAGAGCGCCTTCGCACCCTCCAGACCAGGCCGGTCGAGATCGGTCGAATCGAGCGCTATATATTGCGG
Source organism: Gemmobacter sp. (assembly GCA_031260425.1). Lineage (GTDB taxonomy): Bacteria > Pseudomonadota > Alphaproteobacteria > Rhodobacterales > Rhodobacteraceae > Gemmobacter. The sequence goes on from JAIRJX010000202.1 coordinate 11,975, forward strand.
ACAGGTTTCGGCATGGACCTGGACGCCACGCCGTCGGGCGGCCGCGATCAGAGCGATGGAATCGCCACTGGAGACGTGGACGACCATCAGCGACACCCCGGTCAGCTCCGCAAATGCGGTCATCCGGTAGACCGCCTCCTGCTCCATGATGGCAGGCCGGGCGGCCGGATGGTATTTCGGCGCGTGGAGGCCGCGCTCCAGCAGCCGTTCCGTCATCCAGGCGACGCCGGCGGCATTTTCGCAATGCACCATCACCATGGCGCCCTCGCAGCGGGCGGCCGCCATGGCGTCAAGCAATTGACGATCCTTGAGCATCACGTCGTCATAGACCGTGAAGAATTTCAGCGAGGTGCAGCCGCCGGCAACGATATCCGGCAGCTCCTCGCTTAGCGCCTCGGCAGTCGGGTCGGCAACGATGAGGTGGAAATTGTAGTCGATCGCCGTCTTGCCGCGTGCGCGGTCGTGATACTCCTCGATCGCCCAGCGAAGCGACTGACCGCGATCCTGTGTTGCGAAGGGGATCATGGTCGTGGTGCCGCCGCAGGCTGCGGCGACGCTGCCCGTCGCGAATGTATCGGCCGTCAGCCCACCACCCGTCTGCCGCTGGTCGACATGGACATGGCTGTCGATGCCGCCCGGCAACACCCAGCGTCCACCTGCGTCGATTTCCCGCCGCCCGGGTCCGATCGACCGGCCAAGCGTGTGGATACGACCATCGACGATGCCGATATCGGCGACAAAGACATCCGATGCGGTAGCGCAGCGAGCGCCCCGGATCACGAGGTCGAATTGGGACATGGAGATCTCACTTCTGGTCTTTTGAAAGAGGAATGATTTGCGGCGCCCCTCTTCCGCGCGGCACGATATCTGTCGTCAGCCGGTAGCGCTCGGGGTGGTAGAAGCCGCTGATGAAGGCGACCGGCGCGCCGCGCTCGTCGAAATACAGCCGCTCGACCGCAATCACCGGCGTTTCCGGCGCCAGTCCAAGATGGGCGGCGGAAGTTTCCGGTATCGCCGCCGCGGTGATACTCTGTTCGCCGTAGGCGATGCGGATTCCGGCGCGGTGCAGGATACGCTCGGTCGGTTGTTCATGGCCGGCGAAATCGTCGGGATGAATAGCCGAAACCAGATTGGCCGGGAAATGGCCGTCACCCACCATGAAAGGCTGATCGTTCAGCAGAACGATGGTATCCTCGCGGCAGACATCGGCACCTTCGGGGATCCGCAGCCGCTCGGCGATCCTTGCCGGCGCGGGGATGGTGGCGGTCTTCAGCAATTCGAATCGCAGGTGCCGGTCGAGGGCAAGGATATCCTCGAGATAGGCCCGCATACGCACGGATTGCAGCGCATGGCGGGGGCCGGCGACGAAGGTGCCGACCCCCTGACGTCGCCGGACGAAGAGGTCTGCCACCAGCCCGTCGACCGCACGACGCACGGTAATACGGCTCACACCATATTCACGGCAGAGCTGCTCTTCGGTGGGCATCATTTCCTCCGGCTTGAACTCCCCGGAGGAAATGCGGCGCTGCAGGTCGTATTGAACCTGCAGGTAGAGCTTTCCGCCTATCGGCGATCGGATCATCTTATGTCCTATCTCATGTATGCCGGATGGCCGGAGGCGCAGCTACCGCAGGGGCATTCTCGGCAATCCAGTCAATTCCCAGTTTTTCCACGGTTCGACCAATCCCGCGAAAATTGCAACGCAGCGCACTGCCGGCAAGGTCGATCATCGCTGTGGTAAGCGGCGTAGGACAACCGACAAGCCTTGCGATATCCTCCAGGGGCACCAGATCGCAGGGCAGATCCTCGGTAAGGTAGCGCATCTGCAGCTTCGGGCCGAAGCGTTCCACCTCTTCCAGCCGCGTGCCCGGCGGATAGGCCAGCGCATCGAATTCAGCGACCGGAAGCGGATCGAGACCGAGCGCGCCGACGACCGCCAGCCGTTCCAGTTCGTAGGCATCCGCCAGATTGGCGACCAGCTCTGTATAGGCTTCGCCGAAATGCAGAACCCCCGTGGTGAGGGCCCCGTGATCCGCCTTCAGAAGGCCGAGATGGCCAAGCATCACCGGCAGGTGGCCGAGGCTGTTGGGATTGTTGAGGCCGGTTTGCAGCGCATTGCGGCCGAGCTTCAACTCCGGCCAGAGCGCACCGAGACGGGCGAGGGCGAATTCCACGTCTCCCGGCGCGTTGCCCGCCGTTTCCAGCCATAGCTTGTGGCTGCGCGCCACCATCCGCGCCGGACTCGGCCGGCCGGCAAGATGCAGCGAATTCATGGTTTCAACGATCTTCGGGCGGCCCTTCGCGCCCGCCGCCTCCAGTGCCAGAGCGAAGATGCGCCCACCACCGACATAGCCGCAATGCAGGACGACCAGGTGGTCATCGGCAAGAACGCCCGCAAGACGCTGCGCCACGGCCTCGTGCTGGCCCGCCGTTACCGAGACGACGATGACCGAAGCCCGGGCAAGCTCGCCCGGTGTCTGTGCCATCGGCGGCAAGGCCAGCAGACCCTCGCCGAAAATGCCGGAATAAAGGAACCCACCCTGCGCCGTCACGCAGGCCTCGACAGCGGGATCCGAATCATACCAGGCGGCAATGCCAACCCCTCTGTGATGGGCATGGGCCGCCAATCCAGCGCCTGACGCCCCCATTCCGACGAATGCCCACCCATCTTTCATCGAAATACTCCTCTTGCGGATTGACTACATTTATGTTGTCATCATAACAACATGATGAATTGAATTGCAAGACGTGACATCAAGGGAGGAATGCGATGAAGCGACGCCCTCAAGGACCCCGGCCCGCCATCGGGCGGCCGATGCCCGGCCGCTCCCGCTTCAGTCGGACCCGCCCGGCGGTCCCCCAGAGGAGGGCACTTCGGTGAGCGGGAGTGCTGGCGGAAAACCTTGCAAACCCCGGCAAGACGGCAGGGGGGACAGGGCTGCGAATGGCCGGGCGGCAATCACCGTACCGGATGATGCTCCGATCTTTTCGCGGCGCCAGCCCTGGACACCGGTTGCCGCCGTCGCCTGCCTTGCCATTCTCGCCTATATCTTCTGGAGCCTGTCGCAAAATCCGGTCATCGACCAAGAGGTCATCCTCGAATACCTCTTCAAGGAAGTGACACTGCGGGGCGTTGCGGTGACGCTCTATCTGACGATCGTCTCGATGGCGGTCGGCCTTGTCGGTGCGGTAATCCTTGCCATGATGCTGCTGTCGAGCAACTGGGTGCTGTCCGGCCTCGCACGCCTCTATGTGTGGATCTTCCGGGGGACGCCGCTGCTCGTTCAGCTCATCTTCTGGGGCTATCTCGGCATTTTCACACCAAACCTTTCGCTGTCCCTGCCCTTCATCGGCACCCTGTTTTCCGTGCCGACCGCGCAGATCATCACGCCGATGATCGCCGCCATGCTGGCGCTGTCGCTCAACGAGGCCGCCTATGCCGCGGAAATCGTCCGGGGCGGCATTCTCTCCGTGCCGCGCGGGCAGGTCGAGGCGGGCCGCTCCGTCGGAATGACGCAGTTCCGCACGTTCCGGCGGGTCGTCATGCCGCAGGCGCTTCGGGTCATCATACCGCCGATGGGCAACCAGGTCATATCCATGCTGAAGGCAACCTCGCTCGTCTCGGTGATCGCCGGCGCCGACCTCATGACCAATATGCAGCGCGTCTATTCCCAGACCTACCAGATCATCCCGCTGCTGGTCGTGGCCAGCCTCTGGTATCTGTTCATGGTCAGCATTCTCACGATCCCGCAATCCTGGCTCGAGCGGCGCTACGGTCAGTCGACCGCCCGTTCAACGCCACGCCGCAAGGTGCGGCGCACCGTGGCCGCGAATTCCCGTGCAACCGGTCTCGTCGGTGAGGAGAAGTGACTCGATGAATACTGAACCCCTCGTCAGCGTCAGAACCCTGACCAAATCCTTTGGACACAAGGTGGTCCTCAAGCGCATCAGCCTTGATATCGCCGAAGGTGAAGTCGTCGCGATGATCGGCCCGAGCGGTTCGGGCAAGAGCACACTTTTGCGCTGCATGAACCATCTGGAATCTCCCGACAGCGGATGTGTGCTCGTTGGCGGTGCCCCCGTCGGCTACGCCCTGAAGAACGGCGAGCTGCACGAGCTTTCCGACAGGGCCCTGTCCTACCAGCGGCGTGGTATCGGCATGGTGTTTCAGAGTTTCAACCTGTTCCAGCATATGACCGTGCTGGAAAACATCGTCGAGGGGCCGATCGGCGTTCTCAAGCAGCCGCGCGCGGAAGTTTACGAACATGCGCGGCATCTGCTCGACGTCGTCGGGCTGGCCGACTGGGCCGATCATTATCCTTCGCAACTTTCCGGAGGCCAGCAGCAGCGCATCGCCATCGCCCGCGCCCTGGCGATGCGGCCACAGGTCATGCTCTTCGACGAGCCGACCAGCGCGCTCGACCCCGAACTCGTCGGCGACGTTCTGGAGGTCATGCGGACACTCGCTCGGGAGGGCATGACCATGATCGTCGTGACGCACGAGATTGCCTTCGCCCGCGAGGTCTGCGACCGCGTGGTCTTCATGGCCGATGGAGAGATCGTGGAACAGGGCGAACCCGGCAAGGTCCTGGCGGCCCCGCAACACGAGCGCACCCGGGAATTCCTCCGTAGAATCCTCTGAAACAGAAAGGGAAAACAAATGAAGTCCAGCAGCAGGTCATTTCTCTCGGCGGCCTGTGCCGCCCTTGTGCTTGCGATCCATGGCGGCGCGGCGTTCGCAGAAGCTGCGACCGACCAGGTTGTCGCGGGCAAAACGATCACTCGGGACGAGACTATCGCCGCCCTTGTCCCGCCCAAGTTCAACGGAGCTCTGCGCTTCGCCGTTTCCGCCCCCTATCGTCCCTGGATGTATTTCGACGACAACAACGAGTTGACGGGGATCGAAGTGGACGTCGTCAGGGCCATCGCCGCGAAGCTGGGCGTGGAGGCCACCTTCATCAACATGAAGTTCGATGGCGCCATTCCCAGTCTCCAGGCCGGACAGGCCGATGTGATCGCCGCCGGCATGGGCGACACGCTGGAGCGGGAGAAGGTCCTCAATTTCATTGATTACCGAACCTTGGGCAACGTCGTCGTGGTGCCTGCCTCGGATCAGTCGATCAACGATCTCGTCGATCTCTGCGGCAAGACCGTGACGCGGGAAAGTGGCGACGTTTTCGCCAAGTTCATCGATCAGGTCCAGCCGCGCTGCCAGGAAGCCGGCAAGCCAGAGATCACCATCATGACACTGCCGGACTCCAACGCCGCCTTGCTGGCGATCAAGAGCGGAACAGCGGATGCCCAGATCGTCAACCTCTCGGCGGCGGAGAGCATTGTCCGCGCCGAGGAAAACGCCGATCTGTTCCGCATCGTGCGCCCGGCACACAGCCCGCGCGGGTGGCGGCTTTCCAACGGCGGGCTCGGCGTACTGAAATCCGAGATGGATCTGGCCGTCGCGATCGAAGCCGCGCTGAAGGCGGCCAAGGAGGAAGGAACTCTCCAGGCCATTGCCGATCAATACGGCAATCCCAGCATCATCATTGACGAAGTGGGTATCAACACGCCGACCAGCGGCGAGCTGTAATCCAACAGGCGCGGGGCCGGTTTCCGCCGGCCCCGCACGCTGCCTCGAACAGGGCTTGAAACTATGGATACCTTGAGAATTTCCTGCGCGCACGACCTTGCCTATGTTCCGCAATATGCGGGGCTGGCAACGGGGCGGTTTGCCGCGCAATCGATCGACCTTGCCTTCTACAAGAGCAACGGCACGGTCGAGGACACGGTCGGTGCGATCAACCGGGGGGATGTCGACCTGCTGCTCGGCAGTTGCATTTACGGCCTGCGGCTGGCGGAAACGGGGATGAGCCCGGTCATCGTCGCGCAAAGCAATCAGCAGACGCGCCATGTCCTGGCACAGCGCAAGGACGGGACTGCCGCCCTGGGCTGGCCGGACCTGCGCGGCAAGCGCATCGTCGTCTATCCGGGCGAGGCTCCGACCGCCTGGGCAGCCTTCACCTATGCGCTCGCGCGGGCCGGGCTTTCTTTCGGCGACGTAAAGCTGATCCTCGGCTTCACCGCCGAGGACGCCGTTGCCGAATTCGTGCGCGGTGTGGGCGATGTGTTTTTCGTCGATGGCGAGGTGGCACTTCACGACAAGCTGCGCGTGGTTCTACCGATCAGTCGGCAGGCCGGGCGGCTTCCGTGGAGCGTCTACATGGCAGACCGCTCGGTGCAGGAACGCAAGGGGCCAGTGCTGGTCCGTTTCGCCGCTGCGCTGGACGATACGCAGAAATGGATAGCGGCCGAAAGCACGGAAACGATCGTTCGAACGGTCGCTCCCCATTTCCCGCACTATACGCCCGAGCGCCTGGAGACGATCGTTGCATTCTATCGTTCGATCGGCCTTTGGGCCACCACGAGCGCGGTGCAGCGCGACCAACTCGCGCACTGGTCGCAGGCCTTGCAGCTTGGCGGTCTTCTGGCGCCGGAGAAGCAATTGACGGACTATCTCGGCGTGGCTTGACCGGCCAGAGCCCACAATTGCCGGTGGACAACCGCCTGAAGGCGGCGGCTGCCGAAGGCACATATCGGGGACGGTTGCAGGGGCTACTTCATGATGAAGGCAAGATCATCACCGCAGTGACAAAGCTGAGATCAACGGGAAAGCACTTTCCTTCCCCGGGGCGCGCATCCTGACAACGCCGAGCTGTCCGCAGTGCCTGCCGGGCTCTATCGGGCGGAGCCCAGACGCTCCACGATCAGGGCAATCCCCTGCCCGCCACCGATACACATGGTCGCAAGGCCGAAGCGTCCGCCACTGCGATGCAGTTCATGGACCAGTTTCGTAAGAATGATCGCGCCCGAAGCGCCGATCGGATGGCCAAGCGCGATGGCCCCGCCATTCGGGTTCACCCGGTCGGGCGGAAACCCAAGGCGGCTGGCCACGGCACAGGCCTGGGCGGCGAAAGCCTCGTTGCTTTCGATGACGTCCAGATCGTCGATGCCCAGCCCGGAGCGCACCAGCGCCTGTTCCACGGCGGGCACCGGGCCAAGACCCATCAGCGCCGGATCCACTCCGCCAAGGCCGGAGGCTACGATCCGGGCCAGCGGTTGCGCGCCGCGTGCCAGGGCATGAGCCTCGGATTCCAGCACCAGCGCCGCCGCACCATCATTGATGCCGCTTGCATTCCCGGCGGTGACGCTGCCGTCACGGTCGAAGGCGGGGCGCAGCTTTGCGAGATCGGCGAGGGTGATGCCGGGACGGACATGCTCATCCGTGGCGAAACGCTCTTCGCTGGAACCGCGGCGCACTGTGACCGGCAGGATCTGACTGTCGAAACGGCCTTCCTGCCGGGCTTTCGCCGCGCGTTGATGCGAGGTCAGAGCCAATGCATCCTGCTCATCCCGGCCGACCGGCTGAGCGCGCGCGAGATTTTCGGCGGTGATGCCCATATGGCCATTTCCGAACGGATCGGTCAGCGCGCCTATCATCATGTCGACGGCGCTGACATTGCCCATCTTCCTGCCGTTTCTCGCCTCGGCCAGCAGATGCCCCGCGCGGCTCATCGATTCCGCGCCCCCTGCCAGAGCCGTTTCGGCATGGCCGAGACTGATCTGCTCTGCTGCGGTGATGACGGCCTGCAACCCCGATCCGCAAAGCCGGTTCAGTGTCAGCGCCGGGGCGCGATCGGCCACACCCGCGCGCCGGGCAACCACACGGGAAAGATACATGTCCTCGGGCGCCGTGTGGATCACATTCCCGAAGACCGTCTGGCCGATATCCGCAGGATCCAGTCCGCTGCGGCGAAGAGCTTCAGCGGCGACCAACGCTCCGAGCTCGCAAGGCGCAATTCCTGCGAGACTGCCACCGAACTCACCGATGGCGGTGCGGATCGCTGCGCTGATGACGACATGGCGGGACATGGAAAGCTCCTTTGCATGATCTGTCGCGCCTTAGGTGCAATCGGCGACGGCCTGCCGGGACCATACCGCCCTGCCCCGGCAGGTCACTGAAATTACACTTCATTTGGTGAAATAAAACTGCCGTGCGGATGAGGGAACCTGACGCTAGCCTTTCCCGGAAGTGTTCGTTCGCCCGACGCACAGCCTGCAAAGCCGCGCGTGCCGGGCGGCAATAGAGGATACGTCCGTGACCGACTTGATTGCCGAAATGGCCGATCGGCTCTTTGCCGCCCATTCAGGGAATACCGGGCTTTGGGCAGCGGTCGAAGAAGCAGGCCTGCCCTTCGCCCTGCTGGCTGAAGAGGCTGGCGGCTTCGGCTTCGCCCCGGCCGAGGCGCTTGGTATCATTCGGATTGCGGCCGGCCATGCGGCGGCGGCACCAGTAGCCGAGACCGTGCTCGCAAACCATGTGCTGGGCGCGGCGGGGCTGGACCCGGCCGAGGGCGCAGCCGTGGTGGCAACGGAGGTTCTTCCGGCAGAGGACGGGCGCCTGTGCGGCACCCTGCGGCGCCTGCCCTGGGCGCGCGATGCGGGAACCGTCGTTGCGCTGACGGCGGAGGGGCGGATGCTCCGGCTGACAGCAGGCTGGAGCATCCGTTCCGGCAGCAACCTTGCCGGCGAGCCGCGCGACGATCTGACGTTCGATCTGCCCCTCGACGGCCTGACCACGGCTGAAAGCCCTTTCGCCGCCGACACCCTTCTTGCGATGTCGGCGGCACTGCGGGCCATCGCGATAGCCGGTGCGGCCGAAGCGGCCCTGGCGCTGACGGTCGGCTACGTCAATGACCGGGTGCAGTTTGGCCGTCCCATCGGCAAGCAGCAGGCGATCCAGCAGAACCTCGCGGTCATGGCCGGCCAGACGGCGGCGGCACGGGCGGCGGCGGATATGGTCTCCGAGGCATTCCCGCTGGCTCTGAGCGCGCCGGAACTGTTCCGCCTGAAGGCCGGCGCCGCCAAGCTGCGGGCGGGAGAAGCGGCGGGGGTCTGCGCCGCGATCGCCCATCAGGCGCATGGTGCCATCGGGATCACACGGGAATACCGCCTGCATCCGCTGACCCGCCGGCTGTGGAGCTGGCGCGACGAATTCGGCAGCGAAGCCTTCTGGGCGGAGCGGATCGGCGCTGCGGTTTTCGCGCGGGGTGACGGGGGCCTCTGGCCCTGGTTGACCCGGACCGGGGAGGCTGCGTGATGAGCCTGATCGACTTCGCCCCACCGCCGCCCGAGGCCCCCTATGCCGCGCTGCGCGCCGAGGTCCGCGCCTTTCTTGCCGAAACGCTCGGCCCCGATTTCGGCGCGCCGGCACGTGCGAGGTCCTGGAGCGGCTTCGACGCTGCATTCTCGCGCAGGCTGGGCCGGCGCGGCTGGCTCGGGATGACCCTGCCCAGCCGATATGGCGGGCACGAGCGCAGCGCGCTGGAACACTATGTCGTGGTCGAGGAACTGCTGGCCGCCGGGGCGCCGGTCGCGGCACACTGGATCGCCGACCGCCAGAGCGCACCGCTGCTGCTGCTACACGGAACCGAGGCGCAGCGGCAGGAGATTCTGCCGCGCATCGCGGCGGGCACGTGCTTTTTCTGCATCGGCATGTCCGAGCCGAACAGCGGCTCCGATCTTGCCGCCGTCCAGAGCCGGGCCGAGAAGGTCGACGGGGGCTGGCGGCTCAGCGGCACCAAGCTGTGGACCACCTATGCCCACGAGGCGCATTACATGATCGCCCTGTGCCGCACCGGCAAATCCGACGATCGGCATGGCGGCGTCAGCCAGTTGCTCGTCGATATGAAGGCGCCGGGGGTCGAGGTTCTACCGATCATCGATATGGCGGGCGCGCATCATTTCAACGAAGTGCGGCTGGCCGACGTGATGTTGCCCGATAGCGCGCTGATCGGCCAGGAGGGCGACGGCTGGAAGCAGGTCATGGGTGAGTTGGCCTTCGAGCGCTCCGGACCGGACCGGTTCCTGTCGGCCTTCGCGCTGGTGACCGAATTGCTCCGGGTGCTGGCCGGTGCTCCCGATGCCGGCGCGCAGCGGGCGGTGGGGCGGCTGGTCGCGCATCTGATGGTGCTGCGGCACATGTCGCGTTCGATCGCCGGGATGTTGGCGCGGGGCGAAAATCCGGCGCTGCAGGCAACTATCGTCAAGGATCTGGGAACCGCGCTGGAACAGGAAATCCCCGAGATCGCCCGGGCGCTGGTTCCGGTCGAGCCCTCACAGGAAAGCCCCGACCCGTTCGTGCTGACTTTCGCGCATACCCTGCTGGCAGCGCCGGGCTTTTCGCTGCGCGGTGGCACCCGCGAAATCCTGCGCGGCATCATCGCGCGCGGCCTCGGTCTTCGCTGAAAGGAAAGCTCATGCCCCTCGTCCTGTCCGAAACCGATGCGGATGGCATCGTCACCCTGACCCTGAACGACCCGGAGACGCGCAACGCG
>JAIRJX010000251.1 GCA_031260425.1 Gemmobacter sp.
GCCATCGGGCGCGGAACCTCGCGTCGGGTCAGAGTGAAGCGAGATTTTACGATCCCATCGCCGGACGGTTCCTTTCCACCGATCCGGTGACGGCGAATTTTAATCGCTATGCGTATGCCCTCGGAAATCCTTATCGGTATTTTGATCCGGATGGGCGGTGTGAGGCGGCGACGGGGACACACATCTGCCTCGAATCCACGGTTCAGTTGAAGGATAACCACGCGGACGTGAAGCTCAGTGCCCAGGGAGAGAAGTACGCCAAGTCTAACGCTGGGGTATCCAGTGTTAATTCCATGAAGCAAAGCGAGGAAAAAGTCAAAGCTGTTGTGGATGATGGCAAAGGTAATTTGGTTTCCAGGAATCTAGGAAATACTACAACCAAAGAATCCGACGCAGGACATTCAGCGACAGGGGAGGCTCCAGAAGGAACACAGTTCATTGAACATGGCCACGTTAATTCAAGTATGGTGGATCAGCCTGGGAAAGGGGATTCTCAAGTACCACTTGAAGCAAATGTGCCCAATGTCATCGTGTCGGGTGAAAATAACCCGAGAGTCGGTGTTAGAGAAATAGAAGGTGGAAAACTTCAGACCCGAATGCTACGGGGAGATATGACTACTAAGGAGCAAAAACTCCTTCTAGAGCACATGAATCAAGCAGCGGAGATTTACAACAATGGACACTAATTCATCAATTGGCAGGATAGCTTTCTTGACGATATTATTTATATTTCCTGTCTCTTCTTTAGCAAAAACAGATCTACTATGCGCCCCGCTCCGTGCTTTCGTTGAATCCGTTAAACCTGACCAGGCCCAAATCTTCGAATTCCGAACGTCTTGGGGTAGCGACTTCAAGGATTCAGATTCAACGAAGTCAGTAATTTTCGCCAAACGCTGTAATCATTTTGACTATGGTCCGGCCAAGCCTGTGTGCGCATACTTGATGGAACATGGAGCGATTGAGTTTTCCGACAATAATCTCAAACGTATAATCATGTGTCTTTCCCCAAAGACACGATTTGACTCGGATCTATCTGTGTCCAGTGCTGTCATGTCACTTACCTACGGCAGCGATGATCGCGGTGCCCTCGTCAGTCTCGACTTTGCTGAGGATTCTCAAGTGGGTGGAATGGTTCTCAGAGTCAAGGCAGACGGCTATTGAGCGAGCCCGGTTGGACTGAGCCTCGCGAAGTCCAACGTTGGGAGCGCGCAGAACCCCGGCCCGCCAGGATGGCATCCCGAACGTCCCACCCCTAACCGACTGCCCGCAAAACCCGGCCCCGCGCCGGGTTTTGTCGTTTCAGAGGCGGGCCTGAGCGATGACCGAGTCGATCACCTGCATGATGGCCTGCTGTTTGACCTTGGGCAGTTGCCGCAGTTGTTCGAGTTGCCGTTGAATCTGCGGCACGGGTCCGCGTTTGGCGGGCTTGGCGTCCTCGCTGAGCAACGTCTCGATGCTGACGCTCAGGGCCTTGGCTAGCAGCGGCAAGGTAGAGATGGGCATGCGCCGGCGGCCGGTCTCGAACGAGGCGATCTGTTGCTGGGTGACGCCGACCAGATCGCCCAGTTCGGCTTGGGTGAGGTCTTGAGTCTTGCGGCGCTGGGCGATGCGAGCGCCGAGCAGGCGGAAGAAGGCGGTGTCGTCGGGCGTCATCGGCGCGAGGGGTGGCAGCGGGAGCGAGGTCATACACTAGAGGCCGATGTCAGGTAGGCGTTGATATTACGCCAAATAGGCGTAGAATCGTGATGAGTTGTTTCCCTTGACAGCTTTTCGCGAGGCTCTTCATGTCCCGACCATCCCGCCTGCCGCCGTCGCCCGCCGATCCGGTGCTGTCCGCGCCGCTGCCCGCGCCGGCCGTTCCTACCGCCGAAGTGCTCGGCGAAGACGACGTGCGTTTTTCTCGTGGCGCACGGGCGTATCGCGTGCGCGGTCTGGCGCGGTGTTTGTCGGCGGAGTCGATGAAGGTGACGCTGCGCATATCGTCGGGCGATCACCCCGGATCAGGTCCGGGGCAGGCTCTGTATCTGGACACGCTGGACCTGTATCAGGCACGCGGCCGCGCCTCGTTCGCGAAGGGCGCGGCGCTGGAGTTGGGCGTAGCCGATGAGGTGATCGCCGGCGATTTGTCGGCCTTGGTGCTGGCGCTGGAGCCGTTGCAGGAAGCGGCGATTCGCGGCGCGTTGGCGCCTGCGGCGTCGAGCGATCTTCCGGTGTTGTCGGAAGCCGACGAAGCGGCCGGTCTGGCGCTGTTGCGCGATGCGGACCTGGCTTCGCGCATCGTGGCGGATATGGAAGCGATCGGCGTGGTCGGGGAGGGGGACAACGCACTGGTCGGCTATCTGGCGATGACCTCGCGCTTGCTCGACAAGCCGCTGGCGGTGTTGATCCAGAGCACCAGCGCGGCGGGCAAATCGACGTTGATGGATGCGCTGCTGTCGCTGATGCCGGAGAACCAGCGCGTGCATTACTCGGCGATGACGGGGCAATCGTTGTTTTATCTGGGCGAAGGCGATCTCAAGCACAAGATCCTGGCGATCGCCGAGGAGGAAGGCGTTCGGCAAGCGGCGTACGCGTTGAAGCTGTTGCAGTCGCAAGGCGAACTCACGATCGCATCGACCGGCAAGGATCCGCAGACCGGCAAACTGGTGACGGCGGAGTATCACGTCAGCGGCCCGGTGATGCTGTGCCTGACGACCACCGCGATCGATATCGACGAAGAATTGTTGAATCGCTGTCTGGTGCTGACGATCAACGAATCGGCCGAACAGACGGCGGCGATCCAGCAACGGCAACGGCAAGCGCGCACGCTCGCGGGCTTGCAGACGAAGGTGCGCGCCGATCAGGTGAGCGCCGCGCACCGCGCCGCGCAAACGCTGCTGCGCCCGCTGGCCGTCGTCAATCCGTATGCCGAATCGCTGACCTTCGCCTCGGACCGCGTGCGTCTGCGCCGCGATCACGTGAAGTATCTGGCGCTGATCG
>JAIRJX010000268.1 GCA_031260425.1 Gemmobacter sp.
CAGCACCGGCAGGCCGTGTCTCTGCGCGAAATGCCGCAGATCGGCAAGGACGTCGAGAATCCATTCGTCAGACATGGGACCTCCTGCGCCCCGGGCCCCTGCGTCCCGGGTTTTCCAGGAATCATGGGATGATCCCTGATTCCACCGTGACACTATCGGCGAAGTGGTCAATAGATCGTCACCAAAATCGGGACGGGCCGCAGGAAAATGCCGTCTCCCTGCGTTGCAGAGGGGCATTTCGGCGGCGAGGAGGCCGCAGGCTGGCCGGCGCCGGGGGCCGACTGCCCCCGGACCCCCGTGAGTATTTCCACAAGACGCAAAGCAGAGGATCGGGGCGACGACGGGGTAGCCGCGCCAAAGGGAGGAGCCGAAGGCGCAGTGTTCGGGTATCGGATCAGCCTTCGCGGCTGGCCTCCAGCGTATCTTCGAAGGTGCGCAGACCGGTACGCGGCGCCTGCACCAGCACGGCCATATTGCCGGGCTTGTGCTGGTTTTTCCACATCAGCGTATGGGCGCGCGGGATCTCGGCCCAGGGGAAGACCTCCGACATGCAGGGGTCGAGCCTGCGTTCGCACATCAGCTTGTTGGCGGCGCCGGCCTGCTTGAGATGGGCGAAATGCGAGCCCTGCAGGCGCTTTTGGTGCATCCACATGTAGCGCACGTCGAAGGTGCAGTTGAAGCCGCTGGTGCCGGCGCAGATAACCACCATGCCGCCCTTCTTGCAGACCAGCGCGGAGACCGGGAAGGTGGCCTCACCGGGATGCTCGAACACCATGTCGACGCTGACACCCTTGCCGGTGATGTCCCAGATCGCCTTGCCGAAGCGGCGGGCCTCCTTCGCCCAGGCGTTGTATTCCTCGCTGTTGACCTTCGGCAACTGGCCCCAGCAGGTGAAATCGTTGCGGTTGATCACGCCTTTGGCGCCGAGGCTCATCACGAAGTCGCGCTTGCTCTCGTCACTGATGACGCCGATCGCGTTGGCACCGGCGGTATTGGCGAGCTGGACCGCATAGGAGCCAAGGCCGCCGGAGGCGCCCCAGACCAGCACATTCTGGCCCGGCTTCAAGTCATGCGGCGCGTGGCCGAACAGCATCCGGTAAGCGGTGGCCAGCGTCAGCGTGTAGCAGGCCGATTCCTCCCAGCTCAGGTGGCGCGGGCGCGGCATGAGCTGCTGGGCCTGCACCCGGGTGAACTGGCCAAAGCTGCCGTCATTGGTCTCGTAGCCCCAGATGCGCTGGGTGGGCGAGAACATCGGGTCGCCGCCGTTGCATTCCTCGTCATCGCCGTCATCCTGGTTGCAGTGGATGACCACCTCGTCGCCCACTTTCCAGCGCTTCACCTTGTCGCCCACCGCCCAGACGATGCCGGCGGCGTCAGAACCGGCGACATGATAGTCCTGCTTGTGGCCGTCGAAGGGCGAAACCGGCACGCCGAGGCCGGCCCAGACACCGTTATAGTTCACCCCGGCGGCCATCACCATGACCAGCACTTCGTGGCTGTCGAGCCTCCAGGTATCGACCACTTCAAGCTGCATCGCCTGTTCCGGCGGACCGTGGCGGTCGCGGCGGATCGCCCAAGCATACATCTGCTTCGGCACATGACCGAGAGGCGGCATCTCGCCGATCTCGTAAAGGTCTTTCACGGGCGCGTCGTAAGCGGCGATGGTGGGCTGGATATCCAGAGCCATGGGGGCCTCCTGACAGAGCGGATGCCGCGCCGCAGAATCGGCGCGAGGTCTGGAGGAAGGAATACATCGGCCACGCAACATTGCAACAGCCATAAGACCGGGCTTGAAACTTTATGTCTGCCGCATTGCAGCGATCTCCCATCGCGAGCGTGCCGCGCCGCCCCACCCGCAGAGGGGGGCTTTCCGCCCCCCCGACGCTTCCCTGCGGGAAGCTCCCCCCGAGGATATTTTTTGAACAGATGAGGCCGAAAGCGTTTCTCTGTTCTTCATCTGTTCAAAATATCCTCAGGGGGTGAGGCCCGGCACGGGTCGAGGGGGCGCGAGCGCCCCCTTGCCCCGGATCCGCCCGGAGCACCTGTTTTGTAATGAAATCCATCATTGAATTTTATGTGAAAAACAGCTTAATCTACCTATAGTTGAGCGCTTCGCGCCCTCGACCCCACGCAGGATCGGGATATGCAGAACCAGGACATGGCATCAGCCTTTCCAGAATTCGCGCTTGCGCTGCTTGGCGATCTCGTGGCCGTCGGTCCGGAGGAGATAGAGATCACGCTGCGGCAGGCGCTGGAGCGGATCGGCCGGCAGTGCCGCGCCGGGCGGGTGAGGTTGCTGTGCAATGAGGCCGCGCAATCTTGCGAGATCGCACAATGGAGCGAGGCCGGAGCGGAGGTGGCCCCTGCCAGCCTCAGCCTCGAGATCGGCGGCGGCGGAGTGGAGGGGCAGCTTGTCCTCGGGGCGCTGCACGATCCCGGGGCCGTCCCGGCGCCGGAATTGCTCGCACGGCTCGGCGACGGGCTCATGGCGCTGGCGGCACGCGCCG
Source organism: Gemmobacter sp. (assembly GCA_031260425.1). Taxonomy (GTDB): domain Bacteria; phylum Pseudomonadota; class Alphaproteobacteria; order Rhodobacterales; family Rhodobacteraceae; genus Gemmobacter. The sequence continues at coordinate 2,508 of JAIRJX010000268.1, forward strand.
CCCGCGACACGGCACGGCCCGCCGGCATGTCCGCGATCGGAGGAATGAGCGCCGGCGGCAGGCGGGGACAGATCACCCGCGTCCTCGGCGCCGTCGATATCGGCCTTGCACTGTTTGACCGCGAGAGCCGACTGATCATGTGCAACCGCCGCTATCGCGAGTTCTATCCGCGGCTTGGGCCGCTGCTGCGGCCCGGCATCACCCGGGATGAAATCCTGCGCCACGGCCTCGCCTGTGGTCAGTATGACGGCGGCGAGGAGCAGATGCAGGCATGGCCCGACGCTGTGCAAAGTGGTCCTGCGGCCACCGCCCCCGCGACCTTCGAGCGCGGGCTTCCCGACGGGCGGGTGATCCAGGTCAGGGTCACCCGTACCTCGAATGGCGAACTGGTAGAGACCCACAGCGATGTAAGCGTGCTGAAGCTTGCCGAGCTGCGGCGGATCAACATCATCGAATCCGCCAAGATCGGCACCTGGGAATGGGATATCAACGCCAACGAAATGCAGGTGAACGACCGCTGGGCCGAACTCATCGGCTACCGGGTCGAGGAACTGGCCCCGGTCACCTATGATGTCTGGCGCAGCTTCGTTCATCCCGACGATCTATCGCGGACCGAGGCGCTGATCGACCGTCAGGCGGATGCCGGCCAGGATCTGCTCGAGGCGGAATACCGGTTGCGTCACAAGGACGGGCACTGGGTCTGGATCCTGGACCGTAGCCAGGTGCTGCAGCGCAATGCCGAGGGCCGGCCCGTCTTCATGGCCGGGATCGAGATCGACATCAGCGATCGCAAGCAACGCGAAGATGCCCTGCTGAAGGCGAAGGCTGACCTTGAACAGGCGCTGGCCGAACGCAATTCGGCCGAGAGTCGATTCTACGACATCGCGAAGATCTCGGATGCCTGGTTCTGGGAGCAGGACGCCGACCTTCGGCTCAGCTACCGCTCCGATTCGCGGCAGTTCGCGAATATGGACATGCCCAACAATTTCGAACTCGGCATGACGCGGGCCGAATGGTTGGAGAGATATCCCGATGTCCGGGCCAGCGCCGATTGGCAGAGTGTGCTCGACGCGCAGCACCAGCGCCGGCCGTTCCGCGACTTCGTGTTCCGTGCGCCGCTCGACACCGAGGGGCAGGAGAAGTGGTTCCGCATCAGCGGCAGTCCGGTGCATGACACGGACGGGACGTTCCTCGGCTATCGCGGTGTCGGCGCCGATGTGACCGAACTTTACCTGGCCAAGCGCAAGGCCGAAGAGGCCAGCCTCGCCAAATCCTCGTTCCTGGCGAATATGAGCCATGAAATCCGCACGCCCCTGAACGGCGTCCTGGGTATGGCCGAGATGCTGGAGGGCGCTCTCGACACGCCGGAGCAAAAGCAGATGATCGGCACGATCCGCCGCTCCGGCAAACTGTTGCTGACGATCCTCAACGACATTCTGGACATGTCGAAGATCGAGACCGGCAGGATGGAGCTGGAGACGGTTCCCTTCGATCCGGTGAACGTGGTGCGGCACGTGGCCGACCTGCACATGCACCTTGCCACCGAAAAGGGGATCGGTCTGCATCTGATGATCGGCCCGGGCAGCCAGGGGATGCGGCAGGGCGATCCGTTGCGCTTCCAGCAGATCCTCACCAACCTGCTGAGCAACGCCGTCAAGTTCACCGAAACCGGCGTGGTCAGCCTGCACCTGAACGCCCGGCCCGGCCAGCCGCTGACCGTCGAGGTCCGCGATACCGGCATCGGCATGACGTCCGAGCAACTGGCCCGGCTCTATGAGGAATTCAACCAGGCCGACAGTTCGATCTCGCGCCGCTTCGGCGGCAC
>JAIRJX010000118.1 GCA_031260425.1 Gemmobacter sp.
TGCTCCCAGCCCGGAACAAGGCACGCAGCGCCCGACCGCCCCTGAGGGCGGGCGCTAAAGCAACACCTGCGCGGGGGGCAGGGGTCAGGCGTGTCTACGCCATAAAATGGCGACCACAATCGCCTCAGCGCCCACCCGCAGTCGGGCACCGCCCCCCGTTACACAAGGTTCCGGGGGGGAAACAAGCTCTGCCTCTGTCGCGCAGGGCGTCGAGGGCAAAACGGCAACATGGGCGCAAGTGCGCTGGCCCATACGAACCATCACTCCGCCTCCATCGCAACCGTGCCTGCCGAAAATAATCCTTGCCCGACCTCAAACCGGGTTGGGTAACGGCCTTCCCTCGGCGAAGGCCACGAGATTGTCGAGCGCCATCATCCCCATCGCCTCGCGCACCTCAAGCGTAGCGGTGCCGAGATGCGGCAGGAGCGTCACCTGCTCCATCCGGCACAGCGCCTCGGGCACCAGGGGTTCGCGCTCGTAGACATCGAGGCCGGCGCCCGCGATGCGGCCCGTCTCCAGCGCCTCGACCAGTGCTGCCTCATCCACCACATCGCCGCGCGCTATATTCACCAGAATCGCATGGGCGCGCATATGCGACAGCGCTTCCGGGCCGATCAAGTGGCGGGTGGCCGGCCCACCCGGCACCGCGACCACCACCACATCCGCCCCCATCGCCTCCGCCAGCGGCACCTGCCGCGCGGGCAAGCCCGCCTCGGTGACGGAGCGGTTGTGGAACACCACCTCCATCCCGAAACCATGATGGCAGCGCCGGGCAATTGCGCGGCCGATCCGCCCCATGCCAATGATGCCCACCCGCTTGCCGCTCAGGTGTTGCCCGAGCATCTGGGTCGGATGCCAGCCCTGCCAGCGGCCCGACCGCAAGAGCCGCTCCCCCTCGCCCGCACGGCGCGCCGTCATCAGCATCAGCATGAGCGCGATATCGGCAGTGGCGTCGGTCACGGCACCCGGCGTATTGCTGACCGCAATCCCCGCAGCCCGCGCCGCCGCCACGTCGATATGGTTGATGCCCACCCCGAAATTGGCCAGCAACCGGGCGCGCGGGCGTGTCACATCGGCGAAAACGGCGGCCGAGAACAGATCACCCAGGGTCGGCAGCACCAGATCGTGATCCCGCAAGGCCGCCCGCAACTCGCCCACCTCCAGCGGCAAGGTGCTTTCGCGCGCCGTGACCTCGAACCTCGCTTGCGCCGCTCGCATCACGGCCTCGGGCAGCGGACGGGTGATCAGCAGCCGCATCAGAACATCCTGCCGCCCAGCGGCACCTCATGACCCGGCCCGATCAGCACCACCGCGCCCTCATCATCCGGCAGGCCGAGCACCAGCACCTCGGACATCACCGGCCCGATCTGGCGCGGCGGGAAGTTCACCACCGCCAGAACCTGCCGCCCCACCAGCTCCTCCGGCACATAGTGCCGGGTGATCTGCGCCGAGGAGCGTTTCTCGCCGATCTCCGGCCCGAAATCGAGCCAGAGCCGATAGGCAGGCTTGCGCGCCTCGGGGAAAGGTTCGGCGCGGACGATACGGCCAACCCGGATATCGACCTTGGCAAAATCGTCATAGCCGATCATCTGCCCAGTTCCCGCCCGCGCTGCGCTGCCGCCTTCACCGCCTGGCGCAGAAGCGACGGGAAGCCGGTCTCACCGTCCATCAGCACCGTCAGCGCGGCGGCGGTGGTGCCGCCGGGCGAGGTGACGTTGATCCGCAGTTGCGCCGCAGTTTCCGGGGCACGATAGGCGAGCTCTCCCGCCCCGCAGACCGTGGCCCGCGCCAGCCGCATCGCGAGGCCCGAAGGCAGTCCCTCAGCCACGCCCGCCGCCGCCAGCGCCTCGATCAGGTGGAAGACATAGGCAGGACCGGAACCGGAAACCGCGGTCACCACGTCGATCTGATCCTCGCCCTCCAGTCGGACCACCTCGCCCACCGCCGAAAGCAGCGACTCGGCCAGCGCCATATCGGCCTCGGAGGCGTGGGCATTGCCGCTGATCGCGGTGATGCCGCGCCCGACCGCCGCCGGGGTATTGGGCATGGCCCGAATGATCGGCGTGGCAGCGCCGAAAACCGATTCGAAGCTGGCAATGGTGGTGCCGGCGGCAATAGACAGAATGAGCGTATCGCCATTGCCAAGCGCCGTCACCTGCGGCAGCGCCACCGCCATCATCTGCGGCTTCACCGCCAAGAGCACGATGGCCGGTGCAGCAGGAAGGCCGGCATTCAGATGCACCCCCGCAACCTTCAGCCAGTCGGACGGATTTGGGTCGAGCACCCAGACCGCACCAAGAGGCATTCCCCGCGCCAGCCAGCCCTCCAGCATGGCCGATCCCATCTTGCCGCAGCCCAGCATCACGAGGCCCCGTTCCCTCACCCGATCCAGCATCCATCCCCTCCGTCGCTCAAGCCGGCAGATTAGGAGCCGCGCCCGGCGGACGCAATCGCCCGTCGCATCAGGCGCGCCCGAAAGCCTCGGCCATGGCGATTCCCATCGCCTCAGCCGGCGGACGATCACCCCAGGCCACGAGCTGAAATGCCGGGTAATAGCGTTCGCAGGCCGAAACCGCCTCTGCGATCATATGGTTAAGCTGCTCCACCCCCGCCACGGCCCCACCGGCCAGCACGAGGCCATAGCGCCAGACCATCAGCTTCTGCTCGTCCCAATAGGTGAAGGCGCCGGACCAGACCTGATCATTGCAGCGGTTCAGCAGGTCATGGATCTGCCCCATGCGCGCGGCCGGCGGCTCCATCTCGAAAGTGCAGATGAGCCGCAGCGTCTCATCCTGCGGCGACCAGGACAGCGTGAGCGCATAGCTGCGCCAAAGCCCCTCGACCGCCATGGCGATCTGGTTATCGGTCAGACGGTCGACCTCCCAGCAATGATCGGCGGCCAGCGCCTCGACCAGATCGATCGGATGCAGATCGTCCCAGGACAGATAGTCTTCGGCAAGCGACATGACCAACCCCTTTACCATGGCACCCCGCAGAGATCATCCACAAGACGCTGGGGCACAAGCAAGCTGCTGCGGGAGCCCTCCCCACCCTTACTAGATATGGTGTCGCCAAAGGGGAAGCCTGTAAAGCACCAATCAGCACATGTTCCTGTGCATAACTGTTTATGATTGGTGTGTGATAGCTGACGGCGAATATTGCAGAGTTTTACGGTAAAAATTGCAGCGGAACGATTTCCGGTTTTCGGGGGTTTGAAGGGGGCTTGAACGCCCCCTTTTTCGTCAGTTGGAGGGGGGCCTGGGGCGCTGGCGGGGAACCCGTGTCATGGTCAGGACGTAGTCGATTCCGCCGATATCGGCGACGATGGCAGCGGTGCCGTCCTCGAGCTTCAGAACCTCCAGCGGCAGCAGGCCGGAGCTTTCCTCCCGCAGGCGGGCCGCGACCTTCAGTGCGGGTTCGTCCAATCCCAGGGCATCATGCCTCCTCCATCGCGCTGGCCAGAGCCGCCATGACCGCCCTCATGCCGTGATACCGAGCGTTGCGGCACAGGTTCTTGCCCATGCGCCGAGGCCGCCGGTTTCGGCGGCGGTCAGGACGCGGTCATAGGCCAGCCATAGTGCGACCTGGCAGGAGCCGGTGAATGCGCCATTGTAGGCCGAGCCGATCTTGAATTTGCCGGACCCGGAGATCACTCGCTGTTCCGTGGCAACCGATGTTGACTGAAGATTTGTGGTGAGGCTGAGAATGGTTGACGCACCCAGATTGGGCGCATGGCAGGCGATCAACTGCCACGATCCGATATTCGTTCCGGCGGTCGGCAGGTTGGCGTGTTCGGTGGCGGCGCTGTCGCGGTCGGCCCGGAACGAGGCCGTCACGCCGCCGAGTGTCGACCACATCCCGACGCCGCCCGGAATGCTGTTATTGTTGCCGAAAAACGAGCACGACACGTCGGCCGGGCGGCGCACCAGGGCGAGGAACGACATGTTCTGCGCCTCGTCGACGTCGCTCAGCAGGTAGTCGGCGCCGGAAAACTCGCCATATCCGGCGGCGCATGTCGGCGCGCCGATGATCCGGGCGGCCGCGCCGCTGCCGAAATTCATCGCGGCAACGGCGGCGCCATGGCCGAGGAAATGGGCCGCCCTCAGGCCGGCGCGGACAGGGATGGTGAACGATGCCAGCGGCGGGGCCCCCTCGGGCAGGGTGGCGGCGATATTCAGGACATAGCTCATGGTCGGGCCTCACAGGTTCAG
>JAIRJX010000163.1 GCA_031260425.1 Gemmobacter sp.
GGGGCGCCGCCGAACGTCTCGATATCGCGCTTCCACTTGCCGTGATCCTCGACCGAATCGACCGACACGCCGATCACCTTGGTCTTGCGTTTGGCGAATTCCGGCACCAGCCGGGCCACGGCGCCGAATTCCGTGGTGCAGACCGGGGTGAAATCGCGCGGGTGCGAGAAGATGATGCCGTAGCTGTCGCCCAGCCAGTCGTGGAAGCTGATCTTCCCGGCGGTGGTCTCGGCGGTGAAATCGGGGGCGGTGTCGTTGATGCGGATGGACATGGGAACCTCGGATGATATCTCGCAACGGATCTAGGTCAAACGGGAGGATGTTTCATCCCCCTTTGTCTCTCCCGTGGCAAAAGAGGAGCCTGTTCCGGATATCAGCCCCGGCTCAGGTCGATTTTCCTCTCCAGCCGGTATCCGCGATACGGGCGCGCGACCAGGTGTCGATGGGGAATGTCATAGTGCGGATCTTGCAAGGGTTTTCTCCTGCCGGCCAGCCGCACTGTGCAGGTGCGGTTATTCTCCGGCATGCTGAGGTAGACCGTCCAGCCGCACAATGCCGCTACACGGCGATCCCGCCGTCATCACGATCTGCGCTTTTCGATCTGATGTGCATCTTGCCGGGAGCGCTATACGACGGGGCCGAGATGCCGGTTCTACCATCGTGCTCGACGACTCGGTGGGGTTTTCAGAATTGCCGTCTGTGCCGCCAGGCCCGCAGCTTGTTGCGCCATAGCCGGGTCTGGCGTGCCAGGAAATGTAGGCCGCCGCGTGGCACTTTCTTGCGATGCCCGGCGGTATCAATGTCGCTTGGCCCTTCCTCGGTTGCAGGAAACAGCGGCGGGTTGAGCGCCAGGCCCGTATCGTGCAGCGTTGCCCATTGCCGTAGCCAGTGATCGACCGGCATCACGATTTCATTCGCATCGCGCAAAAAAGCCTCGGCACCGGTGCGGTTCCACAGGATGGCGGTGGTGGTGACCGGGAAATAATGCGCCCGCATCAGGCCATGTTCTGCGTTAACGGCGGCAAGCGGCGTCATCATCCGTTGCGCCGGCTTGCCAAGGTTTACCAGCCACCAGAGCTTGCGCGCAGCCCCCGCCTCCAGCCGCGCCAGCACATGTGTGAGCAGATCGGCGGCCCCGGCGGTTGCAGTCAGATCATCCTCCAGCACCAGGCCATATTCCGCGTCGGAGGCAAGGAACCGGCGCACCGCCTCGAGATGGCTGAGAAAGCAGCCGACCTCGCCTCCGGTCAGCGCCCGGCCGAAGCAGCGCACCGCTCCGGCGGCACTATAAAGGGGCAGTTCGTCGGGCCGCAGCCCGCGCCCGTCAAAGGCCGGCAGCCGCTGGAACGCGATCCCCGCCGCCGCCAGCACCGCCGCCGCCTGTGCCAGCCGCGCCGCCGAGCCGTCCAGATTGATCAGCAGCACCTCACAGCGCATCGACGCCCCTCCGCCGCAAATAGTCCAGCGCCGTCCGGTCCTCGATCTCTCCCGCCTCGATGGCGGCGACCTTGCGCATGACGCGGCGTAGATGGTCGGCGTCGGGGGTGGTGAGGTTCGGGCCGCGCGCGATCTTGGCCTTAAGCTCGGCGTCCGAGCGGGTATAGTAGTGGTTCAACTGGATATGATCGGCCGAATAGAAGCCGGGCCGCACCCGGCTCGCGTGGCTGAAGCGCGCGCCCCGATCATTGCAGGTGCCGTCGCCGGTCTCGATCTCGTGCACCTTGATCGCGGTGACATGGCAGGGATCGACGATCATCTTGAAATTGCGCAATCCCTTCGTATCGCTCATCGGATCGGGATTGCGGCGGGTGTAGTTGGAGAGCACCCCGCCCTGCGGTGGCTCGATATAACCGGCGCGGCCGAACATGTGCCAAGGCAGGCTGATATTGCGGCAGCCCTCCAGATGCGCCAATGCCTCGGGCAGGTTTTCCGCACGTTTCGGCACCAGAAATTCGTCCACGTCGAGGAAGCTCATCCAGCGGTAGCGCGCGCCGAAATTGCGCACCGCATGGGCATAGGCCAGCACCTGATTGTGGATTTCGAGCCCCCTCCGGTCGTCACGCAGCTTCTGGTCCCACGGAATGGTGCTGGCGAAATCGTCCACCGCGTCCTGCAGTGCCGTCAGCGTGCCATCGGTCGAGCCGTTGTCGTAGACATGGATATGCCGCACCCCGGCAAGCCGGTGAAAGCGCGCCCATTCACCGATATGGCGCGCCTCGTTGCGCACGATCAGCACCAGCGCCAGACCGTCGCGCCCGGGTAGAGGCACGGGCGGTGTCAGGCCGATTCTGGTGATGCTGCGCGAGCGTGAAAGGAATCCGAACATGCCCCCTCCTACCAGCCTGTGTGGCCCGACGCAAAACCCGGCTTTTGTCTCGGCGCTGGCGGCGGGTCCGGTGCGCTGCTATGGTCGTGCCGCTACCCCCTCAGGAGACCGCCATGCCTGATCTTCTCACCCTGGTGCCCTTCGGCCAGCTTCTGGCCTTTCTGGCGGCAGGGATCATGCTGAACCTCACGCCCGGGGCAGATGTGGTCTTCACCACCGCCTCGGGCATCGCGGGTGGGCCGAAGACGGGAATTGCGGCAGGTGTCGGGGTCGGTCTCGGCGGGCTCTGGCATGTCACGCTGGCGGCGGCGGGGGTGAGCGCGCTTCTCGCCGCCCATCCCGGCGCATTGATGGTGCTGAAATGGGCGGGGGCCGGGTATCTGCTTTGGCTTGCGTGGAAAAGCTGGACCGCCGGGGCGGTGATGCAGCCCGGGCACAGTTCCGCCTCGGCCTTGCGGGCACTTCGGCGCGGGTTCCTGACCAATGCAATGAACCCGAAGGTCGCGCTGTTCGTCGTCGCTCTCCTGCCGCAATTCACCGATCCGGCGCGAGGGCCGGTCTGGCAGCAGATCCTTGTTCTGGGCGCGCTGTTCTGCTGCACCGGCACCGTGATTACCTGTGCCTACGGCGCGGCAGCGGGCTTTGCCGGGCGGGCGCTGGAGCGGCGCATGGGGGTGATGAACAAGCTGTCGGCGCTTCTCTTCGGCGGGCTCGCCGCGCGGCTGGTCTGGGAATGAACGGGATGCGGGACCTGATCCGACCGATGCCCGGAAAACGCGGTAGGCTCGGCATGGGCCGGATCGCAGGGAAAGCCGCCATCACCTTCGGTTGCCGCGAACCGGCGCATCGGATCGTCTGATGCCGCCCTATGACTACAACCCGCCGGATGTGCCGCTCTCCATCCTGTATCGCGACGGGGCGCTTCTGATCGTGGACAAGCCTGCCGGGCTGCTGACCGTGCCGGGCAAGGATCCGGGCAAGGAGGATTGCCTGATCGAGCGGTTGCGGCGTGTCTTTCCCGAGGTGCTGCTGGTGCATCGGCTGGATTGCGACACGTCGGGTGTCATGGTCTTCGCTTTGACCAGGGCGGCGCAGGGTCACCTTGGCCAGCAATTCGAGAAGCGGCAGGCAAAGAAGGTTTATGTCGCGCGGCTCTGGGGCCATCTGGAGCCGCAGGAGGGCAGGGTGGAGTTGCCGCTTTGCGTGGACTGGCCGAACCGGCCGCGCCAGCATGTGAACCATGAGGAGGGTAAGCCTGCCGTCACCGACTGGAGGGTGATCCGGCATGACGGCAGGACGACACGGGTGCGGCTCATGCCGCAGACCGGGCGCAGCCATCAACTCCGGGTGCATATGCTGGAATTGGGCCATCCGATCCTCGGTGACGCGATCTATGCCGAGGGGCCGGCGCGGGACGATTACCCGCGCATGATGCTGCACGCCGAAAGCCTGAGGCTGCGTCACCCGGAGACCGGCAGGAGCCAGACCTTCAGCGCGCCGCTCCCCTTCTGATCAAGCCCGTGGATCTGGGGGAGGGGGCGAAGCGCTGAAGAAGGCTGGATGCTTTACCCCACATCGTTTCCGTATCCCGCAGAACAGAGGGCCGCGCCCGACCGCAGGCGGGCAGCTCCGATGATTGTGGTCGTCACTTTATCGCATAGCCCCGCCCATGTTCCATCCCCGCGCAGATGTCTGCACAGCGCCGGGCTGTGCTGCGCATCTTGTTGCGGGCATGGCGCGGGCTCACACCGGGTTTGGGGAGCGACGGTTTCTGTCTCGACACCCCCGTGCAGCGAAAAGGCAATGCTCCGGGGGGGCGCTGCGCGACGGCACTTCGTGCCTTGTTCCGGGCATGGTGTTGGCTCACCCGAAGCTCTGCCTCCCGTTTTCGACCCTTGGCCGCTGTGCAACGGAGAGCGGCTCCCCCGCCCCGATGCGGCGAAGGGTGGGATCCGCTCTGGTATCCGGCAGCCCGCGTCGCGCTTTGCCGCCGCCCCGGGGGCCGAGGCCACATGCGAGGATCTGTCCTCCAAAGACGATCTTCGATTGTGGACCATGGTGATCCGTCCTAGGAAAGCTGCCATGGCCCGGCAACTCGACTATCATACGATCCACGAGATCTTCTCCCGCTTCCAGGCCCGCGAGCCGGAGCCGCAGGGAGAGTTGCACCACACGAATGCCTATACGCTGCTGGTCGCGGTCGCGCTTTCGGCGCAGGCGACCGATGCCGGGGTGAACAAGGCGACGCGCCGGCTCTTCGCCACGGTGGATACACCTGGCAAAATGCTGACTCTCGGGCTTGACGGGCTGACCGAGGCGATCAGGACCATCGGCCTTTATCGGCAGAAGGCGAAGAACGTGATCCGCCTTTCGGAAATTCTGGTGGAGCGCTACGGCAGCGAAGTGCCCTCTTCCCGCGCTGCTCTGCAGGCCCTGCCGGGGGTCGGACGCAAGACCGCCAATGTCGTGCTGAATATCTGGTGGCATGTGCCGACCCAGGCGGTCGATACCCATATCTTCCGTATCGGCAACCGCACCGGCATCTGCCCCGGCAAGGATGTCGAGGCGGTGGAGCGCGCCATCGAGGACAATATCCCGGCCGAATTCCAGCAGCACGCACATCACTGGCTCATCCTGCATGGCCGCTATATCTGTCAGGCCCGCAAGCCGCGCTGCGCGGATTGCCTGATCCGCGACCTGTGCTCCTATGAGGAAAAGACCACATGAAGAAGTATGAAGTCGTCGGCATCGGTAATGCCGTCGTCGATGTGTTCTCGTCGGCCGACGACAGCTTTCTGGAGCTGATGGGCATCGAAAAGGGCATCATGCAACTGGTCGAGCGCGAGCGGGGCGAGCTGCTTTATGCGGCGATGACCGAACGGGTGCAGGCGCCGGGCGGATCGGTCGCCAATACGCTGGCCGGGCTCGGCAGCCTCGGCCTCAAGACGGCCTTCATCGGCCGGGTGCATGACGACGCGCTTGGCCAATTCTATGCCCGCGCCATGGCTGAGGAAGGCACGGACTTCGTCAACCCGCCGGTGCGGGGGGGCGAGTTGCCCACCTCGCGCTCGATGATCTTCGTCGCGCCGGATGGGGAGCGGTCGATGAACACCTATCTTGGCATCTCTTCCGAACTGGGCCCCGAGGATGTGGCCGAGACGGTGGCAGGCCAGGCGGCGATCCTGTTCCTCGAAGGCTATCTCTATGACAAGCCGAAGGGCAAGGCGGCCTTCGAGCGTGCGGCGAAGCTCTGTCGCGAAGCGGGTGGGCAGGCGGGGATCGCGCTTTCCGATCCGTTCTGCGTCAATCGCCACCGCGCCGATTTCCGCCGCCTGGTGCGCGATCTGGACTATGTGATCGGCAACCAGCATGAATGGGAGAGCCTCTATCAGACCGACCTCGATACGGCGCTGGAACAGGCGGCGGCCGATGCCGGGCTGGTGGTCTGCACCCGCTCGGGCGAGGAAGTCATCGTGATCTGCGGCACGGAGCGTGCGGTGGTGCCGGTGCGGCGCGTGGTACCGGTTGACGCGACCGGTGCGGGCGACCAGTTTGCGGCGGGCTTCATCTACGGTATGGCCACGGGTCAGGCACTCGCCACTTCCGGCCGCATGGGCTGTGCCGCCGCTGCCGAAGTGATCAGCCATTTCGGCGCCCGGCCCGAGGCCGACATGAAAGCGCTGTTCCGCAAGGAAGGGCTGATCTGAGGCGGGAGCCGCCCGCCTCGGGCTCCGCCGGAGCCTTCGCCGGGCGGCGTTGCCACGGAAGATGGCGTGGGCGGTTCGGGGGACGAGCCCTGTTCCGGGCGAGGGAAGGGCTCACATAGGGCGCATATGCCCTCGAAGAAACCGCCCGCCCTGCCCACAGCAACCCCACGCCACATCAGGGCGGCGTCCGACCTTGGGTGAGCGTAGCGCTTCCCGGCGGCGCTGTGCGCCTTGTTCCGGGCATGGGACAGGGCTTACACGGGCGCTCGGGTTGAACCAAAATGTATGCTTCCCGAATTGCCGATGCCTCCGGGGATGCCGAGCGTCGGGCGCATTCGGATAAAGGACAGGGCGGGTGCGTCCTGCGGTTTCATCCGGGCGAAAATGCTCATGTGCCTTGCGGCCCGTGATCGCCGGATCAGGCCGGGCCGGGCCGCTGCTTCGAATATCCCGGCTCCTGCGGGCACCGTCGGCGCGGTGGGGCGAGCAGCCAAAGATGGTGTGGACGGCGGGCGTGGTGTTCCTGCGGGTACCGTCAGCGCGGCGCGGCGAGCAGGGCGTCCTTCAGCCGGCAATCGCGGATCGTATCCGCGCCGCATCGGCGGGGCCGCAGGTCGCGGGTCAGGCAGAGGCGGACCTCCCGGATCATGCCGTCTGTGCAGGTGACAGTGATCTGATCACGGGTGAGGCCGGGATTGGCCTCAAGGAACGCGTCCTCCACCACCTGCGCAGGCAGGTTCAGCCCGTGGTCGAGGCGGGCGAACACTTCCGGCAGGATGATGGCAGCGAAGGCCCCGCGCATGGCGGCGTAATAGGCACGGGCTGAAAGGCCGGTGCAGCGACCATGTTTGGTCCACTGATA
>JAIRJX010000165.1 GCA_031260425.1 Gemmobacter sp.
GGCCTGTCCGGCCGGCCTCCATAAACCGTAAACCCCAAGCCGGAGACAACGCAACCGGCAGGTCACCCCGCGATGCGGGCAGGACCTGCCTGATGCTCCGACGCCTCAGTAGCGGTAATGATCCGACTTGAACGGACCTTCGATCTTCACCCCGATATAGTCGGCCTGATCGGGGCGCAATTCGGTCAGTTTCACGCCGATCTTCTTCAGATGCAGCCGCGCCACCTTTTCGTCCAGCGCCTTCGGCAGGATATAGACACCCGGCCTGTATTCACCGCCCTTGGCCCAGAGTTCGATCTGCGCCAGAACCTGATTGGTGAAGCTGGCCGACATCACGAAGGACGGATGGCCCGTGGCATTGCCGAGGTTCAGCAACCGGCCCTCGGACAGCAGGATGATCCGCGCGCCCGAGGGCATCTCGATCATATCCACCTGGTCCTTGATGTTGGTCCATTTGTGGTTGCGCAGGCTGGCCACCTGAATCTCGTTGTCGAAATGGCCGATATTGCCGACGATCGCCATATCCTTCATCGCGCGCATATGCTCGACGCGGATCACGTCCTTGTTGCCGGTGGTGGTGATGAAGATGTCTGCATCCGCCACCACATCCTCCAGCACCACGACCTCATAGCCGTCCATCGCGGCCTGAAGCGCACAGATCGGGTCGACCTCGGTCACCTTCACCCGCGCACCGGCCCCTCGCAACGAGGCGGCGGAGCCCTTGCCTACATCGCCATAGCCGCAGACCACCGCGACCTTGCCGGCCATCATCGTATCGGTGGCGCGGCGGATACCGTCGACCAGCGATTCCTTGCAGCCATATTTGTTGTCGAATTTCGACTTGGTGACCGAGTCGTTGACGTTGATCGCCGGGAAGGGCAGCAGGCCCTTCTTGTGCAGGTCATAGAGACGGTGCACCCCGGTGGTGGTTTCCTCCGATACGCCCCGAATCGCGGCGCGCTGCTCGGTGAACCAGCCGGGGCTGGCAGCGAGGCGCTTCCGGATCTGGTTGAACAGGCAGACCTCTTCCTCGCTGGTCGGCGTCGCGATCAGGCCGGTCTCACCCGCCTCGACCCGCGCGCCAAGCAGGATGTAAAGCGTGGCATCCCCGCCATCGTCCAGGATCATGTTGCAGGTGCCTTCGGGGAACTGGAAGATACGGTCGGTATATTCCCAGTATTCCTCCAGCGTCTCGCCCTTGACCGCGAAGACCGGGGTGCCGGTAGCGGCGATCGCCGCCGCTGCGTGATCCTGCGTCGAGAAGATGTTGCACGAGGCCCAGCGCACATCCGCACCCAGCACCTTCAGCGTCTCGATCAGCACGGCAGTCTGGATCGTCATATGGAGCGAGCCGGCGATGCGGGCGCCTTTCAGCGGCTGGCTTTTGCCAAACTCGTCGCGGCAGGCCATCAGGCCCGGCATCTCGGTCTCGGCAATGTCCAACTCCTTGCGCCCGAAATCGGCCAGCGCAATATCCTTCACGATGTAATCCTTCGGCATCCGCCGCACTCCTTGCATTTCCGCTTGCGGCCGGGATAGCACTCCGTCGCCCGCGCGGCAATCTTTTGGGAGGAAATGGCCAAATTATGGCGGCTATGGGAAACAATCGCGACCGTCCGGCACGCGCCTGGCAACGGATGCTGTCCGGGCGGCGGCTCGATCTGCTGGATCCCACGCCGATGGATATCGAGATCGAGGACATTGCCCACGGTCTCGCCTTTGTGGCGCGCTGGAACGGCCAGACCCGCGGCGACCATCCCTATTCGGTGGCCGAGCATTCCCTGCTGGTCGAGGAAATTTTCGCCCGACAAAACCCGCAGGCCGGGCCGCGCTGGCGCCTTGCCGCGCTCCTGCACGACGCACCGGAATATGTGATCGGCGACATGATCAGCCCGGTAAAGGCGGCGATCGGCCCGAACTATGGCGATCTGGATATCCGGCTCACGGCGGCAATCCATATCCGGTTTGGCCTGCCCGCCACGCTGCCCGCCGCGATCAAGCGGGGGATCAAGACGGCAGACAAGGTTTCCGCCTGGGCAGAGGCGGTGCAGATCGCCGGTTTCACCGAAGATGAGGCCAACCGCCTTTTCGGCCGCCCCAGCATCGGAAACCTTTCGATCCGGTTGCGCCCGCCCGCCGAGGTGCGTGCCGCCTATACGGCCCGGCACGCAGCCCTTCTGGCAGAGATCGACGCCCTTGCCACACGCGGCCGAGTGTCAGATCGCTGAGCGTCAGATCGTCAGATCGTCGGCGGATTTGCCGGCTTTCACCGCCTCTTCGAACCAGCGCGGCTTACGCCCGCGCCCCGACCAAGTGTCCGCAGGATTGGCGGGATTGGCGTACTTCGCCACGGCGGGCGCCCGCTTGCGCGCCGGAGCCGCTCCGAAAAACTCTGAAAGATTGAACCCCATCTGGCGCGCACGATCTTCCAGTTCCGCCAGCGCCTCCTTCTTCCTGCGATCCTCAAAGGTCGCAACGGCCTTGGTCACCCGCGCTTGGAGTTCCTTCAATTCTTTCAGCGAAAGAGCATTCAAGTCCATTAACATCGCTCCTTGTATTACGAATTGTTGTGTAAATCGAATTACTACCACAGATTGCCGATGGCAATCCGCAACATGGAAATCGCAGAAAAAATCTATTTCGGGCTGCGCTTGGCCAGAATGCGTTGCAGCGTGCGGCGGTGCATGTTCAGCCGACGCGCAGTTTCCGAGACATTGCGGTCGCACATCTCGTAGATGCGCTGTATATGCTCCCAGCGCACGCGATCCGCCGACATCGGGTTTTCCGGTGGCTCGGGCAGTACATCGCTACGCGACAGCAGGGCATTGGTCACCTCATTGGCGTCCGCCGGCTTCGAAAGATAATCCACAGCCCCGATCTTCACAGCAGCCACCGCCGTGGCGATCGCACCATAGCCAGTCAGCACCACGATACGGCAGTCAGGCCGTTTCTCCCGCAGCACTTCCACCACGTCAAGCCCGTTGCCATCCTCCAGCCGCAGATCCACTACGGCGTAGGCCGGGGGCCTGGCCTGAGCAAGGGCCTTGCCGGCAGCCACGCTTTCCGCCGTTTCGGGAATGAAGCCGCGCTTTTCCATTGCACGGGCAAGGCGTTTCACGAAAACCTCGTCATCATCCACCAGATGAAGCGAACGGTCCGGCCCGAGTTCGGCACCCAGATCTTCAGCCATGGTGATACTCCTGTCCCGAGGTTCGCCCCAAACTATGGCGCTTTACAGCCAAGGTCAATTTTCCGCACCGGTTTTCGCCGCCTCCACGAAACAGGCGACCCGGTCCGCCACCTCTGCCGCCGTCGCCTCGCGCTTGAAGAAATCGGCGAATCCTGTGCCGGGCAGCATCAGATAGGTAAAGGTCGAATGATCGACGAGATAATATTCGTCATCGGCCGGCTGCACCTTGTAATAGGCCTTGTAGGCCTGCGCCGCCGCCCGGACCTGCTCTTCCGAGCCGGTAAGACCTATCATGCCGGGATACATGTATCCGGTATAGTCCTTCATCACCTCGGGCGTATCGCGCGCCGGATCGATGGAAATGAACACCGGTGTCACGTCATGGCCGCGCGATTTCAGCAGATCGGCCGCCTCGGCATTGCGGGCATTGTCGAAGGGGCAGACATCCGGGCAGAAGGTATAGCCGAAATAGACCAGTGAAGGCTTGCTCAGCACGTCCTTGTCGGTCACCGTGCGGCCGTCGCTGTCGAGCAAGGTGAACGGCCCGCCGATATCACCGCCACCGATCGCGCCATTGCGGCAAGCCGCGAAAGGATCCGAAGGTCGCTGCAATTCGGTGTAAAGATAAAGCCCCCCGACCATTCCGGCCACGGCCGCGACGGCCAGACCCGCGACAAGCTTCGACATCGGTCACACTCCTTTTTCCCGTGACCACATTGATCCGGCAAGGCAGGCTTCTTAACAATGGTAAAAAATACCGCTGCGACAGCCTGAGCCATGACCGCCAACAGCTTCCTCCTCCCCGGGCCCGACGAACGCAACGAATTCCTGCGCCTGCACACGCTCAACATGCTGCGTTGGGCCGCGATCGGCGGGCAGATCGTCGCATTGCTGGTCGCGTATCTATGGTATGGCATCGAATTCCCGCTGGGGCCGAGCCTGCTTCTGGTCGGCGCTTCGGTCGTCGCCAACCTGTTCTCGATCTTCGTCTTCCCCGAAAGCATGAGGCTCAGCGAGCGTCAGGTCTTCCTTGTGCTGTTGTTCGACCTGACACAGCTTGCCATGCTCTTGATGCTGACCGGCGGATTGACCAATCCCTTCGCCCTGCTGATCGTGGCGCCGGTCACCATCTCGGCCACCGCGCTGGGGGCGCGGGCGACGATGGTTTTGGGCGGTATCGCCATAACATTCGTCACTGCGCTTGCCCTTTTTGCCCTGCCGATGACATTTCATAACGGCATGGCCTTCGGCCTGCCCCGGCTCTTCGCCTTCGGTTTCTGGCTGTCCATCGTGATAGGAATCGTCTTTCTGGGCATCTACGCCCATCGCGTCGCGGCCGAGGCGCATTCGATGCAGGATGCGCTGCTGGCAACGCAGATGGCCCTGGCCCGGGCACAGAAGCTCATCGATCTGGGCGGGGTCGTTGCGGCGGCGGCGCATGAACTCGGCACGCCGCTTGCCACCATCAAGCTTGCCAGCGCCGAGCTGATGGAAGAGCTGGACGACCAGCCCGACCTGCGCGCCGATGCCGAACTGATCCGCGATCAGGCCGACCGCTGCCGCGACATCCTGCGCTCCATGGGGCAGGCCGGCAAGGATGACCGGCTGATGCGGCAAGCGCCGCTGGGCGCACTGCTGCGCGAGGCGGCGGAACCACATCTGAGGCGCGGCAAGACGGTGCATTTCGATCATCGCGCTCAAAATCCGAACGACCGCGAACCGCAGGTCCTGCGCCAGCCCGAGGTGATTCACGGCCTGCGCAACCTGATCCAGAACGCCGTCGATTTCGCCGACGACAATGTCTGGATCGATGCGGAATGGACCGACCGGCGGCTCCTGCTGCGCATTGTCGACGACGGGCCGGGCTATCCGCCGCATCTGCTGGGCCGGATCGGCAATCCGTTCATGCGCAGCCGCAGGAACAGCGACGAGACGGGCGAGCGGCCCGGCTATGAGGGGATGGGCCTCGGCCTCTTCATCGCCAAGACCCTGCTGGAGCGTACCGGCGCCGAACTGAGCTTCGCCAATGG
>JAIRJX010000183.1 GCA_031260425.1 Gemmobacter sp.
GCTCCGCTCCTCCCGACCGTGCACTTCCGGCAGGCGCGCCGCTGCCCTTGCACCGGGGGCACACAAAGTCCGGCCGATTCCCGATCTGCGGCGCGGGAGTTGTGGCCGCTGCTCGGCCCGGGCATCCGTTGGCATGTGCGGACCACCATCCGCAACTCTTCGCCGATGCCCCGCCGGGGTTTACTTCCCGCGTCGGGAAGGGGTGACAAGCCTCGGCACTTCGGGCAACGATGCAGCCGGATCGTTTTGTATGAGGTTCCGATGCGCTGGCTGCCCTTCGCCCTGACCGCCGCACTCGCCTTGCTCGCGGCCTGTGGCGGGGGCGGACCGAAGGCCCACCCGCACGCCGCCGCCACGCTCCAGGCGGTGACGAAGCTGAATTTCGCCGATGCGCGGCCACACCCTGCAACGGCCGACCATGTCAGCCGCCTGCCGGTGCATGGTGTCGACGTGGCACGCTTCCAGACCGCGATAGACTGGCCGGAGGCGCGCGCTAACGGGGTGAACTTCGCCTTCATCAAGGCGACCGAGGGCGGCGACCGGCTGGATGAGATGTTCGAGGCGCATTGGCGTGGCGCCCGGCAAGCGGGGCTGCGCCGCGGCGCCTATCACTTCTTCTATCATTGCCGCCCGCCCGAGGAACAGGCGGATTGGTTCTTCCGCCACGTCCCGCGCCGCTCCGGCGATCTGCCGCCGGTGATCGACATGGAATGGACGCCGACCAGCCCCACCTGCACCATCCGCCGCGCCCCCGAGGTGATCCGTGCCGATGCCGAGACGCTGGTCAGCCTGTTCACCCGGCACTACGGCACCGCGCCCATCCTTTATACTACGGTCGATTTCTACGAGGACAACCAGATGTGGCGGCTGAAGGGCGTTGATTTCTGGCTCCGCTCGGTTGCCGCCCACCCGTCCGAGCGCTATCCGGGCCAGCCCTGGACATTCTGGCAACATACCTCGACCGGTCGCATTCCCGGCATCGCCGGCGACGTGGATATCAACGCCTTTGCCGGAAGCGAGGCCGCCTGGGCCGCCTGGATCGCCCGCCGTGCCCAACCCTGACGCATCGCCCTGGCCCCGGCGTCGCATGAGTATTTGGACAAGAAGCAAAGGCGGAAACGGCCAAGGGGCGCGCACGGCGCTCCGACGGCAGGCTTTTCCGGCACGCCGTTCTCCATCCCGCCTGACGGATCTCATGTCTTTGCTTCTTGTCCAAATACTCATGCGACACCCGCCACGGGAACTGCTGCCGGGCATGGAAAAGGGCCGCCCGAACGAGCGGCCCCGGCTGTTTCGGGATCGAAGGGCCGCGTTCAGCCGTTCATGCGGATGCGTTCGTTCTTCGGGTCGAAGGGGCTGTCCTCGACGACCACCGCATCCCATTCCCGAAGCAGCATCCGCACCTTGAGCCTTGTGCCGACCTCGGCCAGTTCCGGGCCGACATAGCCCATGCCGATCTGCTTGCCGAAAGCCACCGAATAGCCGCCCGAGGTCAGCCGGCCGACTTTCACGCCGTCTTTCAGGATCGCCTCCTTGCCCCAGGGATCGGTATCCGCCGGTCCGTCGATCAGCAATGTCACGCATTGCGAGCGGATACCGGTGTCGAGCATCGCCTGCTTGCCGCGGAACTCCTTGGAGAGATCGACGAAGCGGTCGAGAGCGGCTTCCAGGGGCGTTGCGTCGCGGCCCAGTTCATTGCCGAAGGCGCGATAGGATTTCTCCTGCCGCAGCCAGTTCTGCGCGCGGGCGCCGACGCCCTTCAGCCCGTGCTTTTCGCCCACCGACCAGATCAGATCCCACAGGTAGCGGCCGAATTCGATCGGGTAGTGCAACTCCCAGCCCAGCTCGCCGGTATAGGCCACCCGCACCGCGCGCACCGGACACATGCCCAGTTCGATGTTGCGGAAGGAGAGCCAGGGGAAGCGCTTGTTCGACAGCACGGTGGCGGGATCGGCGTCCTTGACGATCTCGTTGAGCAGCGCGCGTGCGTTCGGTCCGGCCAGTGCGTAGACACCCCATTGTGTCGTCACGTCGTGGATGTCGAGATTGCCGCCGCCTTCAGCCATGAAATCCTCGGCGGACTTCCGCAGAAAATCGGCGTCATAGGCCGTCCAGGCCCCGGCGGAGATGAGGTAGTATTCATTCTCCTGCAACCGCACGATGGTATATTCGGTGCGCGTGGTGCCGGCTTCGGTCAGCGCGTAGGTCAGGTTGATGCGCCCGACCGCCGGCAGCTTGTTGCAGGTGAAATGGTCGAGGAAGGCGGTGGCGCCGGGGCCTCGCACCAGATGCTTGGTGAAGGCCGAGGCGTCGATGATGCCGACGGTCGAGCGCACGGCCTCGGCCTCGGCCTTTGCATGGGGCCACCAGGCGCCGCGGCGGAAGCTGCGCCCGTCATGGTCGAAATGCGCCGGGGCGTCTTTCGGGCCATAATAGTTCGGCCGCTCCCAGCCGTTCACCTGGCCGAACTGTGCGCCCATTTCCTTTTGCCGGTCATAGGCCGGGGCAGTGCGCAGCGGGCGGCAGGCTTCGCGCTCTTCGTCCGGGTGGTGCAGGATGAAGACGTGCTCATAGCATTCCTCGTTCTTGCGCGCGGCGTATTCGGTGGTCATCCAGTTGCCGTAGCGCCTGGGGTCGAGGCTGGCCATGTCGATCTCGGCCTCGCCGTTCACCATCATCTGTGCAAGGTAATGGCCGGTGCCGCCAGCGGCGGTGATGCCGAAGGAAAAGCCTTCGGCGATCCACATGTTGCGCAGGCCGGGGACGGGGCCGACCAGCGGGTTGCCATCGGGGGTATAGCAGATCGGGCCGTTGAAATCGTCCTTCAGGCCCACGGTCTCGGCGCTTGGCAGGCGGTGGATCATCGACATGTATTCCACCTCGATCCGTTCCAGATCGAGCGGGAACAGGTCGGCGCGGAAACTTTCCGGCACGTCATAGAGGAAGCGGGCCGGAGCGTTGCGCTCGTAGGGGCCGAGGATCCAGCCGCCGCGCTCCTCTCGCACATACCACTTGGCATCGGCGTCGCGCAGGACGGGGTGTTCGGGGTTGCCGGCCTTGCGCCATGCGGCCAGTGCCGGGTCGGGCTCGGTCACGATATACTGATGCTCGACCGGGATTGCCGGGATCTTGACGCCCAGAAGCCGTGCCGTCCGCTGGGCGTGGTTGCCGGTGGCGGTGACCACATGTTCGGCCACGATCTCGAACCTCTCGTCAGAGGCGGTCAGCATCCCCCCCTTGTCCACCATGCGGGTGCAGGAGACGACCCATTCGGTCCCGGTCCAGCGGTAGCCGTCGACCTGCACCTTGCGCTCGATATGGGCGCCGTGCAGGCGGGCGCCCTTGGCCATGGCCTGCGTCACGTCGGCGGGGTTGATATAGCCGTCCTGCGGGTGGAAGAGCGCCCCTTTCAGGTCTTCGCTGCGCACCAGCGGCCAGCGCTCCTTGATCTGGGCCGGCGTCAGGAATTCGTGATAGACCCCGGCGGTTTCGGCGACCGAGGAATAGAGCATGTATTCATCCATCCGCGCATCGGTCTGCGCCATGCGCAGGTTGCCGCAGATCGAGAAGCCCGCGTTCAGGCCGGTCTCGGCCTCCAGCGACTTGTAGAAGTCGACCGAATATTTGTGGATATGGGTGGTGGCGAAGCTCATGTTGAAGAGCGGAAGCAGGCCCGCCGCGTGCCAGGTCGAGCCCGAGGTCAGTTCGTCCCGCTCGATCAGCATCGTATCCCAACCGGCCTTGGCGAGGTGATAGGCAATGCCGGTGCCGACGGCGCCGCCGCCGACCACAAGGGCTTTGACATGAGTTTTCATCGGGGCGACTCCGTTAAACGCTGCAATCCTTGTGCCCATGAATGACAGAGCCAATGCGGGGCTGCCAATGCTGCCCGACCTGTTGTGGCGAAAAACGACATGGGCGACGGCAGACGGGGTGTGAGGGAAACACAAATGCCGGGGCGGCCAGGGGAGGAGTGCGCCCCACCTGCCGTGATTGCCGACCCTCGCGGCGGCAGTGTGCACCCGCTCCCGGCCGGGCAGCGCTTTCCTTGGTATGGGAGGGCTGCAGGTTTCCACCTGGCTTCTTGCAAAAATGCTCGCGGCCTCCGCTGCCCATCGCGCCACGCGCCGAAAGCTGGGGACGTGGCACCCCTGAGGCTCTTGCACCGCTCACCCTTTCTCCCCGCCCGGAACAAGGTGCGCGACACCGCCGGGCAGCGCCCGACCGCCCCCGGGGCGGGCGGTTTGTCGACGTTGGCGCGGGGATATGAGTTAGGCGTGTTTGCGCCATGAAGTGACGACAACAATCATAGGAGCGCCCGTCCACGGTCGGGCGCCGCCCTCTGTTGCGTGGGGTGTTGACGTCGCCGATCCCGGTGCCCCGGGGCGCTGCCCATTGTGGCGGATGTCGGCAGGCCACAGGGGAGCGCCCCGGGAGAACGCGAGAGGATCGCTGCGCCCCCCTTTCCTTTCGGGCCGCACGATCCTATCTCGCATCCGGACTACAGGCC
>JAIRJX010000203.1 GCA_031260425.1 Gemmobacter sp.
CGCTCGGGACCTCTACCCTCTTTGGCCGGGTGTCGGGCCCTGCGGGTGGATTGCTTGTGGCGAAGATCGCGGTAGCGGGGCTGATCTGCGCTGCCACCCCTGCCGCCGGTGCTGTTTGCAGCCCGTAATTGACCAGAAGGAGAAGACCATGGCCACTTTCCCCGATGCCGCCGCTATCGCCGCGATGGATGCGCAAGACCCGCTCCGCCGCTTCCGGGATCATTTTGTGCTGAATGAAGGCGAGGTCTATCTGGACGGCAACTCGCTCGGCGTCGCTCCTAGAGCGGCCTATGCCGAGCTGGACCTCGCTGCCCGGCAGGAATGGGGAGGCGACCAGATCCGAAGCTGGAACAAGGCGGGCTGGTTCGACCTGCCGCTTGCGCTGGGTCACCGCATCGGCCGGTTGATCGGCGCGGCGCCGGGTCAGACCATCGTGGCCGACACCACCTCGATCAACATCTACAAGGCGCTCCACGCCGCGATCGGCCTGCGTCCCGGTCGCACCACCATTCTTGCCGAGGCCGGCAGCTTCCCGACCGATCTCTACATGGCGCAAGGCGTTGTCTCCACCATTCCCGGCGCGGTGCTGAAACTGGAAGGAGTGGACGGGCCGAGCATCGAGCAGCTTCTGGACGACAATGTGGCGGTAGTGTTGCTCAACCACGTGAACTATAGGACTGGCCTTCTGCACGACATGGCTGCAATGACGGCGAAGATCCACGCTGCCGGGGCGCTGGTGGTCTGGGATCTTTGCCACACCGCCGGTGCGTTGGAGGTGACGCTGGACGCTGCCAGGGCTGATTTCGCGGTCGGGTGCAGCTACAAATACCTCAATGGCGGGCCCGGCGCCCCGGCCTTCATCTATGTGGCCGAACGTCACCTGCCCCATGCGCGACAGCCACTCAGCGGCTGGTGGGGCCATGCGCGCCCCTTCGCATTCGAGACCGGCTATGAGGGCGCGGAAGGCATCCGCCGCTTCCAGTGCGGTACCCAGCCTATCCTGTCGTTGCGGGCCATGAAAGCCTCGCTCGATCTCTGGGACGAAGTGGACATGGCGGAGCTGCGGACCAAGAGCCTCGCGCTGACCGATCTGTTCATCCAGCTGGTCGAGGGGCGCTGCACCGGCCTTGGTCTGACGCTCGATACCCCGCGCACGCACCCGTTGCGCGGCAGTCAGATCGCGCTGCGGCACGAGAACGCCTATGCGGTGATGCAGGCGTTGATCGAGCGCGGGGTGATCGGCGATTTCAGGGCACCGGACACCCTGCGCTTTGGTTTCACCCCGCTCTATATCGGTTTTGCCGATGTTGCGCGGGCCGTTGCGGTGCTGGAGGACATCCTGCGCACCGAGACCTGGAAAGAGGCGCGCTTCGCGGTGCGTGGTGCGGTGACTTGAGCGTCACCGCTCCACGTGGAAGCCAAAAGCCATCGGAGACCTGTTCCGGCGACCTTCGCCAGCAACAGCGTGACCGCCACTTTCGGCTTGTCGGGCCCGCTTGCGCCGGGTGCTGCCCAACGCAGGCCTCCCACGAGTGGTGATGGGGCGGTCGGAACCGGCTTGGTCAGCCCACCCGGCTATTGCACTAGAAAATCGGCATGAAGCGCTCCGGCGGCATTGATGGTCTTCAGGATGTCGATCATGTCATGCGGCGCCACGCCAAGCGCATTCAGCCCCGATACCACATCGGAAAGGCTGGTGCCCGCCGCCACTTCGGCAAGCCCCGCGCCGCCTTTCTCTATCCCGGCGGTGCTGCGCGGCACCACCACCGTCTCGCCCTGACTGAACGGGTTTGGCTGCACGGCGACCGGCGCCTCCTCGACGCGGAGCGTCAGGTTGCCCTGCGCCACCGCGACCCGGCTGATCCGCACATCCGCGCCCATGACGATGGTGCCCGAGCGCTGGTCGACGATCACCCGCGCCCGCGTCTCGGGCTCCACCAGCAGATTCTCCAGCCGGCCGAGCACATGGGCGGGGGAGCCCATACGGCTGCGGCTGAGGTCAAGCGCCACGGTTCCCGCATCGGTCATCATCGCCACCTGGTGGCCGAATTCGCGATTGATTGCGTTCTCGATCCGCGCCGCCGTGGTGAAATCCGGTGCACGTAGTGCAAGACGAAGAGAGGAAACCGTGGTGAAGTCGAACTCGATCTCGCGCTCGACCCTCGCCCCGGAGGGGATCACCCCG
Organism: Gemmobacter sp.; assembly: GCA_031260425.1. Classification (GTDB taxonomy): domain Bacteria; phylum Pseudomonadota; class Alphaproteobacteria; order Rhodobacterales; family Rhodobacteraceae; genus Gemmobacter. The sequence goes on from JAIRJX010000203.1 coordinate 2,186, forward strand.
GCCGTCGGCACCCCCTGCACCACCCGTGCCGCGGCGCCCTCGGCCACAATGCCACCGGCAATGATGGTGCCCTGGGCCACCGCGTAAGTCTCGCCATCCGCGCCGCTCAGCGGTGTCATCACCAACGTGCCGCCCAGCAGGCTTTTCGCATCACCGATCGCCGAGACCGTTACGTCGATCCGTCCGCCGGAGCGCGCGAAGGGCGGCAGCGCCGCTGTCACGAACACCGCCGCCACGTTTTTCGGCCGGAACTGCTCGCCTGAGACATTGACGCCGAGCCGTTCCAGCAGATTGGCCATGATCTCTTCGGTGAAGGGCGCGTTGCGGATCCCGTCGCCGGTGCCATTGAGGCCGACCACGAGGCCGTATCCCACCAGGTCGTTGCCGCGCACACCGTCGAATTCGACCAGATCCTTTATGCGAACCGGCGCGGCGAGTGCGGACCAGGCGGCAAGACAGGCAAGGAAGACCAGCAGGAGCCGGTTCACCGCAGATACTCCGTCAGGCTGAGTGCGGAGAGACGGGCAGTGATCGTGTAGATGGTCTGCAACCGGGTCTCGGCTTCCAGCAGGCGGGTCGCGGCCTCATGAGGATCGGCGGCGACCAATCTGGTCCGTGCCAGTTCCAGCGCTGTCTTCTCGCTCCCGCTACGGGTCTGAGCGTCAGCGATACGCTCCTCCGCAACGCTGAGACCAGCGGCAAGCCCGGTCCGCCCGGTCTGGGCTGCAAGCAGCGTTTCGCCGGCCATGCCCATCAGGGCGAGCCGCGCGGAATCGCCCGAGAGTGGGCCGCCCCGCGTCAAGGCGGCCAGGGCAAGGCCCTTCAGTGTCTCGCGCAGTCCGTCGGAGAGGGCCGTCACCCCGAACCGTACCGGTTCACCCGGCATCAGCTCGATCTCGGCCAGTGGGGCGCCGCCGCCGTAGATCTCGGTCTCGAAGGTGCCACCCGTGCCGAACCAGCCATCCAGTGCCGACGCGATATCCTCCGCTGTGGTAAGGCCGGTCATATCGGCCGCTATCCGGGCCAGCATGGTGTTGCCATCCGGCAGCGGCGCCGTATCCGTCGCGACGCCCGCGAACAGCGACCGGCCGCCGACGGACAGGTTCAGCGATGCCACCGCCGACAGGAACGCGGCCTTCGCCTTCTCCGCCAGAATGTCGATCGAGGTGGTTTGCTGTCCGGATGCGGCGGAGAGCAGGTCGGTCGCCAATGCCACTGCCTGACGGTCGATCGACCGGAGCGCGGATTGCATCGTGCCGGTCCACAGCTCCATCTCGGTTGCTATCGTCTGTTGTGCCGAAAGCCGCGATAGCCCCGCGTCGAGCGCATGCAGCGCCCCCAGATCGCCATGCAGCCGTCGGGCGGGATCGGCGACGATGCCGGTGGTCATTTCCTGGCTCCAGCGATCAAGATCCGCTTTCGTCAGCCCGGTTTGCCGCCGGAGCATGAAGCTCTGCGCGAGATCGCCGAGGGATGTCACTGTCATGTCAAATCTCCATCAAGCGGGCGAGCAGGCCATCAATGGTCTGCATGACCCGGGCATTGGCGGCATAGCTCTGTTCGACGAGCAGGAGTTTCTGCATCTCCTGGTCGGTATCGACCCCGCGCGCCATTTCCTGGTGTTGCAGTGCGGTTTCGCGGGCCGATGCGAAGCCCATTTCCTCTTCGGCGGCGAGGCGCCCGGAGGCGATATCGGAGACCATGTCGGAAACGTGACCGGCGAAGCTGCGTATGCCGCCGGTGAGGGCCGCCGTCAGCCGGTTGAGCAGCGCGGCCTCGCCCACCGGACCGGGCGAGGTTGCGCCGAGGCCGTCGCGCAGTCGCCAGGGCGCATTCTCAAGTGCGCCGTTCAGCGCGATGCGCCCGGCGAGGCCGATCTCCGCCGCCGGATCGAAGGCGCCGCCGGCATCGGTGAACAGCCCCGGCCCGCCTGCGATGGTGGAATCGATGCCGGTGGCCGAAAACCGCTCCACCAGATCACGGGCCAGCGTATCGAGTTCAGTCTGCGCTGCCGGCCCGAGCGTGTCGCGGACCGTGAACCGTGCAGCCAGGCTGCCGCCACCGATCAGCCCGGTCTCGCCGGCCAAGATCGGCTGGCCGTTCAATGTGAGGCCCGATAGCCGGCCATCCTCCCGTGTCATGTTTGCCGTGACTATTCTGCGCGGTTCGAAGCCGAAGACCGAGGCCCGACCGTCGACCAGCGCCGCTCCGCCAGTCGTATACAGCGCTACTTCGCCGTTTTCGCGGGCGATCTCGCGGATCGGCACGATGTCGGAGATGCCGTCGATCTGGCTTTGACGCAGGTCGACCAGCGCCGCCGTCTCGGCGCCTGAGGCTGTCGCGAGACGGATCCGCTCGTTGAGCCCTGCCACGCGAGCCAGTGCGTCGTTCAATCGCACCACATCGGAGGCGATGCCGGCATCGGCCTCGCCCCGCGCCTGCTGCACCGCGGCGGAGGCGGTGTTGAGTTGACCGGCCAGCCGCCCGGCCGCCGTGATCGCTGCTTGCAACCTGACCTCGGCGTCGGGACGGCCCGCAGCCTCGCGCAGGGCACTATCCAGAGCAGCGACCCGCGCGCTCAGCGATGCTACCGGATCGATGCCACCCAGTGCCGTCTCAAACCGCGACAGGAAAGCCGAACGTGTCTCGGCCCCCCCGGAGGCCGCTCCGGCGATTCGTCGGTCGGTGAGCAGCGCGGTATCAACGTCACGCAGGATCGCCACCAACTGTACACCAGGAGCGATGCCGGTGGTCAGTTCCGCCTCGCGACGCCCGTAGCCGGGCGTCATCGCGTTGGCGACATTGGACGAGATCACCCCCGCCAGACGGGAGCTGACCACAAGGCCCGACAGGGCGGCGTTCATTGCGGAGTTAAGGCTCATGACATGCCCCTATCGTTTGATATTGGTGGTTTCCTGAAGCATCTCGTCGACGGTCTGGATAACCTTGGCGTTGGAGGAGTAGGCGCGCTGGGTCTGGATCAGGCTGGTCAATTCCCCCGCTACATCCGTGGTGGAACCTTCGCGCGCATATCCCGAGATGCCGCCTGTCGGTCCGTCTCCGGCATCCCAGAGGAAGAACGCCCCCGATGTCGACGACATGCTGAAGGCCTGGTCGTCATGAGCGGTCAGGCCGTTGAGATTGGGCACGTCGACCAGCGGGACCTTATAGAGTGTCCGGGTGAAGCCCGTATCGTAGGTGGCGCGGAGAATGCCGCGCTCGTCGACCTCCACCCCGGTCAGACTTCCGACGGGCGAGCCGTTGCGGGTAATCGCGGTTGGCGCGAAACTGTTGGACAACTGGGTGAGAGGGCCGGTTTCGCCGGGCCGGCCGAGCGTCACGGACAACGGCCCGCCCGCCACCTGCAGCCCGACCGTGCCGGCGCCAGCATCATAGACGCCGCCCGAGATGGTGGTTACCGAGGCGAGGGCGCCGCCATGCGTCCGGCCATCGTCGAAGGTCAGGACATATTCGCCGATCGTCTCGCCGTTCTGCGCCGAATCGGTGATCCGCATCCGCCATTCGTTCGAGGCGCCGGTGGTGGCGACGGTTGGCGTGAAGGTGATGCCCAGCGTCTCGGATGTGCCGAGATTGCCGAAATATTCCACCGAAAGCGGCAATGCCTCGCCGTTCGCCCCGGCGGTGGTCGCGGTGGCCGGGAGATTGACACCCAACCGGATCTCGGTGGTCGGATCCCCGACCTGTTGGGTGGAATTGATTACCACCGGCTGCAGGCCGGCAACCGAATCGCGCGGCTGGGACGGAATCGCGCCTTCGGCATCGGCCGGCCAGCCGAGCAGCACGAGACCGGAGGCCGTCTTCAGCACCCCGTTTTCGTCGATGCGAAAGGCGCCAGTCGTGGTCATCAGCAACTCTGTGCCGCCACCCAGCCCGGATGAGCGCATCACCGGCAACATGCCGCGCCCCGACACGGCAAGGTCGAGTGCGTTGGAGGTAGAGACCAGCGCACCGCGCTCGTCAATCAGCCGCATTGCCTGCGCCCGCACACCACCCGCGCTGTATCGGCCCGAAGACTGTGCCCCGGTGAGCACCATCGACTCGAATTCCGCCGCGGCACGCTTGTAGCCGTAGGTGCCGGAATTGGCGATGTTGTCCGAGATGGAGGCAAGGCGGGTGGCATTGGCATTAAGCCCTGCCACCCCCGCATTAAGCGCGGAGGAGATCGTCATGGAGAGCGCCTTTCATCAGATTCGATTCCGTATCGAAGCCGACCCTGCGCCCTCCGCGTTAATTTGCGCCTAACGCCGCTCGTCTGTTTATCTGTCGCGCCTGAGCAACACGATCTCCACCCGATTGTTGCGGATCGCCATGGGATCGGCGGCGACCGGTTTGCGATCGGCATGACCGACGACCCGGCGCAGCCGCGCTTGCGGCAGCCCGTCGGCCTCCAGCAATGCGCGTACCGCCCCGGCACGCGCCGCCGACAGATCCCAGACCGGACTGTGCCGCAGGGGCGCCGGATAGGCGCGGACATGGCCGTTCACCGCGATACCGTTACAGGTCATCGGCAGGATCTCGGCCACCATCGTTACGATCTCACGCAGCGCGGGGGCAGGTTCGGCACTATCGGCGGCGAAAAGCGGCGAGTCCTCCAGATCGAAGACCTCTATGGTCAGCCCTTCGTCGGTGACCTTGGTCACGACATGGCGCAGGCGGGCCTCCATCGTCATGCTTTCGCCACCGAAGGCGGTAAGCGCCTTGTCGACCGCCGCTTTGGCCTCCTGCAACTGGTCTTCGGTCATCGCGGTCGGATCGCGCCCGCCGGCAACGCCGGTGCCGTTGTGGGCCATCGTTTCCTGCGTGAAGCTGCTGTCGCCACCCAGGACATTGGTCCCTCCGCCCGAAGGAGAAACCGAGGCGACCGGGCTGAAATAGTCCGCTACGCCCCTTCGTTGCTGTTCCGTCGTCGCGCCCAGCAGCCACATCATAAGGAAAAACGCCATCATGGCGGTCACGAAATCGGCATAGGCGACCTTCCATGCGCCGCCGTGATGCCGCCCGTCGCCGGAGATCTTCTTCCTTTTGATGATGACAAGCGCGGCACTGTTCCTGCTGGCCATCACACCCATCCTTTCACACCCGATCCCAGACTAGACGGTCGGGGTGAACAGGAGCTTAAAGGATCAAATCCCGCACAGTTTCTGTCGTCCAGCCGCTATGCCCCGCTGCTGGCGAAGCGTGCTGACATGGCGGCTGATCGGAGGGTTTGTCGGCGCCAGGGGTCACAGCGGGCTCTGCAGAGCGGGTCCCAGTGCGGGGCAGATCGCATAGCGAGGTTTCAGATCCCCCGGCGCTGCCGCCTCCAGCCGAAGCAATTCGGTGAGGATGGCGCTGCGGCCGTGGCGGCGCCCGCTTTCGAATGGCCCGCGCGGGAAATTGAGGCCAAGCTCTAGTGCGGTGTCGATCCCCGTCATGGTGGAGCCACCCTCAGCCAGCAGGGTAGCGGCCTCGTTGGCGAGCATCGCCTCGATGCGTAGCACGATGGCCGCAGCATCGGCGGGGGCCTCGGGCAGCGGATCGGGATACACGAAGCCCCGACCGGTCTTGCGGCCCAGATCGCCGCGCGTCACCTGCGCGCGCAACGCCGGAAAGATGTGATAGCGTGGGCTGCCGCCCATTGCGGCCTGAAGGCTTTCGGTTGCGGCAAGATTGATGTCGGCCCCTACCAGGTCAATGAGTTGGAATGGCCCGAGTCTGTAGCCCGCCGCCACCATCGCCGCGTCGATTTCGCCGGGGTTGCGGCCCTCCTCCATCAGCGCCAGCGCCTCGCCGTAATAGGGCCGGGCACAGCGGTTGACGATGAAGCCGGGCGTGTCGGCACAGGCAATCACCACCTTGCCCGCCTGTTCGGTGAGGCTGCGTGCCAGAGCTGCCGCCTGCGGATCGGTGCCGGGCAGCGTGATGAACTCGACCAGCTTCATCACCGGCGCAGGGTTGAAGAAATGCAGCCCCACCAACCGATCGGGCCGCTTCAGCCCCGCCGCAATGGCGGCGACCGACAGCGACGAGGTATTGGTTGCGAGAGCTGCATCCGTCACTGCCTCGACCGCGGCAAACAGCGCCTGCTTTGCTTCCAGCTTCTCGGCGATGGCTTCGATTACCAGGTCGCAGGGGGCCAGACCGGAGATCTTCACCACCTTCAGCCGGGCCAGCAGCGCCTCCATCGCGTCGACAGGCAGCTTGCCCACCGCCACGCGTGGCGCCAGACCATCGCGTATCCGCTGCGCTGCGGTTTCGCGTGCGGGGGCGTAGGCATCGGCCAGCAGCACCTCGTGCCCCGCCGCCGCATAGACCTGCGCGATGCCCAGCCCCATCACCCCTAGTCCGACGATCCCGATCACCGCCATTCCACCCTCCCGCTTTCGCTGTATCCTCTGCCTTCGCCGGAATTTTTTCAAGGCTGAAATTTTAAACTTGAAATAACAATGGACCGATGGCAACTTGCCCCGCAAGGAGCGTGTTACGCAGGAGGTTATTCATGAAGGTTCTCTGCCTGGGCGGCGGTCCTGCCGGTCTCTATTTCGCCATTTCCATGAAGTTGCGCGACCCGTCGCATCAGGTGACGGTGCTGGAGCGCAACAAGGCCAACGACACGTTCGGCTGGGGTGTTGTGCTGTCGGACGACGCGCTGGGACGGATGCAGAAGAACGATCCGGTTTCCACCGATGCGATCCGCTCGAACTTTGCCTATTGGGACGATATCGCCGTGGTGCATGACGGGGTGCGCACCGTCTCGGGCGGGCATGGCTTCGCCGGGATCGGGCGCAAGGCCATGCTGATCCTGCTGCAACAGCGCGCCCGCGAACTGGGCGTGGAGATGCGGTTCGAAACCACCTTCCAGACCGCCGAGGAATACCGCAGGGATTATGACCTGGTGGTCGGCTGCGATGGCCTGAACAGCGTCGTGCGCAGTGAATATGCCGATGTGTTCAAGCCCGATATCGACGTGCGCAAGTGCAAGTTCATCTGGCTCGGCACGCATCAGAAATTCGACGACGCCTTCACCTTCATCTTCGAGAAGACCGAACATGGCTGGATATGGGCACATGTCTACCAGTTCGACGACGACACCGCGACCTTCATCGTCGAGACCCTGCCCGAAACCTGGGACAGATGGGGTTTCGAGGCCATGTCGAAGGAGGAAACGGTCGAGACCTGCCGCAGGATCTTCGAAAAGCATCTGGGTGGGCATGATCTGATGTCGAATGCTGCCCATCTGCGCGGATCGGCGGTATGGATCCAGTTCCCGCGGGTGATCTGCGAGAAATGGTATCACGAGAATGTCGTGCTCATGGGCGACGCTGCGGCGACCGGGCATTTCTCGATCGGTTCCGGCTCGCGTCTGGCCTTCGACAGCGCCATTGCGCTGGCGGAATACCTGCATAGTGAGCCGAACATGGAGGAAGCATTCCGCCGCTATCAGGAGGAGCGCCGTATCGAGGTGCTGCGCCTGCAATCGGCGGCGCGCAACAGCCTTGAATGGTTCGAGCAGGTGGAGCGCTATCTCGACCTGCATCCGGTGCAGTTTGCCTATTCGCTGCTGACCCGCTCGCAGCGCATCAGCCACGAGAACCTGCGCCTGCGCGACCCCGAATGGCTGGCCTCGGCGGAGGACTGGTTCCAGGAGCAGGCCGGCGGCGAGAAGGGCCGGCGTCCGATGTTCGCGCCCTTCCGGCTGCGAGGGATGGAGTTGAAGAACCGTGTCGTCCTGTCGCCGATGGCACAATACAAGGCGGTGGACGGTTGCCCGACGGATTGGCATTTCGTGCACTACGCCGAACGCGCCAAGGGCGGCGCCGGTCTGATCTATACCGAGATGACCTGTGTTTCGCCCGAGGGGCGCATCACCCCGGGCTGTCCCGGCCTTTATGCGCCGAAGCATGAGACGGCATGGAAGCGGCTGGCGGATTTCATCCATGCCGAGACCACGGCGAAGCTCTGCATCCAGATCGGCCATGCCGGGCGCAAGGGCTCGACCTGTACGCCCTGGGAGGGCGGTATCGATCAGCCGCTTGCCTCGGGCAACTGGCAGACCCTCGCGGCTTCGGCCATTCCCTACCGCGAGGTGAACGGCACGCCGAAGTCGATGGATCGCGCAGATATGGACATGGTGAAAGCCCAGTTCGTCCGCGCGACCGAGATGGCCGACCGCACCGGTGCCGACATGATCGAGATGCACGCGGCGCATGGCTATCTGCTGGCCACCTTCATCTCGCCGGTCACCAACCGGCGCGATGATGATTATGGCGGGTCGCTGGAAAACCGGATGCGCTATCCGCTGGAAGTGTTCCGCGCCATGCGCGCCGCCTGGCCTGAGGAAAAGCCGATGTCGGTGCGGATCTCGGCGCATGACTGGATCGAGGGCGGGGTGGATCCGAAAGAGGCGGTGGAGATCGCGCGCGCGTTCCACGCAGCGGGTGCCGACATCATCGACGTCTCCTCGGGCCAGACCGACCCGGCGGAACGGCCGGTCTATGGCCGGATGTTCCAGACCCCGTTCTCGGACCGTATCCGCAACGAGGCGCATATGCCCACGATGACCGTTGGCAATATCTCGGATTGGGATCAAGTGAACGGCATCGTGATGGCCGGGCGCGCCGATCTGGTCTGCCTCGCCCGGATGCATCTCGCCGATCCCTACTGGACGCTGCACGCGGCCGTGGAGCAGGGTGATATCGTGTCGGAATGGCCCGCGCCCTATCGGGGAGGACGCGACCTTCTGGCCCGGCTGCGCGAGCGGCAGCAGGAGGTGATCCGGGCATGACGCTGGCGGGCAGGCGGGTTCTGATCACAGGGGGCGGCACGGGTGCAGGTGCGGACCTCGCCCGCGGCTTTGCCGAGGCAGGGGCGGAGGTGGTCATCGCCGGCCGCCGCGCCGCACCGCTGGAGGCGGTAGCCACCCGGATTCGCGCCCGCGCCGTCATCGCCGATGTGACGGACGAGGCTTCGGTGGCGGCGATGTTCGCCGCTGCCGGGCCCTGCGACATCGTGGTTGCCAATGCCGGCGCCGCCGAAAGCGCTCCTTTCGGGCGCACCACGCTGGAACAGTGGAACGCCATGCTGGCGGTGAACCTGACCGGGGTGTTCCTGACCTTCCACGCGGGTCTTGCGCAGATGCCGGGCTGGGGGCGGCTGATCGCCGTTGCCTCCACCGCCGGGTTGAAAGGCTATGCCTATGTGGCCCCCTATGCGGCGGCGAAGCACGGGGTGGTCGGCCTGACCCGCAGCCTCGCACTGGAAGTGGCGAAAAAGCCTGTGACGGTCAACGCGCTCTGCCCCGGTTTTCTGGAGACCGAGATGACGGAACGCTCGATTGCCAATATCGCGGACAAGACCGGGATGGACGGCGCGAAAGCGCGCGCCTCGCTGGAGGCGGTCAATCCGCAAAAACGGCTGATCCGGCCTGCCGAAGTGACTGCCGCAGCCCTCTGGCTTTGCGGGCCGGGGTCGGAGGGGATCAACGGCCAGGCTATCACCATCGCGGGGGGCGAACTGTGACCGCCCCGCTGTCCAAGCGCCGCCTCAAGACCTGGATCCGCCTTCTGGGCGTGACCCGCGCCGCCGAGAACGAGTTGCGGGAGTTTCTCAGGCTCCACCATGCCACTACCCTGCCGCGCTTCGACGTCATGGCCGCACTCTGGCGGCGGCGCGAGGGCGTGACGATGGGTGAGCTGAGCCGGATGCTGCTGGTCTCGAACGGCAATGCAACGGCGGTGGTGGACCGGCTTGAAAAGGACGGGCTGGCGAAACGCACCCAGAGCGCCACTGACCGGCGCACCATCCACGTCGCACTGACCGACGAGGGGCTGCGACAGTTCGAGGGGCTGGCCGGCGGCCACGAGGCCGAGGTGGACCGCATCTTCGCCAATCTGACAGAAACCGATCTGGATGCGCTGACCGATATCCTGCGCCGCGTGGCCGAGAAGGGAGAGAGGGAATGACCGAACTGGAACTCGCCGGGATGAAGCCGGAACACTTCCTGTGGGAGGTGACGGGCCGCATCGCCACGGTTCGGCTGAACCGGCCTGACCGCAAGAACCCGCTGACCTTCGAAAGCTATGCCGAACTGCGCGACACCTTCCGCAAGCTGGTATATGCCACCGATATCGACGTGGTGGTCTTCGCCTCCAGTGGTGGGAATTTCTGCTCGGGTGGCGATGTGCATGACATCATCGGGCCGCTGGTCGCGATGGACATGAAAGAGTTGCTGGCCTTCACCCGGATGACCGGCGATCTGGTCAAGGCGATGATCGGTTGCGGCAAGCCCATCATTGCGGCGGTGGACGGGATCTGCGTTGGCGCCGGTGCCATCGTCGCCATGGCCTCCGACCTGCGGCTGGCGACACCGGAGGCGAAATGCGCCTTCCTCTTCACCCGCGTGGGGCTTGCCGGCTGTGACATGGGGGCCTGCGCCATGCTGCCGCGCATCATCGGCCAGGGCCGGGCGGCGGAGCTGCTTTATACCGGCCGCGTGATGAATGCCGACGAGGGCGAGCGTTGGGGATTCTGGAACGCGTTGCATGATGCGGGGGCGCTGGAGACCGAAGCGATGAAGCTTGCGGGGCGCCTCGCTGCTGGGCCGGTCTTCGCGCATGGTATCACCAAGACCCAGTTGAACCAGGAATGGAACATGGGGCTGGAACAGGCCATCGAGGCCGAAGCGCAGGCGCAGGCGATCTGTATGCAGACCCGCGATTTCGAGCGGGCCTATCGTGCCTTCGTCGCGAAAGAAAAGCCTGTATTCGAGGGCAACTGAATGCGGATCGGTGGCTTCGCGCTTCGTCGCCGGTTGAGCTTGAACCAATGGCGCACGATCGACGACCCCGCGAGATATTTGAGGACAGAAAATGGCAGACCGGTCTTTCCTTTCCTGGCCTTTCTTCGAGGAGAGGCATCGGGCGCTGGCGGCGGAGCTGGACGCATGGTGCGCCGCGCATCTGCCGGTGGATCATGGCGATGCGGATGCGGCCTGCCGGGGGCTGGTGACGGCACTCGGCGCGGGCGGCTTTCTGCACCATAGCGGAGGGGGTGCGGGCGAGACGCTGGATGTGCGCACGCTCTGCCTGATCCGCGAGACGCTGGCGCGGCGTGACGGACTGGCGGATTTTGCCTTCGCCATGCAGGGTCTCGGCATGGGGGCGGTGAGCCTTTTCGGCACCGCAGAACAGCGGGAATGGTTGACGCGGACGCGGGCCGGGCAGGCGATCTCGGGCTTTGCACTGACCGAGCCGGGATCGGGATCAGACGTGGCCCATACCGCGACGGTGGCGGAGCGGGTGCCGGGCGGTTTCCGGCTCTCGGGTGAGAAAACCTATATCTCGAATGGCGGGATCGCCGATGTCTACGTGATCTTTGCCCGCACCGGCGAGGCGCCGGGGGCGAGGGGGCTTTCGGCTTTCCTGCTGCCTGCCGACACGCCCGGGCTGGAGGTGGTGGAGCGTATCGAGGTGATCGCGCCGCATCCCCTCGCGCATCTGCGGCTGACCGGGGTGGAGCTTCCCGAAAGCGCGCTGATCGGCAGGGCGGGCGACGGGTTCAAGATCGCAATGTCGGTGCTCGACGTGTTCCGCTCGACCGTCGGCGCGGCGGCGCTCGGTTTCGCGCGCCGCGCGCTGGACGAGGCCCTGGTGCGGGTGAGCCGCAAGCGGGCAGGCGGTGGAACGCTGGCCGATTACCAGATGGTGCAGGGCCATATCGCCGATATGGCGCTGGAGGTCGATGCCGCGGCGCTCCTCGTCTATCGCGCGGCCTGGACCAAGGATGCGGGCGCCGCGCGGATCAGCCGCGAAGCGGCGATGGCCAAGCTTTATGCCACCGAGGCGGCGCAGCGCGTCATCGACACCGCGCTGCAACTGCATGGCGGCGACGGGGTGCGGCATGGCTTCGCGGTGGAAAGTCTTTATCGCGAGATCCGCGCGCTACGTATTTACGAAGGTGCGACCGACGTGCAGCGGGTGGTGATCGCACGGAGTGTGCTGGGATGATCTACGAACGCGTGATCCAGATCGAGTTCAACCATTGCGACCCGGCCGGGATCGTCTTCTATCCGCGCTATTTCGAGATGACGAATTCGGTGGTGGAGAACTTTTTCGCCGATGTGGCGGGGCGCAGCTTCGCTCGGATGCATCTGGAGGGGAAGGGCGGCGTGCCCACCGTGCGGCTCGAGGCGAATTTCCTGGCGCCCTCGCGGCTGGGCGACAAGGTAATCTTCGGGCTGGAATTGAAGCGGATCGGCGGCAGCAGTCTCTCGCTGACCATCACTGGATGGATGGGCGATCAGGTGCGGATGACCGCCGACCTCACCCTGGTCTGGGTCGACGATATGCGCGCGGCACCTTGGCCCGAGGACATGCGGCGGCGGATGGAAGACTTCATGGAGGCAAAGGCATGACGCATGAGATGCTGCACCCGAAGGGGTGGAAGGCCACGCCGGGATATTCCAATGGCATGGCCGCGACGGGTCGGCTGGTGGTCACCGGCGGCATGATCGGCTGGAACGGCCAGCAGGAATTCGAGACCGACGATTTCGTGGGTCAGGTGGAGATGGCACTGAAGGCCATCGTCACGGTGCTGGCCGAGGCGGGGGCCAAGCCTGAGCATCTGGTGCGGCTGACCTGGTATGTCACCTCGAAGCGCGAATATCTCGATAGCCTCAAAGATCTTGGCCGGGTCTACAAGGCGGTGATCGGCAAGGTCTATCCGGCGATGGCGCTGGTGCAGGTGGTGGCGCTGGTCGAGGACCGCGCCAAGGTCGAGATCGAGGCGACGGCGGTAGTCCCGCAGGAGTGACTGAGATTATCCGGGCCGAGGCGGCGGCAGAACCCGCCCGGCCCTTTTCTGACGACATGGGAGACACGCAGATGCAGTTGGGACCGACCGGCCATATCGACACGTTCACGCGCGACAACCTGCCGCCCTTCGAGCTTTGGCCCGAGATCGAGTTGGGCCGATTCCGGTATCCCGACTGGCTGAATGCCGGGGTGGAACTGACCGATGCCATGGTGGCGCGGGGCTTTGGCGACAATATCGCGCTGATCGGCAATGGGCGGATGCGCACATACAAGGAACTGGCGGACTGGACCAACCGCATCGCCCACGCGCTGGTCGAGGATTACGGGGTGAAGCCGGGCAACCGGGTGATGATCCGCTCGGCCAATAATCCGGCGATGGTCGCCTGCTGGCTGGCCGCGACCAAAGCTGGCGCGGTGGTGGTGAACACCATGCCGATGCTGCGCCATGGCGAGTTGGAAAAGATCATCGACAAGGCCGAGATCAGCCACGCGCTTTGCGATACACGGCTGATGGAGGAACTGGTGGTGGCCGCCAAGGGCAGCCGCTTCCTGCGCACGGTGATCGGCTTCGACGGCACCGCGAACCACGATGCCGAACTGGACCGGATGGCGCTGTCGAAGCCGGTGCGGTTCGAGCCGGTGAAGACAGGCCGCGATGATGTGGCGCTTCTGGGCTTCACCTCCGGCACCACGGGCGAGCCGAAGGCCACGATGCACTTCCACCGCGACCTGCTGATCATCGCGGATGCCTATGCGAAGGAAGTGCTGGACGTGCAGCCGCAGGATGTGTTCGTGGGCTCGCCGCCGCTTGCCTTTACCTTCGGCCTCGGCGGGCTGGCGGTGTTTCCGCTGCGCTTCGGCGCCTCGGCGGCGCTGCTGGAAAATGCATCACCCCCGAACATGATCGAGATCATCCAGAAATACCGCGCGACGGTGTGCTTCACCGCGCCGACAGCCTATCGCGTGATGCTTCGCGCGATGGAAGAAGGTGCGGATCTTTCCAGCCTGCGCGCGGCGGTTTCGGCCGGAGAAACCCTGCCGGGGCCGGTCTATGAGGAATGGGTCTCCAAGACCGGCAAGCCGATGCTGGACGGCATCGGCTCGACCGAGATGCTGCACATCTTCCTGACCAACCGCTTCGGCGACAGTTTCCCTGCCTGCACCGGGCGGCCCGTCACCGGCTACAAGGCGATGATCATCGGGCCGGACGGGCAAGAGATGCCGCGTGGCGAGATGGGGCGGCTGGCGGTGAAGGGCCCTGTCGGCTGCCGCTACATGAGCGCGCCGGACAAGCAGCGCGCCTATGTCCATGACGGCTGGAACCTGACCGGCGACAGCTTCTGGCAGGACGAGCAGGGCTATTTCCACTTCGCGGCGCGCACCGACGGCATCATCCTCTCGGCTGGCTACAATATCGCCGGGCCCGAGGTCGAGGCAGCGCTGCTGGCGCATCCCGACGTGGTGGAATGCGCGGTGATCGGCGCCCCGGACGAGGAGCGCGGCCAGATCGTCGAGGCGCATGTGGTGCTGGCGGCGGGGGTGCTGCCCGATCGCGCCACCGTGAAGATGCTGCAGGATCATGTGAAGGCGGCCATCGCGCCGTTCAAGTATCCCCGGTCGGTGGTCTTCCGCGACAGCCTGCCCAAGACCGAAAGCGGCAAGATCCAGCGCTTCAGATTGCGTGAGGGGTGAGGCCGGGGGCTGGAGTGGCATTCACCCGAAGCTCACGCCTGTTGGCGAGAGTTCCGGCCCCGTCACGCAGCGGGGCGTCACCCAACGGTAACGCTCTGCCGGGCTTTACCCGGACGGTGTCTGCACTCGCAAGCTAGGCCGGAACGGACAAGACCTCCATGACCTCGACCGCTTCACCGTAAAAGATGGTGAAGTGTGGATGATTCAGGAACAGAGAAGCCGCCGCTTCTTTCGACTCGGCAGAAACAATGGTGTAGGCACCCAGATCGTTGCCGGCATCGCTGATGCCCTGCCGTGATACCAGTGTCGTCCTGCTCAGATGCCCGCCGATATCAACGATGGAAGCGGCATTGTCTGCCGCCCATTTTGTCCATGCGGCGATGCCGGCGGCGTGGCGCTGCTGCCGTTCGCTGTCAGAGAGCGCCATCCAGGCCACTGCGGCGGCGGTAGATCCCGTAAAGACGGCAAGGTATTTTTTCATTGCGGTTTCCTTTTCAGGCGAGCGGATTGATTTTAATCAGACGACAAGATGGATGACAACGGTATGTCTGCGCCTGCGTGTCATCGGAGCGCGCCCGCAGGCCGGGCCTCGCAGGGGTATCGACAGCGTAGTGAGCGGGCTGCATCACGCTTTTGCGCAAGGGGATGCGCGAGACGGAAAGCCCACCTATATTGGGTTCATGATACGCCGTTTTGCCCTTCTGGCCCCGCTTGCAGCCGTCCTCGCATTGTCGTTCGTCCTGCCTGCGCAGGCAGGGAAGATCCCACTTGCAGCTATCTCGAAATATCTCAACGGGCTGAGCACCGTGGAGGCCGGGTTCACCCAGGTGAATGCCGATGGCAGCATCAGCACCGGCATGATCTACATCAAGCGGCCCGGTCAGGCGCGCTTCGAATACGCTCCTCCGAACAAGGCGCTGGTTTTGGCCAGTTCTGGCAATGTGGCGATCTTCGACAGCAAGTCGAACCAGGCGCCAGAGCAATATCCGCTGTCCAAGACGCCGCTGAGCCTGATCCTTGCCAAGAATGTCGATCTCGACCAGGCGAAGATGGTGGTGGGTCACCGCGAGGACGGCGACACCACGCGCGTCGTGGCGCAGGATCCCAAACACCCGGAATATGGCACGATCGAGATGGTGTTCACCGCCGATCCGGTAGAGCTGCGGCAATGGGTCATCACCGATGATGCGGGCGGGCAGACCACAGTGGTCCTCGGCGATATGGTGAAGGGCAAGAGCTATGCCGCCTCGCTTTTCGATATCACCCGGGTGATGGACCGCCGGCGCTGAGCCTCAGCGCCCGCAGGTGGAAAGCTGCCCGGCGTAGCGGTCCGACCGGCTCTGCACCCGGTCGGCCACGTCGACCAGCCAGCTCTTCCCCTCATAGCTGCGGTTGATGAAACCGGTACGTCCCTCATGATAGGCGAGATACTGGCTGCGCGCATCCCCTTTGGATACGCCCAGCCTTTGCGCGGTGCCATCCATATACCAGCCCATGAAATCCGTCGCATCCTCGATCCGGTCGCGGCGGGCGCTGCGGTTGCGGGTTTCATTCTGGTATTCTTCCCATGTTCCGTCGAGCGCCTGGCTATAGCCATAGGCGGTGCTCTGCCGGCCCATGGGGATGATGCCCAGCACGAAGCGGTGCGGCGTGCGGGCATTGCCGATGAACTTGCTCTCCTGATGGATGGTTGCCATCTGCACGTGAACCGGGATGCCCCAGCGCCGTTCCGTCGTCTTCATCGCGCGGTAATATTCCGGCCGCTCGCGCATGATCGCGCAGGCGTCGTCGAGATTGCGGGGCGCCGAAAACCTGCTTCCCCCGCCGCAGGAGGCAAGGAGGAGAAGAAGAATCGACGCACGGAGAAGTCTGCTCATCTGCCCCTCGTGTGTCTTTGTTTTCGGTCAGGATAGGGTAATTCCGGGGGCAGGGAAATGGGGCGGCGCCGGATTTGCTTCAGAAAAGCGCGAGGTGAGCGTGAGCGACTGTCGAGCCGCACCCGACAGATTGTTTCCTCCGAATCATCCGGCTCCGTGTGGACGCGGCGGCCGCCAGGGTTTAAACCGGCTTCGGTGGAGTGTGGCGATGCTGAAGACGCAGGCGAAATATCATCTCGGGCAGGTGCTGCGCCATCGCAAGCATCCGTTCCGTGGCGTCGTCTTCGATGTCGACGCGATCTTTTCGAATACCGAGGAATGGTATGCCAATATCCCTGAGGACAGCAGGCCCGACAAGGATCAGCCATTCTATCACCTGCTGGCCGAGAACGACCAGAGCTACTACGTCGCCTATGTCTCCGAGCAGAACCTGATCCCTGACGAGACCGGCGAGCCGGTTGACCATCCTGATCTGCACGACCTGTTCGGCGATTTCGCCGACGGGTGCTATCCGCTCCAGTTCAACCTGAACTGAGGCCGAGAGCCACGCTACCCGGCATCCGCAGCCGCCAGGGTAGGAGCCAGTCTGGTGCGGTGCCGGTTTCACCGCCATGGGCACGCCTATTGCAGCATGGGCCACCGGATGTCCCCGGGGCAATCATGCCTTCGTTCTTCCCCTTCGCCTGCAAAGCCCATGCCTCGCCTGCACCAGGCATCGGTGCTGCGGTCTGCGGGGCCGCTCACGGCGCATAGGCGCCGCTACATCCTTGCCCACATGTGCTCGCGGTGACGGACCCACCGGGAGGAAATGGCCGTTCCGTGGCAATGACCCGGAGTGTGAACCGCTCGCCGCCCCTTATTCATTCACCGGCAACAGAAAGCAGAGTTCGTTCCAGCGGCCGCCCCGACAATAGCGCAGGTTTCGCGCAAGACTGCGAATCATGAACCAGCCGAAGCCGCCCTCCGGCAGCTCATCACTGCAATCGACCGGCTGGCCGGGCGGCAGTTCCAGCCCCGGCATCGGTGCTCCATGATCGCGGATGCAGCAGCACAGGCCCCGCTCCAAAAGGCGGATCGTCACTTCGACCCCGCCCGGCACCAAGGCATAGGCATGTTCCACGATGTTGTTCAGCACTTCGGCCAGCACGATCTCGGCCGTGCCCCGGCTGTCGGGTGACAGGGCTGCCAGACGCGGATCGGTGAACAGCAGCCCGAGCCCGCGCCGCACCGCCAGGGCGTCGCCTTGCAGAGCCAGCCGGATCGTCCAGGCCGCATCTCCCGTTTCCGGGCAGCAAGCCACCTCAGCCTGCATTCCGGTACTCTTCCGGCAGCACGGGATGGATGCGGAACACGCTGTCCATCCGGGTCAGGCGGAACACCTTCTCCACCGTAGGTGTCAGCCCCGCCAGCTCCAGTCGCTGTTCCGGCCCCAGCAGTTTCATCACCGCCACCACCGCGCCCAACCCCGAACTGTCGAGAAACTTCACTTCCGACATGTCCAGTATGACTGGTCCGGCCCAGCCCGCCGTCACCTCGCGCATCCTGTCCTTGAAGCGGATCGCTGCGGCGGCGTCGATCCGCTCCTCCCGCACCTGAACCAGCAGCAGCCCTTCGGCCGTCCGCGCCTGCACATCCATGCCGCTCTCCTTTCAGACTCGTTCTTGCAGGCTACCGGCAGTTCGTTAGCATTCCGTAAGCAGGAGAAGGAATGTGACGATGGAAGAGGTAGTCATCCTTGGCGCAGCGCGCAGCGCGATGGGCGGGTTTCAGGGTGTCTTTACGCCGTTGAGCGCAGCGGAACTGGGGGGCGCGGCAATCAGGGCGGCACTGGCGGGCATCGACCCGGATCGGGTGGAGGAACTGGTGATGGGCTGTGTGCTGCCCGCGGGCCAGGGCCAGGCCCCGGCTCGGCAGGCGGGCTTCGCCGCTGGGCTTGGCGCGCAGGTGCCGGCGAGCACGCTGAACAAGATGTGCGGCTCTGGTATGCGGGCAGCGATGCTGGCCCATGACCAGATCGCGCTCGGCGCCACCGGGCTGATGGTGGCGGGAGGGATGGAAAGCATGACCAACGCTCCCTACATTCTGCCGAAGATGCGCGGCGGCGCGCGGATCGGCCATGCCGAGGTGCTCGACCACATGTTCCTTGACGGGTTGGAGGACGCCTATGACAGGGGCCGCCTGATGGGCACCTTCGCCGAGGATTGCGCCGCCCGCTCCGGCTTCACCCGTGAGGCGCAGGATGAATACGCGCTGGCCTCGCTGACCCGGGCGCTGACGGCACAGGCCACGGGTGCTTTCGAGGGCGAGATCGCACCGATCATCGTCACGAGCCGCAAGGGCGAGGTCACCGTCACCGCCGACGAACAGCCCGCCAGCGCCCGGCCCGAGAAGATCCCGACGCTGAAGCCCGCCTTCCGGCCAGGCGGCACGGTGACGGCGGCCAATTCCTCGTCGATCTCCGACGGGGCGGCGGCGCTGGTCATGGCCTCCGCCCGGGTTGCGATGGCGGAGGGGGGCGTGGTGCGCGCCCGCGTGCTGGGCCATGCCAGCCACGCCCATGCACCAGGCGATTTCCCCACCGCCCCGGTGCCGGCGGCGCGCAAGCTGATGGCTCGCCTCGGCTGGCGGGTGGAGGATGTCGACCTTTGGGAGGTGAACGAGGCTTTCGCCGTGGTGCCCATGGTCTTCATGGCCGAACTCGGCGTGCCGCATGAACGGATGAACGTGAATGGTGGGGCCTGCGCGCTTGGCCACCCCATCGGCGCATCGGGTGCGCGGATCATCGTAACACTGCTCAACGCACTGGAAAGGCGCGGGCTGCGGCGCGGCATCGCTGCCATCTGCATCGGCGGCGGAGAGGGCACCGCGATCGCCATCGAGCGCTGAGGCCCGGACGGAAACCGCACATCCGGGAATTCGGGCCGACGTGAGGAGCCGTCTGTTTCGTTGATTCGATGGAGGCGTCCGGTCGCCAGGCCTGGCCCGCCGCCCGGATTTGGGCCTTTTCCCGGCAAGTCGTCCTCTGTTACCTTTGGTCAATCACTCCGGAGATCGAAATGAGCGTCGATTACCCCGTACTCTCCCGCCGGATCGCGGCGCTTTGCCATGGCGAGACCGATACGGTCGCGCTGATGGCAACGGTGGTCTGCGAGATTCATCAGGCCCATCCGATGTCGGACTGGACCGGCTTCTACCGTGTGGTGGCGCGGGAATTGCTGAAGATCGGCCCCTATCAGGGCGGGCATGGCTGCCTGGTCATCCCGTTTTCGCGCGGGGTCTGTGGTGCCGCGGCACGGAGCGGCGAGGTGCAGCTCGTGCCGGATGTGGAGGCATTTGCCGATCACATCGCCTGCTCCTCCACCACCCGATCGGAATTGGTGATCCCGGTGCGCAATGCGACCGGCGTCCTGCTCGGGGTGCTTGATCTCGACAGCAATACCGAGGCGGCCTTCACCGAAGAGGATGCCCGCCACCTGACCACCATTCTCGACGAGGTATTCGCCCATGCCGGATGAGATGATGCGGGGAAGCTGCCTTTGCGGTGCGGTGGCCTTCGAGGTCACCCAGCCGTTGCGCGATGTGGTCGCCTGCCATTGCGCGCAATGCCGCAAGCAATCGGGGCATTACTGGGCGGCGACCTCGGCGCCGCACGCGCAGTTCCGGCTCACACGGGAGGAGGGGCTGGTCTGGTATCGCGCCTCGCCGGCAGCGCGGCGGGGACATTGCGGACGCTGCGGCGCCATGCTCTTCTGGCAGCGGGAGGGCGAGGCGCGGATCTCCTTCTCGCCCGGCGCGCTGGAGGGGATTACGGGCCTTCACATCGCCAGGCATATCCTCGCCGAAGAAGGTGGCGACTATTATCCGGAGAGCACGGCAGAGCACCCGCCGCCGGGCGATCGGTTGCGTGGCTCCTGTCTTTGCGGCGGCTGCGCTTTCAACCTGCCCGCTCCGGCGGGTGGGATTATCGCCTGCCACTGCACGCAATGCCGCAGGCTTTCGGGCCATTTCAGCGCCAGCTTCGATCTGGACGAGGCGGAACTGGTCTGGGAGCGGCGCGACACGTTGGCCGAATATGGCACGCCGGCATGCGGCATGCGGGGCTTCTGCAGCGCCTGTGGCGCCAGCCTGTGGTTCCGGGCGACGGGCGGCGCCTTCTCGGTGGAGGCCGGGGCGATCGACGGGGCGACCGGTGGGAAGCTGGTTCGGCATATCTTCACCGCCAACAAGGGCGATTACTACGATCTGGAGGACGGGCTGCCACAGTTCTTGGCTGCGGAGCCTTGACAGCCGGGTGGGCGGCGCGAAACACTGTCCCGACCGGCGGGATAATTGGCCGGAGAAGGAGTTCAGGTGGCGCTCAGTTTCCGTCAGGGCGAGATTCTGGCTATCGCGCGCAGCGAGGGCAAGGTGGTGGTCGAGACGCTGGCCGAACGCTTCGGTGTCACGCTCCAGACCATCCGGCGTGACCTGACGGATCTGGCGGAGGCCGGGCACCTCGACCGGGTGCATGGCGGCGCGGTAATCCGCAGCGGTGTCAGCAATATCGGCTATGAGGAGCGGCGGGCGCTGAACGATGCCGCCAAGGCCGCCATCGGTCGCGCCTGTGCGCAGGCGCTGCCGGACAATTGTTCGGTCATCCTCAATCTCGGCACCACGACGGAGGCGGTGGCGCGTGAGCTGCTGCATCACCGGCAGATCACTGTGGTGACGAACAATATGAACGTGGCGAATATCCTTGTCGCCAATCCTTCCTGCGAGATCATGGTGGCGGGTGGCGCGCTGCGCCGGTCAGATGGCGGGCTGGTGGGCGATCTCGCCTCGCAATTCATTGCGCAGTTCAAGGTGGATTACGGCATCATCGGCATCTCGGCGCTGGATTCTGCTGATGGCGATCTGCTGGACTATGACCTGAACGAGGTGCGGGTGTCGCAGGCGATCATCCGGCAATCGCGCAAGGTGTTTCTGGTGGCCGACGCAGCAAAGCTGACGCGCAGCGCGCCGGTGAAGCTGTGCAACCTGTCCGAGATCGACGCCATCTTCACCGATGCCCCGTTGCCGCAGCATCTGGCAGAGCTTTGCGCCGGGGCGGGGACCGAAATTCACATCGCGAGCTGACGCCCGGAAACCATGGGTGTCCGGCCAGGCCGATTCGTGTTCGCCAGCCGGCTGATGAGGCGAAGCGGAAAGCCCGGACCGCAGGAGCGCATCAGCACATACGCCCGGCCGAGTGTCCAGCGGCCCGCTCGGTGAGAGCGGACCGGTATTCATCCCGGGCGCTCATGCGGCCAGGGCCGTGATCTCCCGCCCACCCCTGATCCCCGCTCTTCACCCCGACACTCGACCTCGGGCATGACCGGGCATTGCCCGGTGGCGCCTTTCGCGCCCTATTTCTGGGTGTGGACAGGGGCCTGCACGGGCACCCCGGGGTGAGCGCTCATGTGCATGGTTCCCGGGTCGCATCCTGAATGCCGGGCCGTCCCAGAACAGCGAGAGACGGCATGACCAGACTGCAACCTAACGTCACAAGCTCGGTGTGCGCATTTTTGTTGCTAAATAGAGCGAAATCGAACATAATATATGCATAAAATGGAATAAATCGCGCAATATCGAACAGGGTTGCATTACATGAGCCTGGATCACATCATCCATTCCCTTGAGACCGCTCCGGTCGACCTTTTCGTCATCGGCGGCGGAGTGAACGGTTGCGGCATCGCGCGCGATGCGGCGGGACGGAGGCTTTCCGTCACGCTGGCCGAGCAGGGTGATCTGGCGCAGGGCACCTCGTCGGCCTCGACCAAGCTGTTTCATGGCGGGCTGCGCTACCTTGAATTCTTCGAATTCCGCCTGGTGCGCGAGGCGCTGGAGGAACGCGAGACGCTGCTTTCCGTCATGCCGCATATCAGTTGGCCGATGCGCTTCGTGCTGCCCTTTTCGTCTCAGATGCGGTTCGAGGGCGGCACGCCCGCCGCGCGGCTGCTGGGACGGGTTTTCCCATGGTTGAAGGGGCGGCGGTCGGCCTGGATGATCCGGCTGGGGCTTTTTCTTTACGACCATCTCGGCGGCCGGAAGATCCTGCCGGGCACCCGACGGCTCGATCTTGCTTCCGATCCTGCCGGGCAGGTGCTGAAACCGGGTTTCCGTCTCGGCTGGGAATATTCCGATTGCTGGGTGCAGGATGCGCGCCTCGTCGTGTTGAATGCCCGTGACGCAGAGGCGCGGGGGGCAAGCATCCTGACCCGCACCCGTGTTGTCTCTGCCCGCCGTGCCGGTGATCTGTGGGAGATCGAGACCGAAGGTCCGCAAGGCCTGATGACCCATCGCGCCCGTGCGCTGGTCAATGCCGGCGGACCCTGGGTGGGCGAGGTCATCCGCGACGTGGTGCATGTCCGCTCTGACGAGAGCGTCCGGCTGGTGCGCGGCAGCCATATCGTCGTGCCGAAGCTTTATGACCATGACCGCTGCTATTTCTTCCAGGGTAGCGACGGGCGGATCATCTTCCTGATCCCCTATGAGGGGGACTTCACCCTGATCGGCACCACTGACATCGACCACCATGCCCGCCCTGAAGACGCCCGCTGCACGGAGGCAGAGCGCGACTATCTCTGCGAGTGCACCAGCCGCTACCTTGCCCGCCCGGTGCGGCCGTGGGATGTGATCTGGAGCTATTCGGGGGTGCGACCGCTTCATGACGATGGCGCTTCGTCGGCCACGGCGGTGACGCGGGAATATGCACTCGGCCTCGATACCGATGGCCCGCCGCTGCTCAATGTGTTCGGCGGCAAGATCACCACCTATCGCCGGCTGGCCGAGGCGGCGCTGGCGAAGCTTTCACCGTTCTTCCCGCAGGCCGGACAGGGCTGGACAGCTGGCGTGCCGCTGCCCGGCGGCGATTTCCCGGTGGACGGCGTGGCGGCGTTGATCGCCCGGCTGCGCGCGGCCTATCCGTTCCTGACCGGGGCCCATGCCACACGGCTGGTCCGCAGCTACGGCACCGAGGCTTTCGCTCTGCTGGGTAGTGCGCGCAGCCCCGAAGAACTCGGTCCCGATTTCGGCGCCACGCTGACGGAAGCCGAAGTGCGCTGGCTGATGGCGAAGGAATATGCCCGCACTGCCGACGATATCCTGTGGCGGCGCAGCAAGCTTGGCCTGCGTCTGGCACCGGGGCAGGTCGCCGCCCTGCAGGAGTTCATGGCACAGGAAGCCGGAACCGCCATTGCCGACGAAGCGCCGCAGCCCGACGACGGGATATGGTCGGACTCGGAGCGGCTCTGCCGCGTCAGCTATCCATCTTGAGGGCGCTGATGAAGGCGCTTTGCGGGATTTCAACCTTCCCGAACTGACGCATCTTCTTCTTGCCCTCTTTCTGCTTTTCCAGCAGCTTCTTCTTGCGCGTGGCGTCGCCGCCATAGCATTTCGCCGTTACGTCCTTGCGCATCGCCGAAATGGTTTCGCGCGCGATCACCCGGCCGCCGATGGCCGCCTGGATCGGGATCTTGAACATGTGGCGGGGGATCAGTTCCTTGAGTTTCTCCACCATGGTCCGCCCCCGGCTTTCGGCGCGGTCGCGGTGCACCATGATAGCCAGCGCATCCACCGGCTCGTCGTTCACGAGGATCGACATCTTCACCAGATTGTCCTCGCGATAGTCCGAAAGCTGGTAGTCGAAAGAGGCGTAGCCCTTGGTCACCGATTTCAGCCGATCGTAGAAATCGAACACCACTTCGGCCAGCGGCAGGTCATATTCGACCATGGCCCGGCTGCCGGCATAGGTCAGGTTCAACTGGATGCCACGCCGATCCTGGCACAGCTTCAGGATATCGCCCAGATATTCATCCGGCACCATGATCGTGGCCTTGATGCGCGGCTCCTCGATATGGTCGATATAGGTGAGATCGGGCATGTCGGCGGGATTGTGCAATTCGCGCACCTCGCCATCCTTCATGTGCAGGCGGAACACCACCGAGGGCGCGGTGGTGATCAGATCGAGGTCATATTCCCGTTCCAGCCGGTCGCGCACCACCTCAAGGTGCAAAAGCCCCAGGAACCCCATGCGGAAGCCGAAGCCGAGCGCCGCCGATGTTTCCATCTCGTAGCTGAAGGAGGCGTCGTTCAGTGCCAGCTTCTCGATGGCGTCGCGCAGTGCTTCGAAATCATTGGCATCGACCGGGAACAGGCCGCAAAACACCACCGGCTGTGCGGGCTTGAAGCCCGGCAGCGGTGCGGCGCAGGGTTTGCGCTCATGGGTGATGGTATCGCCGACGCGGGTGTCGCGCACCTGCTTGATCGAGGCGGTCAGCACGCCGATCTCGCCCGGGCCCAGTTCGGTGATATCCACCATCTGCGGCTTCAGAACGGCAAGCTTGTCGATGCCATAGACCGCACCGGTCTGCATCATCTTGACCCGGTCGCCCTTCCGGATGACACCGTCAATGACCCGGATCATCACGACCACGCCGAGATAGCTGTCATACCAGCTATCGACCAGCATCGCCTTCAGGGGCGCGTTGCGGTCGCCCCTGGGGGCGGGCAGGCGCGTCACGATGGCCTCCAGCACCTCGGGGATACCGAGGCCGGTCTTGGCCGAAATCGGGATGGCGTCGGAGGCGTCGATACCGATCACATCCTCGATATTCTCCTTCACCCGGTCGGGGTCGGCGGCAGGCAGGTCGATCTTGTTCAGCACCGGCACGATCTCGTGCCCGGCGTCGATGGCCTGATAGACATTGGCCAGTGTCTGCGCCTCCACCCCCTGTGAGGCGTCGACCACCAGGAGCGAGCCTTCGACAGCGCGCATCGAACGCGACACCTCATAGGCGAAATCGACATGGCCGGGCGTGTCGATCAGGTTCAGCACATAAGTCTTGCCATCCTTCGCCGGATATTCGATCCGCACTGTATTGGCCTTGATGGTGATGCCGCGTTCACGCTCGATATCCATCGAGTCGAGCATCTGCGCCTTCATGTCGCGCTCGGCCACCGTTCCCGTCATCTGGATCAGACGGTCGGCGAGGGTGGATTTGCCGTGGTCGATATGCGCCACGATGGAGAAATTGCGGATACGGTCAAGCTCGATCATGGGCGCGGATATAGCCTGTCGGCACAGGGCCGGGAAGCGGATTTTCCGGGGGCGGGGCGGATGGGCAGTCAGGCTCCCCCAAGGGGCAGCCATGTGGGCGCGTGGGCGGCGCTGCTGAAGTGCCGCACGGGGCCTGTTCAAGTGCCGTCCGGCTGTGTTGCGCCCGCCTCCTTGGCAGGCGCTTCGATGACATAAGCGGGGGATGGGCGCCAGCCGGGGCGTCACCATGAAGTGACCACACCCCACCTGCGGTCGGGGCTGCACTCCGCGCTGCTACGGGACGAAGATCTGGGCGCCGGGGATTTCGTCAGGGTCCCCGTATGAGCATCCTGGACGAATGATCGATCCCTCCTAGTCGGTGCTGCCGTGGTTGTGGCCCGTGTCCTGCATCCCGCCCGCCTCGTCATCCTGCCGCTCCAGATCGACGGGCACGTCGATGGTAACGATGCCGGCCCTTTCGAAGGTCAGCGTCATATGGACGGTATCCCCCTGCGCGAGCGGCCGGGTCAGCCCCATCAGCATGATATGATCACCACCGCGTGCCAGCGCATGATGGCCGCCGGCAGGGACTGCGAAGCCCTCTTTCACCTCGATCATCTGTGCCACACCGTTGTCGTCGATCTTGTGACCGTGCAGTTCCACCTTCGCGGCACTGTCGGAGGCGGCGGCAAGCAGGCGGTCGGCTTCGGCCCCGTGATTCTCGATCACCATGAAGGCGCCGCCGGTCTTGGCCATCCTGCCGGTGCTACGGGCATATGCGCCGGTTACGGTGATGTCTTCGGCAAAGGCGGGTAGTGTAAAAAGGGTCGCGGCGGCGACCAGGAGCGATTTACGAAACATGTTGCTATCCTTGTGATTCCGGTTGGTCAGACGGGATCAGGACGGGCGCGGCGGGTCGCGGGCCTGTGGCCGCGGCATGTCCTGCGTCAGCGGAAGCGAGAGGATCGCCGTGGCGGAAATGCTGGTGTGCCCGGTCGGCTGCGGCAAGAGGTCGAGTTCCGGCAATACCGCATAGCCGGCAGGCGTGCAGTCCGGGCAGGGATGCCCCGCAGCGATCGGATTGCCTCGTGCATCAAGGCTGAGGCCGACCTCGCCCATGCCGGTGCAGAGCACGACCGTCACAGCGGCCGGGCCCTGCGTCCGCGTCATCATCATGCTGGCCCCGCCAGTGGCAAAGGCCAGCGCGAGGATCAGGCGCGGGAGGAGGGTCAGCAGCGGCATGGAGGAATTTTAGCAGGTATCGCCCCAGTTGCCCATATGTGTGGCCTGCGGCCTTTTCGGCCGATAAAAATGCGAAAGCCCCGCCGCAGGGCGGGGCAAAACGCCGCAGGAGCGCCGATGCTCAGGCGACGGCCCGGGCCTTGGCGATCTCTTTCTTGATCTTCAGTGCCTTGTCCGACAGTTCCTCATCCTTCGCCTTGGCGAGGAAGGCGTCGAGCCCGCCGCGATGATCGACGGTGCGCAAGGCAGCCGCCGAAACACGCAGCTTGAACGACTGACGCAGGATATCAGAGATCAGCGACACTTCGTTCAGGTTCGGCAGGAAGCGCCGTTTGGTCTTGTTGTTGGCGTGGCTGATGGTGTTGCCGACCATCGGCCCCTTGCCACTGAGTTCGCAGACGCGCGACATCGTGCTGTTCCTTGTCTTTCGGACTCTTGCCCAGCGGCCCCGGCCCGGAGTAACACCCACGGCTCCCGCCTGCCGGCAGGTTCCGTATTTCACCGCCGCCGTTTAGGCGGAAATCCGGCCAGCGTCAAGCGATTCACCGGGCATGGCCTGCGCTTCCAGCGCGAGCAGCCGTTCCTTGCGCCATAATCCGCCGCCATAGCCGGTCAGGCTACCATCCGCCCCGACCACCCGATGGCAAGGAATCAGGATGGCGATCGGATTCGCGCCGTTTGCAGCGGCCACCGCGCGCACGGCATCGGGACGGCCGAGACGTGCCGCCACGGTGGAATAGCTGATCCGCTCGCCCACGGGAATGCGTTGCAACTCCTGCCACACCGCCTGCCGGAAAGGTGTGCCGAGCGGGGCGAGCGGCAGGTCGAACGCTCCGCTCTCTCCCGCGAAATAGCGATGCAGCGCCGCTTCCAGCCGCGCGGCAAGTGGTGTGTGGCCGATCCCGACCGTGCCCCACACGGCCAGCGCCCGCATTTCACGTCGAAGGATGGGGCGCGAAACGAATTCAAGCAGCCGGATGGCGCTGTCACAGACCGCGATCATGCCGCCAAGCGGCGTCTCGATCAGGCTCGCCCACATGTCGGCCCCGGCAGAAACAGGACGGCCGGTCAGATCCGGCAAGGCCCGGGCCAGCGCTGCTTCATCGGCGATGGCCGCGCCCAGCGGATCGCAGCGCCTGCACGGGCGGAACCCCGCAGCGAAGCAGCTTGCCGGACTGGCGTGAAAGCTGCAATTGCGTTCGAGCGCGGGTAGGGCCGGGCAGCTAAGCCGACAGAAAATCCCGGTCGAGGCGACGGCGACCCAGATCTGCCCGTCCCAGGACGGATCGCGGGCGAGCCGGGCCTGGCGCAGGAGGTCGGGATCAGGAAGATACTGTGTCATGCCGGGAGTATAGCCACTTTGCCCATGTCGCACCGCCCGGATCCTGCGCTATCGGCGCAGCGCATGCAGCGCCGCATCCAGTCGGTTCCTTGGCAGCAGCACCAGCATACCAGGAGTGTCGAACCGCAGCTCCACCCGGTTTTCCGTCACCAGATTTGACGTGCCGATCCGCCCCGCCGGCATGAAGTCCAGCCCATCGATCGGCCAGCACAGCCCCCGGCTTTCGCCGTGCAGCGGTGCCATCGGGAACAGTGACAGCCGGTCACCGGGGCGCAGAGCCAGCACGATCTCCGGCGGGGCGGCAAACACCACATCCTGCGGTCCGATCAGCAGGCAAGGCATCGCATCCGTCGTCGCGGCATGCGTTAGCAATCCGTTCAGAACCGCGAGCCCATGATCGGTCCGCCCGCCCGTGCCTCCCACCGCCAGCACGAAGGGCGCGCGGATTGAGCGCAGGGCCTTGTCGAAATCCGTGCTCTCCTGCTCCGCGATCCGGTGCAGCCGCCCCGCCCCGAGTGCGGCGCACGCGCGCTTCGACACCGAATCAAGGTCCCCGATCACGGCGCAAGGCGTCACACCCAGCGCCAGTGCCCGGTCGGCCCCGCCGTCCGCCGCTACCACGACCGGCGCCCGCCGCATTGCCAGCATCAGATCACGTTTTCGACAGGGCCCGCCTGCGATCAGCGTGACCGCGTCCGAGGATTCGACAATCGGGTGATTCATGCAGATACTGTCCCGAATTAAGGCGGGGTTTCGGCGTCGTCGCCACAATCAATCCTTTAAATTACCCCTATCTGTCCACGGAATTGAGCGGTGCCCGGGTAGAATGGCGGGACAGGTTTGTAGAAAGCGAGCATCCGATGACCGGAGCAAACAAGATACTCACGGTGTCCTACGGCACCTTCTCCTGCACGCTGGAGAAGTTCGATGATCCCTTCAGCATGATGAAGGCGATCGCTGAGTATTTTCGTGACCTTGCAGCCGAGGATCGCTATTTCGGCGCAGAGCCGCCCACCCCCGATGCCGAAATGCTGCACCGGATCGCCGAGCGTGAGATCCAGCGCCGGGTGGACGCGAAGATCAACGGGAACGGCGTGGTGTTGCGCGCGGCTGACCTGGCGCCGGACGCGTCGCGCCTGCCACCGCCGCGAGAGCCTGAGCCCGAGGCGGCAAATCCCGTGCCCGTGGCCGAAAATATTGCGGAGGCGGCGTCTCTCGCCGAATCATCTGCGTCCGGCGATATGACCGACGACAGTGTTGCCGCCAAGCTGTCGCGCATCCGCATTGCTGTTGCCCAGGCGGGGGGCGTCGCCTTCGCGCCTGCGATGGAATATGTTGAGGACGATCAGCCTATCGGTTCCGTCACAACAGAAGTACCGGTCGAGCCTCTGCCGGCAGAGGCGGAACCCGCCGATGAGCCTCTTGCAGAGGCGGAGTGCCCTGCCGTCATGAAGGATGAATTGGCTCCCGCCGCCGAGCCGGAAGCCGCGGCCGTCATCGATGAGAAGAGCGCCGCCGAGCCGCCGGAGCCGCAGGGCGACCTTAATGCCGGACGTGAGCTGTGGGACGATACACTGATGCCGGTACCCGGCACCCCGGAATCCGCGGCGGAATCCGTCGCTGCTGACGAGGAGCCGGAGGAGGACCTGTCCGGTGTGCTTGCCGAACTGGAGCCGACCGGACCCGGTGCAGAGAAGACGGTGGACGAGCCGGTGTTGATCGCGGCC
Organism: Gemmobacter sp.; assembly: GCA_031260425.1. GTDB lineage: Bacteria > Pseudomonadota > Alphaproteobacteria > Rhodobacterales > Rhodobacteraceae > Gemmobacter. Next base: position 31,933 of record JAIRJX010000203.1, read on the forward strand.
GGGGCGGACCAGGATGTGGAGGGCTTGCTTGATGCGGCGGCCACGGATACCGCCGTGCAGGCATCCCAAACCGCTGCGGTCAGTGAACCGCGCGAACGGGGCCGCGCCCGGGTTCTCCGTATCCGCCGCTTGGCCTCCGATGCTGTGGATACACCGCCGGTGGTGTCTGAGGTCGTGCCCGATGTTGCCTTGTCGGCGGAGGACGAAGCCGATCTGATGCGCGAACTGGCGGAGGTGGAGGCCGAATCCGTCGCGGCCGGACCCGGCGCGCCGCCGCAGCCGGCACCGTCGCCTGCAACTCCGCATCCGGTCGCTACGGTGCACCAGGTCCATCGTCCCCCCACAAGCCCACGTGGCCCGCTGAGCAAGGCCGAGGGCGACGCGGCAATGTCGAGGCTGATTGCCGAGACCAACAGCAAGATGGGCGGGCCCGAGAACCGTCGTCGCCTGTCAACCATCGCGCATCTGAAAGCCGCCGCTGCCGCCGTCGTGGCGGAACGCCGTGCCGGCGCCGCCAAGCCGGTGAACGAGACCGAACGCGAGGACCCCTACCGCGACGATCTTTCGCGCATGGTCCGCGCCGCGCCGGCTCAATCCGGTGCCGGTGCGACCCGACCGACCCCGCTGGTGCTG
>JAIRJX010000255.1 GCA_031260425.1 Gemmobacter sp.
GTCTTGAAGAACGGCACCTTCTTGTCGTCGACCGCCACCGCCTCGCCGGTGCGGGGATTGCGACCAACCCGCGCCTCGCGCGCCTTGACCGAGAAGGCGCCGAAACCGCGCAATTCCACCCGGTCGCCACGCGCCAGCGCCTCGATGATCTCGTCGAAGACCGTGTTCACGATCCGCTCGACGTGACGTTGCGTAAGATGCGGGTTCTCCTCCGCGATCTTCTGGATCAGTTCCGAACGGATCATCCGAAATATCCCCCCCGGGGCGCGATATGACTTGCGGCCCGCATTTCAGTTGTAGGGCGACTATAAGCAAGATTTCCCAAGGCACAAAGGAAAGCCGTGCGATTGTCGTAGCTTGGCGGGGCAAGACGGTGAAAACCCGCACAAATGGCACAGGCCCCGCCGATTGGCAGGGCCTGGGTCAACAATCGGGAGCTGCAGATCAGCCGCGGTCCGACCCCTTGAGGGCCGCGCCGAGAATATCGCCCAGCGAGGCGCCCGAATCGGAGGAGCCGTACTGTTCCACCGCTTCCTTCTCTTCCGCGATCTCGCGCGCCTTGATCGACAGGCCAAGACGGCGGGTCTTGCTGTCCACGTTGGTCACGCGCGCATCCACCTTGTCACCGATCTGGAAGCGCTCGGGGCGCTGGTCGGTGCGGTCGCGGGCAAGGTCGGAACGGCGGATGAAGGACTTCATGCCGTTATATTCGACCTCGATCCCGCCATCCTCGATGGCCGAGACCGACACGGTGATGACCGAGCCGCGCTTCACGCCATCCACCGCTTCGGTGAAGGTGTCGTCGCCCAGCGCCTTGATCGAGAGCGAGATACGCTCCTTGTCGACGTCGACCTCGGTGACCGCGGCCTTCACCACATCGCCCTTGCGGTAGTCCTGAATGGCTTCCTCGCCGCGCCTGTCCCAGGACAGGTCGGAGAGGTGGACCATGCCGTCGATATCGTTCTCCAGGCCGATGAACAAACCGAATTCGGTGATGTTCTTGACTTCGCCTTCAATGGCGGTGCCGACCGGATGACGCTCCGCAAAGACTTCCCACGGATTGCGCTGGGTCTGCTTGAGACCGAGCGAGACGCGGCGCTTGGCGCTGTCGATCTCCAGCACCATGACATCGACTTCCTGCGAAGTCGAGACGATCTTGCCGGGATGGACGTTCTTCTTGGTCCAGCTCATTTCCGAGACATGGACCAGGCCTTCGACACCGGCCTCAAGCTCGACGAAGGCGCCATAGTCGGTGATGTTGGTCACGCGGCCCTTGTGGACCGAACCGATCGGGTAGGCGCGCTCGACCGCATCCCACGGATCGGATTGCAACTGCTTCATGCCGAGGCTGATGCGGTGGGTGTCCTTGTTGATCTTGATGACCTGGACCTTGACGGTCTCACCGATCGACAGGATTTCCGACGGATGGTTGACGCGGCGCCAGGCCATGTCGGTCACGTGCAGCAGGCCGTCCACACCGCCCAGATCGACGAAGGCGCCGTATTCGGTGATGTTCTTGACCACACCGTCAACCGTCTGGCCTTCGGACAGGTTCGAGATCACCTCGGCGCGCTGTTCGGCGCGGCTCTCTTCCAGGATGGCACGGCGCGACACCACGATATTGCCGCGGCGGCGGTCCATCTTCAGGATCTGGAAGGGCTGCTTGATCCCCATCAGGGGGCCGGCATCACGCACCGGGCGCACATCGACCTGCGAACCCGGCAGGAAGGCCACGGCACCGCCCAGATCGACCGTGAAGCCGCCCTTGACGCGGCCGAAGATCGCGCCATCCACGCGGGTCTCATTGGCATAGGCTTTTTCGAGACGATCCCATGCCTCTTCACGGCGGGCCTTGTCGCGGCTGATGACGGCCTCGCCCCGGGCGTTCTCGACACGGTCCAGATAGACCTCGACCTCATCGCCGATATTGATCGACGGCGCCTCGCCGGGATTGGCGAATTCCTTCAGGTCGACGCGGCCTTCCATCTTGTAGCCGACGTCGATGATGGCCTGGCCCGCCTCGATGGCGATGACCCTGCCTTTGACAACCGTGCCCTCCTCGGGGGTGTCAATCTCGAAGCTTTCCTTCAGCAAGGCTTCGAATTCGTCCATGGATACTTTGGCGCACATATGCAGTTGGTCCTTTGTCATGGTTTTCAGGCCATGCGGTTGGCTCCGCCGGTCTTTGATGGCCCCATGGGAGATGCCCCCGCAAAAGGGGTGAATCCGCCCGGGATGGAGGCCTATAGCCCCCCCGTGCACGCATGGCAAGGAAAACCGCCAGAGCGCAAGTGCCCGCCTGTCTCCCGGACGGAGGCGAACCGCCATTGGGAAAACGTTCGCCCCGCCGGACCGCCCACTCCGCCGGTGCCCCGGTATGGTCACGTGAAAAGCCCGCGACCTTCCGATCCTCGCCACACCGCATAACGGAGGACGGCATCCGCCCGTAGACAAGCGCTCCGACGAGTGTGGTTGCACTTCATGGCGCAACCGCACCCATGACTGATCCCTGCACCACCGTCACCAAAGCGCCCGAAGGGCGCAGCGCTGCCCGGCATCACGTGCCGTGCCTTGTTCCGGACAAGGAGAAGGATTCACACCGCGCTGGGGCGGAACGATATACGAAACGCTCATGATCATTCCCCGGGTGCGTCGATCCGCCCTGACATGGCCAATCCCGCAGCAACCCGCTCCACCGCAGCGGCAACAGCCGCCTCGATACCCATTTCCGACGTGTCGATCACGACTGCATCCGCCGCCGGCTTCAGTGGCGCCTCGGCACGGGCCATATCGCGGGCGTCGCGCTCATGCAGCTCCGCCAGCACCACTTCATAGGGCTTCGGCGCATCCTCGCCCCCCAGTTCCAGCCAGCGACGCCGCGCGCGCACCTCGGCGCTGGCGGTAACGTAGAGCTTCACCTCGGCCTCCGGGCAGATCACCGTGCCGATATCGCGACCATCGAGCACCGCCCCCCCCGCACGCCGCGCGAAGCGGCGCTGAAATTCCAAGAGCGCCGCCCGCACCTCGGGGATCGCCGCTACCCGGCTCGCCGCCTGTCCGGCCTCCAGCGAGCGCAGATCACCGCGCACCAAATCCTCCGCTGAAAGGCCCCGCGCCACCACCACCGGATCGCCGCCCTTCACCCCCACCGCACGATAGAGCACCCCGGTATCGAGATGTGCGAAGGCGAACCGCGCCGCCACCGCGCGCGAGATCGTCCCCTTTCCCGCCGCCGCCGGCCCATCAATCGCCACGGTAAACACTTTTGTCATGCCGCTCCGCCTTACCCTTCCGTCACAGAACAGGGGGCGCTCGCGCCCCCTCTTGAGCGCATCGCGCTCAATTCACCCCCCGAGGATATTTTTGAACAGATGATGAACAAGAGGAGAGCCCCTGGCTTCATCTGTTCAAAAATATCCTCGGGGGGAGCTTCCCGAAGGGAAGCGTCGGGGGGCAGACAGCCCCCCGCCCTCCGTCCCTTACCCACGCTCAAGCGTAGCGCCGAGGCCGATCATCAGCCCCTCGAAGATCGGGAAGGAGGTGACGATGGGAGAGGCGTCATCGACGCAGACCGGCTGCTCGGCGGCCATGCCGGCGACGAGGAAGCTCATGGCGATGCGGTGGTCGAGACGGGATTCCACCGTAGCGCCACCGGACATCCCGCCGGGTCCCATGCCATGGACGATGAATGTATCCTCATCCTCCTCGATCCGCACACCGCAGGCTTCCAGCCCGCGCGCCATGGCGTCGATACGGTCGCTCTCCTTCACCCGCAATTCCTTGATGCCCTTCATCACCGTCCTGCCTTCGGCGAAGGCCGCGACAACGGACAGGATCGGATATTCGTCGATCATCGAGGGCGCGCGTTCGGGCGGCACCTCGATACCCTTCATTTCACCCGAGAA
>JAIRJX010000338.1 GCA_031260425.1 Gemmobacter sp.
GACGAAAGGACCAGGCGTCGAACGGCCCGGACATCGGGAAACCCTGTTCCAGATGGCCGATCCTTCCCGGCAATTCCTGCACCGTGGTTTCCAGCCCCGGCTTCAGAACGGTGACGGAGCCCGCCTTCATGCCTGTTCTCCCTGTGCTCTTGCCCAGTCGAGATAGCGGTCGACCGAGAAAATCTGATATTCCACGATGTCATGAACATAGGTGCCCGCTGCGACCTCGGCTGCGATGAAGGCGCATTCCTCGGGGCTTATCGGGCGGAACCGCACCCGATCACCGGCCCGGATCAACGCCAGACTGTCGCGGAAGGCGGGGAGCCGTTGCGCGCCGTCATAGGTCGGCGCCGGCGTGCGGCCGATCAACTGATAACCACCTGGCGTCCGGTCGGGATAGATGCAGGACAGGGCGCCACCGATACCGATGGCGCCTTTCGGCGTCCAGGTTCGGGGCGGATTGTATTTCGGCGCGGTGATCCTCGACTTCGGGTTCAGCGGCAGAAGCGAACAGAGCCCCGGCCAGAAGCCGAGGGCCGCGACCCAGTATTCGGTGCCGGCATGACGACGCGCCAGCGCTGCGCGGCCCTCAAGCCCGTTGAGCTGGCACAGAAGTTCTGGATCGGGCATCTTTCCGGGCTGGGCCTTGCGATAATCCGCGATACATTCTGCGGTCTCATCATCGAAATACTGCACTGGAATGGTGATAAGCCGGCTTGGCAAGGCGCCGGAAACATCCGACCCGATCCGCGCATGGATGGCCGCGACCTCGCGGATCAGGTCTTCGTATGAGATACGGTCCGGGTCATAAGTGATCTGGAATGAGGCCAGTTCGGGGATCAGATCCTCGATCGCGGCGATCTGCGCCTCGCGCAGCGCCGCCACCAGGCGATGGACGGTAAAATTCAGCGCGAAATCCATGCCATCGCCAAGTTCCACCTCGACCGCGCGATCTCCGCCGGGATAAAAATGCAGGGCTTCATGCAGCACGGGGATGCTCCTCCTTGGCGTGGCGCGGAAACGGGGCCGGCCGGCGCGATGATCCGTGCCGGCGGGGTGGCGTTTGCCCGCGGGGATATATGATATATCTTGCTGGCAGGACGGACAGATATGTAGAAGATACGGCGGGGCCACCCGTCTTGTGGCCATTCCGAAGAAGAGAAGCATGACCAGGATCCAGAGAGAACCGCTGAGCGACCAGGCCTATGAGCAGATCCTCAAGGGCATGGCTGATGGAACCTTCGCGCCGATGCAGCCCCTGGTGATCCGCAATATCGCCGACGGTTTCGGAATCTCGGCAACCCCGATCCGTGAAGCCCTGCAACGTCTCGTGGCTGAGCGGATCCTCGTGCAGCTTCCCAACCGCTCCATCGTGGTCCCGCAGATGACGGCCGAACGTTTCGGTCACCTGCTGCCGATACGCGTTGCGTTGGAAGGGATGGCGACGGAATTGGCGATGCCCCATTTCACCGAAGATGATTTTACCGAGGTCGAGGCGCTTCTGAACCGTATCGCCGATACCACGCGGACCTTCGATGCCCGCCTCTATCTGAAGCTCAATCGCGAATTCCATTTCTTCATCTACCAGCGCTGCGGCAACCCTGAGCTTTTGCAGGTTATCGAGGGATTCTGGCTCAAGGTCGGGCCGGTCTTCAACGGCCTTTTCGACACCGACCATTACCGCGAACATGCCAACGACGAGCATCGTAACGTCATGGTCGCAATCCGGCGCGGCGATGCGGTAGGGGCGGGCAGGGCCATGGCGCAGGACCTGATAATGGCAGCCGAGGCACTGATGCCAAGGATGCCGCAGTCGTCGGGAAGCTGAGCGGGGGGGCGGGGAGGAAGCATTCATTCCCGGCTCTCCCGCGCGAACAGCATCCAGAACACGCCGCATAGCAGCGGCAGCGTGATCAGAAGCACAAGCGATGCCAGCGAGAAGATGATCGGCACCTGGCTTTGCTGGGCCGCCGCCTGGATCCAGCTCCAGACCGGCATGGTCTCAACCGTGCCGCGCAGGAAGATCGAGCGCATCAACTCGTTGAAGGACATCAGGAAGCCGAAAAGCGCGGCGCTCACGATTCCCGGCAGAAGGATCGGGAATTCGATATCCCAGAACACCCGCCAGTTCGAGGCGCCGAGGTCTCGTCCCGCTTCGACAAGGCGTTGATCGAAGCGGATCGTCACCACCAGCACGATCAGCAGCGCGAAGGGGAAGGCCCAGACGAAATGGCCAAGCGCCACCGACCAGAAGCCAAGCTTCAGGCCGAGCGCCGCCCGCGCCATGATGAAAAGCGCCGCCCCCATCGACATGCCGGGCACGAAAAGTGGGATGACGAACAGGAAGATCACCCGTCCGGGATTGTGGAGTGTGGGAAGCGCACGGCCGACGATGACCGCGCAGACCGCGCAGATCAGCCCGATGCCCAGCCCGATCCCGAGGCTTGCCAGCATCGGGCCATGCCAGGCGCTGTTGGCAAAGAGCGCGCGGTAATGCTCCAGTGAGAAGGTGCCGGGAATGCCGCCCAGCGGGTTGCGGCTGATCGACAGCAGGATCAGCCAGATCAGCGGGAAATAGATCAGCGCCAGCATGGCAAAGCCGCCCCATTTGCCAAGCTGCCGCCAGATCGGCGCATAGCTGAGGCCAAGGCGGCCCGGATTTCCGGGGATGGAGGTTCCTTGTCCCTGCATGGCTCAGCTCCTTTGCATACGGAAGGAACCCGAAAGGTCGCCGAAGCGGCGCGCCACCAGATACATGATCCCGAGCAGCACCAGCAACAGACCGATCACGAAAGCCGAGAGCGCCGCCACCACCGGGTAGCGCAGCGCGGAATAGGCGCTTTCGATCGAGTTGGAAATCAGGTTGACGAAGCCGCCCCCCAGCATTCCCGGCTCGACCCAGGCCGCCAGCGCCGGACCAAGGCAGAAGACTACTCCCGCCATGACGCCCGGCAGCGACAGGGGCAGGATGACCCGCATCAGCGTCTGCCCCGGAGAGGCGCCGAGATCGTTGCTCGCCTCGATCAACGTGTCGTCGATCAGCGTGATCGCCAGATAGATCGGCATCACCATGGGCGGGAAAAGACTGACGATCATGCCGAAATGCACCGCCACTTCGGAGTAAAGCAGCCATTCCACCGGCGCGTCAGTCAGCCCGGTTCCGGTCAGGATCGTGTTGACCAGTCCCGACTGGCCAAGGATTGCACGCCATACGATGGCGCGCGACGACATGTCGAGGAAGAACGGGATGGTCAGCATCGCAAGGCACACCGCCCGCGTGGTTTGCGAACGGCAGCCCTTGGCCAGCCAGAGCGCGAAGGGCCAGGCGATTGCCAACTCGAAAAGTGTCACCGTCAGGGCGATGCGCAGGGTGCGCAAGGTCACTTCCCATCGCCCCGATGAGAAAAGCCCGATCCAGGTGTCTAGCGTCGGTTCATAGACGGTGCGGAACTGCACGGTCGAGAAGAAGCTGAAGACGAACAGCACCACGATCGGCACGATCACCAACAGGATCCAGGCCAGCAGGATCGCCGAGACCGCCAGGTTCACCCCGGCAAGCCGCGCCCGAAGCGCGCGCAAGCTGCGACCTCCCGTCCCGGTCGCCGGTTTCGCCTGTGTCATGCTGTCCGGCATCTTGTTCATCCAATCTCTGCGTCATGCGCCCCGGTGTCGCAAGCCCGATGTCGCAGCTCGGTTCATGGGCTTCGCGCCTTCGCCTGCCCGCCCCCGGAAAACCGGAAGCGGGATCTGTCCTTGCCCCCGGATCAGCGCGCCGATCCGGGGCTGCCCGTTGCGGGGCCGCGCCCTCATGTCGGCCCGGCTTCGGGCACGGCTGCCCCCGGGTGGGCGATCAGGCATTCATGAAGCGCTGCCACTCTTCTTCCATCGCGCCGGCATTGTCCGGTGTGGTGGTCGAGACATAGGGTTTCGAGAACTTCTTGCTCACCTTGGCTTCGGTCGCCTTCAGTGCTTCGACCTCCTCCGCGCTCCAGCCGCTGGCTTCGGCATATTCCACCCCCAGATCCATGTTCGGGCCGGCATAGCCGCGATCACGCGCCTGCAGGGCGCGATATTCGCCGCTGAGGAAGTAGTTCAGCACCTTGTAGATCGCATCGAGATTACCGCGATCCGCAGCTTGGGCGGCGATATAGGCGCCGTGACCCCATTTGAAATAGCCTTCCTTCGTATAAGCATAGCGGGTCGCATCCGGGCCGAGCACCAGATTGGCCTCGCGCACCGCCGGCTCCCAGCAATTGATCACATCCACTTCCTTGTTGGTCAGAAGCTGGATCTGCTCCTCGAAGGCACCATAGAGGGTGCGGAACTGGCCGGCCTTCTTGCGCTCGATCAGGAAGTCGGCAACCGCCTTCGCCTCTTCCGGGGTCATGTCGGCAATATTGGCAAAGCTCGCCGCGCCCTTTTCCTGAAGGTAAAGCGCCGCCACGCCCATCGAATAGGTATAGGCGTTGCCGTAAGCCACGCGGCCGCGGGTCGATTCATCCTCGAACATCAGCGACCAGGAGAGTTCCTCGGTGCTGTCGGGAGAAAGGCCCAGCTTTTCAGGGAAATAGCCGAAGCTGTCGGCATTGCCGATCACCGGCACGCCCCATTGCTTGCCGTCACGGTCCTGAACCACGGCCGAGCGCTTCCAGTCGTCCGAGGTGCGCTCCCAGAGGGTCAGTTCGGGATTGGCCTCGTCGAGCGGGGCATAAAGCCCCTGCGGGCCGAGAATGTCCTCGGTGCCGGATTCAAAGACGAAGATATCGACCTGATCCCCCATATTGGCCCCCATCACGTCGCGCATGAAGATGCCGACATCATTGCTCGACCCGCTGAGTTCGGCCTTGACCCCGATGGATTTCTCCATGGGGGCCCAGTCCTTCAGCGCGGCCGTGGGCACACCGTAGATTTTCACCAGCGGCATGTCCTGAGCCAGCGCCGCGCCGGGAAAGCCCCCCGCGGTCACGAGGCCGGCTGCCGCACTCATGCTCATCAACATGCCGCGCCGGGTCAACTGGACCTGACTGTAAGTGGAAAAACGGTCTTTCATGTTTTCT